>CAYTMR010000020.1:0-35978 GCA_964438855.1 uncultured Micromonosporaceae bacterium
GAGGACGACGTCGGTCTCGGTCATGGGTGCTCCTCGCGGCTAGTGGGCGGGGACGCCGCGACGCGCCCGTATCTCCGCCAGCCGCTCGTTGAGAATCTCGTCCAGCTCCGCCAGTGTCCGCCGCTCCAACAGCATGTCCCAGTGGGTACGCGGGGGCTTGACCTTCTTCTGTTCCGGCTCGGCTCCATCGACCAGCCGCGCCATGGTGCCGTCGAACTTACACTCCCAGGTCGGCGGCACCTCAGCATCTACCGCGAACGGCACTTCGAAGCGATGGCCCTTGGGGCAGAGGTACTCACGGGTCTGCCGCGGCGCCAGCTCGGTGTTCCGATCGGACTCGTAGCTGATCGCACCCAACCGACTACCGCGCAACATGCGCTCGCCCATGACTAGCCTTCCCTCCGATATCCGTCGGTCGCCCTCAGAGACAAGTATCTGACCATCACCAGGATTCCCGACCCCCGACCCCACCACCTGCGAACGTAACCTTACGAGGATATCGGCCTTCCCGCCTCAGCGGCCACCCCACACTCGCAGCGCCACTACCAGCGCGGCGACGACCGCTGACGGCCTGACAACGGCGGCGGCAGATCCAACACCGGCAACTCCGGACGCCACCGCAACACCTCGTCGATGAGCTCCTCCAACGGCCACGACACCATCGAACCCGGGATCGCGACCGGCGGCTGCTTGAGCACAGCCCGGTAACCATCGGCGATCCGTCGCGCCAGCGTACGCGGTCGGGCACCGAAGCCCTCGGGATCCACCAAGACGATCTCCAACATCCGCTCGGCGCCCCGGCCGCGACCGATCTCACGCTTACGAATCGCCGCGATCTCCTCCCACCGCACCAGACCAGTCGGGCTCAGCCCGGTGCAGTCGACGATTCCCTCGGCACCGACCCGCACCGTCGGACCCGGCCGCAGCGCCCGCCACGCCAACACCACCGCCGAAGCCGCGGTCGCCGCCCCCAGGAACCCACCCAGCACCGCCACCACCGGCGCGGCGACCGCGGCCAGCACGAACCCCAGCCCGGACACACCCGCACAGCCCAGCGCCAAGGCGAGCAACTTCACCCGCGGCGGGTAGACAACGGTCTCCTCCACGCTAGCGACGGTACCGCTCAATGCCAGCAGCCCCGTCGCTGGTAGACCTCGCGCAGCACCCGTGGTCGATCGGTCATCAGCCCGTCCACGCCCAAGTCCAGCAACGCGTCCATCTGAGCGGGACGGTCGACGGTCCACACATGCACCTGCAGACCCAACCGCTGCGCATACCGCACGAACCGCACGTCGACCACCGGGACCCCATAGGCCCGCACCGGAACCTGCACCGCCACCACCGACGGCGGCAAGCGCACCGACCTCCCGGTCACCGACGCCAATCGCAACAACGCGACCCCACGCCGTCCCAGCGACGTCGCCACGGTGGGCATCCACGCACGCAACCTGGCCAACCGGGCGTCACTGAAGGACGCCAACAACACCCGGTCCTCGGCCGCACAGCGCCGCAGCGCCGCCACCGTCGCAGCCACCGCCTGGTCGGCCTTCACATCGACGTTCACCCGCACATGCGGCCACGCCGACAACAGGTCCTCCAGGCGCGGCACCACCGCGGCGCCATCCACCCGCACCGTCGCCAGATCCCGCCAGGTCACGTCAGCCACCGCGGCCTGTGAACCGGTCATCCGCTGCAGCGTCGCGTCATGGAAGACGACCGCCACCCCGTCACGCGTAGCCCGCACGTCGGTCTCCAGATAACGGAAACCGAGGCCGACAGCCCGCTCAAAGGCCGCCAGCGTGTTCTCAGTCGCCTCCTCAGCCCCGCCACGATGAGCGAACGCCAACGGCGTCGGGGCGTCCAGGAACGGGCAGCGGTGCGCCACCCGGCAAGTCTCCCAGAACGACCCCGACGCCGTCCGCGATCACGCCGCGCTCAGCCGGCCGAACGCAACTCGGCCAGCCGCGCCTCCACCTCGGCCAACTCGGCGCGCAGCCGCTCAGCCTGCTGCTCGGCCTCGGCTCGTTCCGCCTCGAGGATCTGCTCCACGGCCTCCTGCACCGTCGGCACGTCCACCAGCTCCACCATCCGCAACGCCTCGGACGGCTTGATGAGGTATGGCTTGGCCAAGGTCCGGCTGCCCTGCTGGGCAGCGACCGTCCACTCCCCGTCGGTGTAGGCCAGCGTCACCGTCAGCGCAGGCTGCGGCTTCGGCTTGGCAGGCCGCTTGGCAGGCTTCGTCTTGGCCGGGCGCTCGGCTCTACCGCCGGCTGGCGGGGTCGACTCCGGCGGGGTCGACGGGGACGGGTTGGTCGAAGTGCTCATCGGACTCTCCTGGGGGGTCGGTGAGGCCGGCACGGAGGGAGCAGGCGCGGGAGCAGGTGCCGTCGCCGCTGGCCAGCCAGGTCGCCGCCGTGGAGGGATCGCCAGATCGGCGGGGGAGAAGGGCAGCTCGTCACGGCCGAACCGCACCACCACCCACTCCTCGGACTGTTGCGGGTCAGCCAGCGCCACCACCTGCCCCACCTGACCGGCGATCTGCCCGGCCGCCTGAGTAAACATCACCTTCGGCTTGCGTCCGGCCGCCAGGCTCTCGCGGATCGAGTCCAGATCGGCGGGGGAGAGCCCCGGCAAGGCGGTGGTCATCGTGGCCATCAGTGTCCTCCGTACCTGTGTTTGAACGGAATTCTTACCAGGCACCTGCGACACCGCGTCAACTCGCCATGCACCGTCTCACCCTGCGTCTGCGCACGCCGCCGACCTCGGCGTCCGGCAGTCCCTGCTAACGTCGGTGGGGCGATCGCCATGTCTACGGAGGCCAGATGAGTCGAGTGCTGGTGACCAACGACGACGGCATCGACTCACCAGGGCTGCACCACCTGGCGCGTGTCCTGCACGCCGAAGGCCACACCGTGGTGGTCGCCGCACCAGACCGAGACGCCTCCGGCGCATCGGCCTCGATCACCTATCCGGGCCCCGGGCACCAGTTGACGTTCGAACGGCGGGAGCTGCCGGGGCTGCCGGACGTGGCGGCGTTCACGATGGCCGCGCCACCAGCGCTCATCACCCTCATCGTCATCCGTGGCGGTCTCGGGCAGCCGCCAGACGTCGTCGTCTCCGGCATCAACCGCGGGGCGAACACCGGGCACGCCATCCTGCACTCGGGCACGGTGGGCGCGGCGCTGACCGCGGCGGCCAACGACTGCCCGGGCATCGCCGTGTCGTTGCAACTCGACGACTCGACGGGGGAGGTCCACTGGGACGCCGCCACCCACTACCTGCCGGCGTTGCTGCCGGTGCTGCACCGTGAGCCGACACCTATCGTCCTCAATCTCAACACACCCAACGTGCCGCCGGAGCAGCTACGAGGGTTACGCGAGGCGCGGCTCGCCGCGTTCGGCGCGGTGCAGACCACGGTGCAGACCGGCAACGGCTACATAGAACTGGCGCTGACTGACACCGACGCCAGCCGGGAACCCGGGACCGACTCACGGCTGCTCGCCGACGGTTACGCCACGGTCAGCGCGGTCACGCCGATCTTGGAGGTGCCCGACGTCAGTCTGCACGAAGTGGTGACGGACATCGGGTGACCTCCCCGAGAGGTTCGGTCGATAATCTACATTATGTCAAGTTGACCTCAGCTGACCTCTGCCCGCAGCACTCGCACCACTCCGACGACCAATGGCACCAGCACCCACACGCCGACGCTGGTCGCCACCTGGGCCCACTGCTGACCGGTCAACGTGTCACCGGACATCAGCGGCAGCAGCGTGCGGGACGTGTCCAGCCACTGCGCGGCCGTCTCCAAAGCTGCCACGGATACACCCAGGATGTTCCAGATCATCGGCAGCACGAAGTACGTGACGATCGCCAGCGGCGTGTTGAGCAGCATCATGCCGAAGGCCAAGCCCCAGATCACGCCGATCACTTGAGCAACGACAGCGTTACCGAGCGCGACCGCATCGATCCCCCAACCGCCGTCACTGCCGGTGACGATGGCGACCACAGTGGCCGCCGCGGCGATCACCATGCTGGCCAGGACCGAGGCCACCGCCATCACCACACCTGCGGCCAGCTTGGCCACGAGCACCCGTCGACGCACGGGAACCAGCGTGAACGTGGTCTGCGCGGTGCGCTGCGACCACTCGCTGGTCACGGTCAAGATGCCGAGCACCGGCAGCAGGACGTTGACGGGAAGCAGGCTGCCGAAGAAGAACGTCTCGAAGTCGAGGACCGCGATGTCGTTCACCGCCCACTGGATACCGGCCATGCCGGCACATGCCAGCGCGATGACCACCAGCAGCCAGCGACCCGCCCGGGTATCGACCATCTTGCGAAGCTCCACCATGGTCAGCGTGGCCAGCGACGGCCGTGGCCACGCTGTCGGTACCACCGCAGCGTTCGTGGTCGCAGGAACATCCACGACAGGGGTCATCGGCCCGACTCCTTCCGGTCGTTGGCGGTCACAGTGAGGAACATCCGTTCGAGCGCCCCATCGTCGGCGGGGCGTAGTTCGAGGAGGACGACGCCGGCCCCGGCGGCAGCCCGCCCCACGCTCTCGCAATCGGCCTGCACCAGGAACGCTCCGTCCGAGGTCGGGGTGGCCGACAATCCGGCGGCCTGCAGCGCGACGCTCAACGCCGTGGGGTCGAGCGCGCGGACCCGGGTACCGCCACCAGCCAGCAGCTCCTCCTTGCTGCCTTGAGCGACGATCCGACCGTTGCCGATGATCACCAAGCGGTCGGCGACCGCCTCCACCTCACGCAGCAGGTGTGAGGAGAGCAGGACGGTGCCGCCCCGGTCGGCGAAGTCCCGCAGCAGCTCGCGCATCCAGGCGATGCCCTCCGGGTCCAACCCGTTGGCCGGCTCGTCGAGGATCAACACCTGGGGGTCTCCCAGCAGCGCCAACGCGATGCCGAGCCGTTGACGCATGCCCAGGGAGTACCCACCGACTCGCTTGGTGGCCGCGCCACCGGCCAGTCCCACCAGCTCGAGCAGTTCGCCGACGCGACGGCGGGGCACGCCGAGCACCTGGGCAGCCAGGCGCAGGGTCTCCAACCCGGTGCGCCCATTGTGCTGGGCGGAGGCGTCCAGCATGACGCCGACGAAGCGGCCGGGGTTCTCTATCCGCTGGTACGGCACTCCGCCGACCGTGGCGTCGCCGGCCGTGGGCGGGGTCAACCCACAAATCATCCGCATGGTGGTGGACTTGCCGGCGCCGTTGGGCCCAAGGAAGCCGGTCACCGTACCCGGTTCGCAGCGGAAGGACGCCCGGTCGACGGCGACCTGCCGGCCGTACCGCTTGGTGAGGTCGTTGACGACGATCATGTGACCAGCGTGCCGAGAACACCCGCGTGGCCGCTGCGGTCCGGCGACGATCGTGGTGTCACCGAGGGCCACCGTTGCGTAGACCTTGGTCGGTGCTCTCGTCGACCTTGGTAGGTACGCCGACGGGCGGTAGGGCTCCCTACCATGGCCAGGTGAGTGACCCGGTGTCGTCACGGCTGCTGCCAGCCGGCCTGGCCCCTGAGTCGACCGGCGGCCGGCGTACGATGCGCGACTGGGTGGTCGACGTAGTAGCGTTCCTGCTCTCACTGGGCTGGAGCGTGCTGATGACCTGGCTGTGGCTCAGCGGCCACATACCCGTCGGACCGGTCGGAGCCCACCCGGTCGTGGGCCAGGTGGCGCTGATCGCCGACGTGGGAGCCGGCTGGTTGGGGGCCTTGGCCATCTGGCTACGCCGTCGATGGCCGGTCGGGCTGGCCGTGGTGCTGGCGGTCACCGGGCTGTTCTCGATGGGCTCCGCCGTGCCGGCCTCCATCGCGCTGTTCACCGTGGCGGTGCATCGTCACATCCAGGTCGCGCTCATGGTCGGGGTCGGCTACGCGGCGTCGGCCATCGTCTACTTCGCCTACCGGGCCAATCCACTGGCGCCCGATGATCCGTACCTGCTGTCGGTGGGCAACGCGTTCGTACTGGCGGCGCTGGTCGTGGGCTGGGGGATGTTCGTACGCGCCCGCCGCCAACTCGTACTGTCGCTGCGCGACCGGGTGCGACGCGCCGAAGCCGAGCAGCAGCTGCGTGCTGAGCAGGCACGCCAACTGGAGCGTCAACGGATCGCCCGCGAAATGCACGACGTCCTGGCCCACCGCATCTCCTTGGTCAGCATGCACGCCGGTGCGTTGGAGTTCCGGGCCGACGGGCCAGCGGAGGCGGTGGCCCAGTCAGCTGCGGTGATCCGGGAGAACGCCCACCTGGCACTGCAGGAGCTGCGGGAGGTGATCGGGGTACTGCGCACCCCCGGCGGTGACCCACATCGGCCGCAACCGACCCTGGCCGATCTCCCGGAGCTGCTGGAGGACTCCCGCCGTGCCGGTACCCGAGTGCGGTGGCACAGCGAACTGGAGGACCTGGCCATCGTGCCGGCCACGATCGGCCGTACCGCGTACCGGATCGTGCAGGAGGCGTTGACCAACGCGCGTAAGCACGCCGCCGGCGCGACGGTGGAGGTGCGGGTGAGTGGGGCAGCCGGTGCTGGCCTCCACGTGACGGTGCGCAACAGCAGGCCGGTCGGGCGAGCGCTGGGTGAGGCGGTGCCGGGTACGGGCACCGGTCTGGTCGGGCTCGCCGAGCGGGCGAGCCTGGTCGGTGGTCGGCTGGAGTACGGCCACTCCCCCGACGGCGGGTTCGAAGTCCGCGCGTGGTTACCGTGGCAGGTATGACCGCGCCGATCAGGGTGCTCATCGTCGACGACGACGCGCTGGTGCGCTCTGCCTTGTCCTACATGCTTTCTGGCGCCGAGGGGATCCAGGTCGTCGGCGAGGCGGGTGATGGTGAGGCAGCCGTCAACGCGGTGACGGCCCACTCCCCCGATGTGGTGCTCATGGACATCCGGATGCCGAGGGTGGACGGGCTGGAGGCGACGCGGCGGCTTCGGCACCGGGGCGTCACGGTGCCGATCATCGTGCTGACCACCTTCGACGCCGACGAGTACGTGTTGCAGGCGTTGCGGGCCGGGGCGAACGGGTTCCTCCTCAAGGACACCCCTCCGCCGGAGATCGTCACGGCGGTCCGCCGCGCGGCGGCGGGGGATGCGGTCCTGTCCCCCACCGTCACCCGGCAGTTGATCGATTATGTGACGGCGACCGACCCGGCCAACAATCGTCGCCGGGAGCGGGCTCGCGCGCTGCTTGACCGGCTCAGTGACCGGGAGCGGGAGGTCGCGATCGCCATCGGCCAGGGCAAGTCCAACGCGGAGATCAGCGCGGAGTTGTTCATGAGCGTCGCGACCGTCAAGGCGTACGTATCCCGGTTGTTGAGCAAGCTCGAGGTCAGCAACCGGGTGCAGATCGCGTTGGTGGCCCACGACGCCGAGCTGTCCTGAGGCTGTGGCTCGCCGGCTCGCAGGGTGTGATCGGAGCCGGGAAGGGGTACGGGGCCGGTCATGGAGGGGACGAAGGCGGTCGCCGCCAGTCTGCTCGGGGCCTCAGCGGCGGTGGCGGCGATCATGCGGTGGCGGATGGCGCGGCGGGCGGATCTGTCTGGCCAGGTCGCGTTGGTGACTGGGGCGTCTCGCGGGCTGGGTCTGTTGATCGCGCGGGAGCTGGCGGCGCGTGGGGCCCGGTTGGTGATCTGTGCACGCCACGGCGAGGAGCTGCGCGCCGCGCAGGAGGAGTTGCGGGCCTCGGGCGCCGAGGTGCTTGCCGTGGAGTGCGATCTGGCCAACCGTTCCGAGGCCGAGGGTCTGGTCGACCGAGCAGCGTCGCATTTTGGTCGGCTGGACATGGTGGTCAACAACGCCGGGATCATCCAGGTGGGCCCGTTGGCGGCGATGGGGGCCGACGACTTCGATACCGCGGTCCAGGTCATGGTGATGGGGCCGGTGCATGTGACGTTGCGTGCCTTGCCGCACCTGCGGGCGGCGCCGGCTGGTCGGATCGTCAACATCACCTCGATCGGCGGCAAGGTGGCGGTGCCGCACCTGGTGCCGTACGGCTGCGCCAAGTTCGCTCTGGTGGGTTTCTCGGAGGGGTTGCGGGCAGAGCTGGCCGGTGAGGGGATCCGGGTCACCACGGTGGTGCCGGGGCTGATGCGGACCGGCTCGCACCTGCGGGCGTTGTTCGCCGGGCAGGCGGCGAAGGAGTACAGCTGGTTCGCGGCCGCGGCCAGTGCCCCGCTGCTGTCGATGGACGCGCGGCGGGCGGCGCAGCGGATCGTCGACGCCGCGGTGGTCGGCCGTGGTCATCTGACGTTGACGCTGCCGGCGATGGTCGGTGTCCGAATCGCGGCTCTGGCTCCGGGGTTGACCGGCCGGGTCGCGGGCATGGTGGCGCAGCTGTTGCCGTCGGCGCCGGGCCGGCCGGTGCCGGGCCGGGCGGGGCATCTGGTGGCGGCGGAGTCGCCGTCGCGGACCCGTGCGGCGTTGACGGCCTTGGGGCGACGGGCGGCCGAACGTCTCCAGCCGGCGGTGACTTCTCAGCGCTGAGCCGGCCACTCACCTCACCTCTGGTGGGGGTGGTGTGGCGGCGGGGTTGCCGGTCGGCAAGGCAGCGATGAGCCGTTCCAGTCGCATCTCCGCCCGTTCGTACCGTTTGTCGGCGGCTGCGGCTGCGGCTTCGGCGCGGGCCAGGTGGTGTCGTAGCTGCTCCACTTCGCTGGTGAGTCGACTCACCTCGGCGCGGGCCGCGTCGCGCTCGGCCGTGAGGTCGGCGCAGGCGGTGGCGGCGCGCTCGGCGCGGGCGCGTTCGGCGTCGCGTTCGGCGGTCCGGGTGGCGGTTTCGGCTTGTTGGGTCGCCAGCGCGGCGCGTACCTGCTCGATGGTCTCCTCGGCGGTCTCGGCGCGGCGTTCGGCGGCGGTCAGCCGGTCGCGCAGGTCCTGTATCGCCGCGTGGGCGGTGTCCCGTTGCTCCTGCAGCTCGCGTACCTGGGCCTCCAACGCCTGACGGCGCTGCACTTCGTCGGCCAGGGCCCGCTCGGCGGCGGCTGCGGCGGCTTCGGCAGCGCCGCGGGCATGGTCGGCTTCGGCGACCTGACGCCACGCCCTGGCGGTCTGCTCCTCGGCATCGCGTTGCAGGTGGCGAGCGCGACGTTGCGCTTCGGCGGCCTCGGTGAGGGCACGGTCACGCTCGGCGAGGGCGGCTTGGCGTTCCTGCTGGGCGGCGGCGCGGGCGCGTTCGGCCGCGGCGGCGTCCGCCTCGGCGGCCTGTGCCCGCTCGTTGGCGGCGGTGGCGGCCTGCTCGGCGTGGGCGATGCGGCGCAGGGCGCCGTCGCGGACGGCGGCGATGGCATCGATGAGGTCGGTGAGTTGGCGGGCCAGCGGCCCGGCGACGCTGGCCAGGCGCTCCCCCGCGGTCCGGAATGTCTCCAGCGGCACCTCGAGCCCGGCGGCGCGTTCGGCGGCGCGTTCGGCCGCGGCGAGTTGGCGGCAGGTCTTGCCGTCGGGCCAGCGCCGGTCGGGGCAGTACTCGGGTGGTCGGCCCCGACCGTCGTAGGGCAGCTCTCGGCCGCATTCCCGGTATCCACAGTGTCTGACCTGCGCATCCACGGTAACCACCGGGACATATTATCAGGTTTGTTAAAACTAGAAAGTACTTTTTGGTTTGTAGAAACTAGAAAACAGAGATACAGGATAATGACCGTTATCCTGTATGCCTCTCGGCGAGACTTTCGGTGTCCCGGCAGGGGCCCTCACGCACATCGATACAGGGAAAGGGAACCCGCAGGGAGCGGCGAAGGTGACGACCGGCAGACTCGTCCCCGTGGTGGAACTGACCCCTGCCGTTGGCGAGCAGGCTGTCATCGCCGCCTCCGTGATGGCTCTGCCCGCCCTGCCCGCCGCCACCGACGGCCGCTACGACGTGCGCCGGTTGACCGTCGCCTGGTTGGCCGACTTCGCCGCTCACACGCGGCGGGCGTACTTTCGCGACCTCGCCCACTTTCTGGCCTGGTGTCAACGTGACGGCCTCGACCCACTCCAGGCCCGCCCCACCGACCTCGGGCAGTACCGGGCGGTGGTAGAGCATCCCGTCGACGCCCGACTTCCAAGCCCGGCCACAGTGCACCGCCGGCTGGCGGCCCTGTCCAGTTGGTACGCCTACCTGGTCGCCAACGGTGTAGCGAGCAATAACCCGTTGGCGGGGGTGCGGCGACCTCGGTTGGACCGTGACGCGTCGACCACGGTCGGTCTGACCGCCGACGAGGTGCGCACCCTCCTCGCGGCGGCCGACGCGGCGGTCCCCCCACCGGGCTCCCCCCGCCGACTGCCGGCCCTGCGCGACCGGGCGCTGCTGCGGGTCCTTGCCGACCTCGGGCTGCGGGTAGGTGAGGCGCTGGCGTTGCAGGTCGACGCCCTGGCGTACAACCGCGGCCGGCGCACCCTGCGCTACCTGGGCAAGGGCGGCAAGCTGCGGGAACGGCCGCTGTCGGCGCACGCGTGGGAGGCCCTCGACGAGTACCTGGCCGAACGCGAAAAGACAGTCGGGGCACTGGACGGTCCGCTGTTCGCCACCAACGCCCGAGGCGGTGGGGTCGGATGGTTGGACGAGCCGGCCGTATTCCGGCTGGTGCGCCGGCTGGCGACCAGAGCTGGGCTGCCGTCGGCCCAGCGGCTGTCACCGCACTCCCTGCGGCACGCCTTCGCCACCAACGCCCGTGAAATCGGGGTGCCGCTAGAGGACGTACAGGATGCGATGGGTCACGCCGACGCCCGGACCACCCGCCGCTACGACCGTGCCCGGTTCGCGCTACACCGTGACCCTGCCCTCAAGCTCGGTGACCTCTACGGCACCCCCGACGAGCCAAGTGATGATCGCGCCCGACGATAATCGCCCGAAGCGTGAGCCAGGAGGCGGGATGGACGATCAGAGCCGGGTTGAAGCGGGCATCACCGCCTACACCCACGCCGCATCACCGGCGGAGGCGCTGCGGCTGTTGTGGGAGGGCAACCGCCGGTTCACCACGGGGCGGCGGCTGCTGCCCCACCAGGACGCCGACTACCGCACCGCGTTGGCCAAGGCGCAGCGCCCCTTCGCCGTCATCTTCGGCTGCTCCGACTCCCGCCTCCCCGCGGAGATCATCTTCGACCAAGGGCTCGGTGATCTGTTTGTGGTACGCACCGCCGGACACGTGGTCGGCGGCGAGGTGTTGGGCAGCATCGAGTACGCGGTGGCGGTCCTGAAGACCCCTCTGGTGGCGGTGCTCGGGCACGACTCGTGCGGCGCGGTCGCCGCCGCGCTGACCGCCGTGCGGGAGGGCAAGGCACCGGAAGGTTTCATCCGGGAGGTCGTGGAGCGGGTGATGCTCAGCGCGTTGACGGTTCCTGAACCACAGCGCGCCGACCCGCGCGCGATCGTGGAGGAGCACATCCGCTACACCACGGAGATGCTGGTCCGCCGCTCAGCGGTGATCGCCGAAGGAGTCACGGCCGGTCGTTGCGGGGTGGTCGGCCTGTCCTATCTCCTCAGCGAAGGCAGCGTACGGAAGATCAGCTCTCATGGCGTGTAGTCGCCACGGGTGTCCGGTGGGGTGCCCTCACCGAACGGACGGCCGCCGAGTTCCTCCCGGCCGTGGGGCGTGTGCCACAGGGACAAGTCCGGGCCGGCCGGCACGATGCCGCTCGGATTCAACTGGGTGTGCACCAGGTAGTAGTGCCGTTTGATGTGGTCGAAGTTGACCGTGTCACCGAAGCCGGGTGTCTGGAACAGGTCACGGGCGTAGGCCCACAGCGCCGGCAGTTCGGTGAGTTTGTACTGGTTGCAGCGGAAGAGGTTGTGGTAGACGGCGTCGAAGCGCACCAGAGTCGTGAACAGCCGGATGTCGGCCTCGGTGATGCGGTCGCCCACCAGGTAGCGCCGGGTCGCCAACCGTTCGTCCAGCTCCGCCAGGCGGGTGAACAGGCGGTGGAAGGCCCGCTCGTAGGTGCCCTGGCGGGTGGCGAATCCAGCCTGGTAGACGGCGTTGTTGACGTCTCGGAAGATGACCTCGTTGAGCGCGTCGATCTCCGCACGCAGCTCCTGCGGATACAGATCGGGGGCACCGGGTCGCTGGTAGGCCCGCCACTGCGTGATCAGATCCAGCGTGATCTGCGGATAGTCGTTGGTCACCAGTTGGCGGCTGGGGATGTCCACGATCGCCGGCACGCTGATCCCGCCGTCGTAGTCGGGGTCCGCGGCGTGGTAGGCCTCGGCGAGGTAGCGGATGCCCAGTACCGGGTCTCGACCGTCGGGGTCGAGCGTGAACCGCCAGCTGCGCTCGTCCTGGATCGGGTCGGCGACCGCCACCGAGATCGCCTCTTCCAGTCCTAGCAGTCGACGGACGATCAAGGCCCGGTGTGCCCACGGGCAGGCGTAGCTGACCACCAGCCGGTAACGGCCCGGTTCGACCGGCCAGCGGGCCTGCGGGTCGGCGACGATGCGTTCGGCGAAGCGGTTGGCGGACCGGACGTACTCCCCGTCGATCACTGGCATGTCCCCGACGTTATCGCACCCCGGCCAGCACTGACAGCATCGAGATCACTCCACGTACACTCGCTAACTCCCGATCGCGGGCCGGGTAGCGTGTAGGGACGGAGGTGAGCGTTGCTCGTCAAGGCGTTGATGTGTACCGCCCTCATATTCGTGGCGGGCGCGGCGGCCGGGATCTGGCTCCAGCGTGCCCGCCAGAAGTGGTGAGCGCCCCGGCCGCGGGCCGTCCGCGGCTGATCGACCGGATACCCGGCGACGACGCCACGGAAGTGTTCGAGGCGTTCGAGGGATGGGCACGGGAGCAGGGCTTCACCCTCTACCCGGCGCAGGAGGAGGCGCTCATCGAGCTCGTCTCCGGCGCCAACGTCATCCTCGCCACCCCGACAGGTTCTGGTAAGAGCCTAGTCGCGCTCGGGGCCCACTTCGCAGCCCTCGCCCGCGACGACGTGACCTTCTACACCGCCCCGATCAAGGCGCTGGTGTCGGAGAAGTTCTTCGCCCTGTGTGAGGCGTTCGGGCCGGAGAACGTCGGCATGCTCACCGGCGACGCCCGGGTCAACGAGGACGCACCGGTCATCTGTTGTACCGCCGAGATCCTGGCCAACATCGCCCTACGGGAAGGCGACCGCGCCGACATCGGCCAGGTGGTGATGGACGAGTTCCACTTCTACTCCGAGCCTGACCGTGGCTGGGCCTGGCAGGTGCCGCTGCTGGAGCTTCCCCAGGCGCAGTTTCTGCTCATGTCGGCCACTCTGGGAGACGTCAGCCGGTTCGAGAAGGACCTCACCCGCCGCACCGGCCGCCCCACCGCGGTGGTCACCTCCGCCGAGCGCCCGGTGCCACTGAACTTCTCCTATGCGACCACTCCGCTGCACGACACCCTGCAGGAGTTGCTCGCCGACGGCCAGGCACCCATCTACGTGGTCCACTTCACCCAGGCCGCTGCCCTGGAGCGCGCCCAGGCGTTGATGAGCATCAACGTGTGTACCCGGGCGGAGAAGGGCGCCATCGCCGAGATGATCGGCGACTTCCGGTTCACCGCCGGGTTCGGTCGCACCCTGTCCCGTCTGGTCCGCCACGGCATCGGCGTCCACCACGCCGGCATGCTGCCCCGCTACCGACGGTTGGTCGAGACTCTGGCCCAGGCCGGACTGCTGAAGGTGATCTGCGGCACCGACACCCTCGGCGTGGGTATCAACGTGCCGATCCGCACCGTGCTGTTCACGGCGTTGAGCAAGTTCGACGGCACCCGCAACCGGCTGCTACGCGCCCGTGAGTTCCATCAGATCGCCGGGCGGGCCGGCCGCGCCGGCTTCGACACCGTCGGCAACGTGGTGGTGCAGGCCCCCGAGCACGAGGCGCTGAACGAAAAGGCGTTGGCCAAGGCCGGTGACGACCCGAAGAAGCGGCGCAAGGTGGTGCGCAAGAAGCCGCCGGAAGGGTTCGTCTCCTGGGGCAAGGCGACGTTCGAACGTCTGGTGGCGGCCCCGCCGGAGCCGTTGACCTCGAGCTTCACGGTCAGTCACGCCATGCTGCTGGGTGTGATCTCCCGGCCCGGTGACGCGTTCGCCGCGATGCGCAAGCTGCTCACCGACAACCACGAGGACCGTCCGGCGCAGCGACGCCACATCCGCCGCGCCATCGCCATCTACCGAGCGCTGCTGGCCGCCGGGGTGGTGGAGCGGCTCGACGAGCCAGACGAGGCCGGGCGTACCGTCCGCCTCACCGACGACCTGCAGCTCGACTTCGCCCTCAACCAACCGTTGTCGCCGTTCGCGTTGGCCGCCATCGAACTGCTCGACCGGAACGATCCCAGCTACGCCCTCGACGTCGTGTCGGTGATCGAATCCACGTTGGATGATCCGCGTCCGGTGCTGGCCGCCCAGGAGTCCAAGGCCCGCGGGGAGGCGGTGGCGGCGATGAAGGCCGAGGGTATCGAGTACGAGCAGCGCATGGAGCTGCTGGAGGACGTCACCCACCCGCAGCCGCTGGCCGACCTGCTCGAGGAGGCCTACGAGCTCTACCGGCGGGGCCACCCATGGGTCGCCGACCATCAGTTGTCACCCAAATCGGTGGTCCGCGACATGTACGAGCGGGCGATGACCTTCGTCGAGTACATCAGCTTCTACCAGCTGGCCCGCTCCGAAGGGCTGGTGCTGCGCTACCTGGCCGACGCCTACCGGGCGCTGCGTCAGACCGTGCCCGACGAGGCCAAGACCGAAGAGCTCACCGACATGATCGAGTGGTTGGGCGAGCTGGTACGCCAGGTCGACTCCAGTCTGCTGGACGAGTGGGAGAAGCTGCGAGATCCGCAGCCGCAGTCCACCGTCCAGCCGGTGGACGAGAAGCCCCGCCCGGTCACCGGCAACCCACGCGCGTTTCGGGTGCTGGTCCGCAACGCCATGTTCCGCCGGGTCGAGTTGGCGGCGCTGCGGCGCTGGCAGGAGCTGGGTGAGTTGGACGGCGACGCCGGTTTCGACGCGGCGGCCTGGGAGGCGGCGCTGGAACCGTACTTCGCCGAGTACGACGAGATCGGTACCGGACCGGACGCACGCGGGCCGGCGCTGCTGCTCATCGACGAACAACCCGACCGGTGGCTGGTCCGGCAGATCTTCGACGACCCGGCTGGTGACCACGACTGGGGCATCAGCGCCGAAGTGGACCTGGCCGCCTCCGATGAGGCCGGCACCGCCGTGATCACCGTGATCGCCGTCGACCAGCTCGGCGGCTAGTGGGGCCTACGCTGATCGAGTCGGCCTCCGATGGCTCGCAACGCGGCGAGGATAGTCGCCAGGTCGACCAGTTCCTGCAGTAGCGCACCAGCGGTGGCGGGGATCGTGCCGAAGGCCGCCACGACCATCAGACCCACGCTGACCAGGATGCCGAGCCAGATGCTCTGAAGCGCGATGCGCACCGTGTCACGCCCGATCTCGACCGCTTTCACGGTCAGGGACAGGTCGTCGACGAGGATGACCGCGTGGGCGGACTGGCTGGCGGCGGTTGTGCCTTTGGCGCCCATCGCCAGGCCCACGTCGGCGACGGCGAGCACCGGGGCGTCGTTGACGCCGTCGCCGACCATGATGACCGGCCGTTCGGTGATCGCGCGTACCGCGTCGACCTTGTCGGCGGGCAGCAGTTCGGCGTGCACCGAGGTGATACTCAGCGCGGCGCCGACGTGGTCGGCTGTCTCCCGGGCGTCACCGGTGAGGATCATCGTGCGGCGCACGCCGAGGGCGCGGAGACGGTCGACAGTGGTCTTCGCGTTGGCGCGCAGGTTGTCGCTGGCCAGCAGGGCGCCGGCGTAACGGCCGTCGATCGCCACGTACACCGCGAGCTGACCTGGCCCGATCGTGGTCCGCTCCGCGTCGGGGGCCTGCTGGGCGACGAAGGTGAACTTGCCCACCACCACGTCCCGACCGTCGATGTCGGCGCGGACACCGTTGGTCGCCTCCTCGTGCGCCCACTGCGCGTCGCTCAGTGTCACGCCACGGTTCTTGGCCGCCTCGACGAACGCGGCGGCGAGCACGTGGGAGGAGTACTGCTCGGCGCTGGCCACGGCCGCCAGCAGTTCCTCCTCGGTGAACCCAGGCTCGGGGCGGATCTCGACCAGTTCTGGGATGCCGTAGGTGAGTGTGCCGGTCTTGTCGAACACGGCGGTCCTGGCCGAGGCCAGTTGTTCCAGCACGCCACCGCCTTTGACGATCACGCCGTTGCGGGCGGCACGGCTCATGCCGCCCATGAAGGCGACGGGTGCGGCGATGAGCAACGGGCACGGTGTGGCCAGGACGAGGACTTCGGCGAAGCGCACCGGGTCGGCGGACACTGCCCACGCCAGGCCTGCCAACGCCAGCGAGAAGAGGGTGAAGGGCACGGCGTACCGGTCGGCCAGCCGCACGATCGGCGCCTTGCTCGCTTCGGCTTCCCTGACCAGGGCGATGATCTTCTGATATTGGCTGTCGGCGGCCGATGCGGTGGCGACCACTTCGATCGCGGATGGACCGTTGACCGATCCGCTGAGCACCTCGTCGCCGGCGCGTTTGTCGACCGGCAGACTCTCACCGGTCAGCGACGACTGGTCGATGCTGGCCTGTGCGGAGCGCAAGGTGGCGTCGACCGGCACCACCTCACCGGGGCGTACCAGCAGGACGTCGCCGGGACGTACCTCGTCCGCAGGCACGTCGACCACACTATCGCCATCGATGCGGTGGGCTCGCTGGGGAGCGCGTGCGAGCAGGGCGTCGAGCTCGCGGGTGGCCCGTTGCGCCGCGTAGTGCTCCAAGGCCTCGCCGCCGGTGAGCATCAACACCACGATCCACGCGGCGACGTACTCTCCGACCACCACGGTGGCGACGATCGCGGTGACGGCCAACACGTCGATCCCCCACCGGCCATGGAGCAGGTCACGGACCATGCCGACGCCCTGCCACGCGGCGACGGTCAGGGCGTAGCCGCTGAACAGCCACCGCACCACGCCACCGGCGCCGGCGAAGGCCAGGGCGAGGCCCGCCAACCCGAGCGCGAGGGTCAACGTGACCACCCAGTACTGACGGGCGAGATGCCATAGCCGGCGCATGGGCTCATCTTCCCGTACCCGCAGGGGTTCAGCGATGTGGGCGATGCGGGCCCGGGTCACCGTGCCATGTCGATACCGACGGGGGTGGCGTGAAGGGTTGTTATCGGCCTCGGTCCCACCTGCGCCGTGACGGGCTCCACCGGATGGCCCTGCTCACCACAGGCGGGCGAACTGGGCGGCGGTGATCCGGTAGAGGACGTGTGGCCGTAGCGGATGCCCTGCGGGCATGTGTGGATGGTCGAAGTCGTCGGCGGGCTCGTGGGTCATCCCCAGCCTGCGCATCACCGCCTGGGAGCGGGTATTGCCGACGGTGGTGAACGAGACGACCTCCTCCAGGCCGATCGCGTCGAACCCGTAGGCCAGGGCCGCCCGGGCGGCTTCCGTGGCGTAACCAAACCCCCAGGCGGAGCGCGCCAGCCGCCAGCCGATTTCCACCGCCGGAGTGAAGTGGGCGTCGAAGCCGACCTCGTTGAGGCCGACGAAGCCGATCAACTCTCCGGTGTCCCGTACCTCGACCGCCCACAGGCCGAACCCTTGCCGGTCGAACGCCTCCTCCATCCGCGCGATCATCTGGTCGCTTTGGGCACGGCTGAGCGGCGCCAAGAAGTGCGCCATGACCTCCGGGTCGGCGTTGAGCGCGGCGAACGGCTCCCGGTCGGCCAGCCGCCAGCGACGCAGCAGCAGCCGATCAGTGGTCAGCTCCGGTGCCTGCCCCATGGCGGTGACCCTACCCGAGCTCACCGCCACGGCGGTGGATCGCCGGTGTCGATGAGCCGCCAGCCGCCGTCCGGGTGTAGTTGGTCGTCGTAGTTGTAGACGGTGGGCGGAAACACCAGCTGGGGGTCGGCGGCGTCGTGGAACGCCTGTCGGGCCGCGTCGTGCAGCAGCCTCGGCGGCAGTCCCAGCCGCTCTTCGGCCAGCCGGGCAAGGTAGGACAGTGCGTGGTGGCCGAGGAAGGTGTCGTAGACCAAGCTGCGGACCTGGGGGGCCGGTTTGTCGATGTCGTGGGCGATGACGTTGCGTGGCGGCAGGTCACCGGTCACCCCGGCGGCCTGGCGTACCGAGGCGTCCACGTAGATCCCACAGTCCCGGTAGCCGATGCGTACGTGGCCGCTGTCGAAGGTCACCAGCGTGTTCTGCCCATGGGGTTCGGCCAGACAACCGGTAGCGCGCAGGACCTGCCACCACAGGGTGACCAGGGGGGCGACCACGTGGTGAGCGACCAGCTCGGAGGCTGGGGCACCGCTACGCTCGACGAGTTGCTCCAGCAGGGTGGGATCGTCGGGTGCGTGCACGTCGGTGCCGTAGAGGGCGAACAGCGGCACGGTGAACCGCAGTGACCCGCCGAGGAGATGCCGTTCCCGCACCACGTATCCCCACGCCTCGGTCGGATCGTCGCCGAAGGCAGCCCCGGCCACCTCGGGCAGGAACGGCACCCCGGCCCGGTGCAGTTCAGCGGAGACCCACAGCTGGAGTTCGATCATGGGTCGGCGCAGCCGGCGGCTGAACCGCGACAACCGACGCGGGTAGTGAAGTTTCACGAAGTGTGGCTCCACTGGTTCGCTGTCGACCCGCCGCACCAGCACGGTCCGGGCGTTGGCTGTTGGCGCGACCTCCAACGACGGTCCCGGCGGCAGCGTCAGCAGCCGCGCCCGCCAGGGCAGGTCCGGCACGGTGAGCGTGTCGGGGTGCACCGGGAGCAGAAACCCGCCCTCCCGCCGGTAGACGTCGGTCAACGGTGAGTCGATACGGCTGTCCAAGAAGACCCCCGCCGGCTCCGGCACCAGGAAGGTCGGCAGCGAGAACGTCTCCTTTCCCCACTGCGGGTGGTAGGCGCGGGAGATGTCCAGGTCGGCGGAGAACCGACTGTAGGTGCGGGTGCCGCCACCGAGGTACCGTTCGGCGTACTGCCAGACCTCAGTCGGATCGTCGGAGTCGCGCAGTCGCATCCACCCCTCCTCGGAGACAATGATCTCTATGCTTCCCGACCGGGTAGTGACGGCACTACGCGGGGTACCGCCGCCGGTGTGCGCCTACGTGTACGACCGGGTGGTGCTGCGGGCCCGCGCCACTGTGGTCCGCGCCGTACTACCGGCCGGGGCGTGGTTGCTGTACGCGGTGAAGGCCAACAGCCACCCGGCGGTGGTCGCCGAACTGGCCGCCGCCTGCGACGGGTTGGAGGTGGCCTCCGGTGGTGAGCTGGAACAGGCGCTGGTCGCCGGCGCTGGCCGGGTGGTGTTCTCCGGACCGGCCAAGACCGACGCTGAGCTGGCCGCCGCCGTGGCCGCCGGGGCGATCGTCCACGTCGAAAGCCTCCTCGAACTGTACCGGCTGGACCAGGCCGCCCACGCCGCCGGCACCGTCGCCACCGCGGCGCTGAGGGTCAACCGGGCCGCGGGAACACCCGCGGCGAGTCATCGGATGACCGGCGAACCCACCCCGTTCGGCATCGACGAAGCCGATCTGGCGGCGGTGGTGGCCACGGCGCGACAACTGACGGCGGTCCGGCTGATCGGCTTCCACCTGCACGCGGTCTCCAACAACCTGGACGCCGATGCCCACGCCCGCTTCGCCGTCGACGCGGTGCGCTGGTCGGTGGCGGCCGCAGCCACCCACCAGATGGCGTTGGAATACGTCAACCTCGGCGGCGGCTTCGGCGTCGACTACACCGCGGCGCGCCGGTTCGACCTCGACCGGCTCGGTGAGGGCCTGCAACAGGCGGCGGCCCTGGCCCCTGGGGTGCGCCTCGCCGTCGAACCTGGGCGGCTGCTGGCCGCCGACGCCGGCTGGTACGCCGCTGAAGTGGTCGACCTCAAACGTGTCCACGGCCGCTGGTTCGCGGTCCTGCGCGGCGGCACCCACCACTTCCGGCTACCAGCGGCCTGGGGGTACAGCCACCCGTTCACGGTGCTGTCAGTCGAACGGTGGGAGTACCCCTTCCCGCGCCCCGAAGTCCGAGACACCACGGTGGACGTGGCAGGAGAGTTGTGCACCCCCCGTGACGTCCTGGCCCGCGGGCAGCCGGTGGCTCGCCTACGCGTGGGTGACGTGCTGGTGTTCGGCCGCACCGGCGCCTACGGGTGGGACGTCTCCCACCGCGAGTTCCTCCGCCATCCCCATCCACACATCGTGGTGATCTAGCCTCACCGCGGCGCTGCCCACGGCGCCGAACGGATGGCCCGCAGTGCCTCACGCCGGGTTTGCCCGCGCAGGATATCCACGTAGAGCCGACCGTCGAGGTGGTCGGTCTCGTGCTGCAACGCCCGGGCGAGGAAGCCCTCACCGGTGATGGTGACCGGCTCGCCGTGCTGGTTGAACCCGCGTGCGGTGGCGTAGCGGGCACGAGGTGTGGGGAACGCCAGCCCGGGCAGGGACAAGCATCCCTCCTCACCCTCCTGCAACTCCTCGGACAGTTCCAACGTCGGGTTCACCAGGTGGCCGCGCTGGCCGCCGGCCAGGTAGACGAACACCCGGGCGGAGACGCCGATCTGCGGAGCGGCCACTCCGGCCCGCCCCGGTGCACCCAGCAGGGTGTCCATCAGGTCAGTCACCAGCCGACGCAGTTTGGCGTCGAAGCTGGTCACCGGCTCTGCCGGGGTACGCAACACCGGGTCACCGAGTAGCCGGATCGGTCGCATCGCCACGGCCACCGAGGATACCGGGACTGCGCTTCGCGCCGTGGCGATGCGCCGCTCGACGCCGGCCTAGACTGTCCGAGTTCCATCCCCCTTCCCCCCGGAGGCATCCCATGGCGTACGGGCGGCCCGCCCACATCCGCTCGCACCGACGCGGCGGATCACGAAGGCGCCCGCGTCGGTTCGCCCCGTGGATCAGCGTGCTGTCGGTCAGCCTGCTGGCGCTGTTCGTCCTCGTGGTGGGCTACCAACAGCTGCTGGCCCGGGCATGTTCCGGCGAGGCCATCGCACGGATCATGGCAGCACCCCCGATCGCGCAGCCGTTGGACCGGCTCGCCACCGAGTGGCTGGCGTCCGAACCCTCCACCCAGGACGGCAGGTGCGCACGGGTGGTGATCGAATCACGTGACTCCGCCGAGGTGGCCGGTGCGCTCGCCGCCGGTTGGGACAAGGGCAGCGGTGAACCCCCGGATGTCTGGTTGCCCACGTCGTCGGTGTGGGTGCAGAAGGCGGCAGCCTCGCAGTCCGGCGCTGCCCTGCTGCCCGCAGAACGCCCCAGCATCGCCCGCAGCCCCACCGTCATCGCGATGCCAGAGCCGATGGCCGCCGCGTTGGGCTGGCCCGAGCCGCGGCTAGGCGACGACGAACTGCGGTGGCTCACACTGGTGGAGGTGTTCGCCGACGAGCGGGGATGGGAACGCTTCGATCACCCGGAGTGGGGACCGTTCCGACTGGGCATGACCGATCCGACCCGCTCCACCGCTGCCGTGCACGCCCTGGCCGCTCTGTTGGACGTCGACGACGACGGCGACGTCGGTGGGGGGGAGTTGGACGCCGCCTTCGCCCTGCGCGACACCATGGCTCCCGACGTCTACCACGTCACCACCGAACAGCTGTTGACGGCGTTGGAGGAGGCGGCCAACGGCGACCAAGAGGCCGGGTTGCGTCACGTCTCCGCGTTCCCTGCCTTGGAGTACGAGGTGCTCACCCACAACCGGCGCAACCCCGCCGTGCCGTTGAGCAGCGTCTACCCCGCAGACGGTGCGGTCGAGGCCGACTTCCCGTACCTCATCCTGCAGGCCGACTGGGTGGATCGACACGCCCGCGAGGCGGCGCAAGAGTTCCTCACCTTCGCACTCAGCCCGAGAGTGCAAGACGAGTTGCACGCGCTCGGCTTTCGGAGCCCTGATGAGGACGAGGACTTCGGCGAACACGCGGGGGCGGTCACCCAGGTCAGCGTCGAGCCCCGGCAGGTGCCGTCACCCACTGCGGTGATCCGCCTCATCGACCAGTGGACCGCCCTGACCCGGTCCACCAACGTGCTGCTCGTCATCGACGTGTCCGGCACCATGGGCACGGTCGTGTCCGACACCGGTCACACCCGCCTAGACCGGGTCAAGGAAGCGGCCGCCGCATCCGTGCGATTGTTCCCGGACGAGGCCAGTGTGGGCTGCTGGGAGTTCTCCACGGCGATCGATGGTGATCAGGACTACCGGGCACTGGTACCGCTCGGACGCCTCGACGACGTGATGGAGGACAACCGGCTGCGACGCGAGCACCTGGTGACCGCCATCGCCGGGCTGGTCCCCCGCCAAGACACCGGTCTGTACAACACCGTCGCCGCTGCCTACGAGGCCGTGTTGGCCAACTACGACGAGGAGTCCCGCAACCTGGTCGTCGTGATCACCGATGGAAGCGACGACACCGGTGGTCGTCCCGGCCTGTCCCTGCCGGAGCTCATGGACCATCTCGCGCAGGCGCCCGCTCCCGGCCAGGAGGTACGTGTGATCACGGTGGCGATCGGCGACGACGCCGACGTGGCGACCCTGTCGGAAATCTCCGCTGCCACGGGAGGCCACGCCCACCACGTCAGCGACGACGGTGACGTCACCGAGACGCTCCGCGCCGCGGTCTTCGGCGGCGGCGCGAGCTGACCGGGCAGGCGGTCAACCAACGGTCACTGCCCGGCCAGGACCGGATCGTCCTCGCCGTCGCGGACCGCCGTCCCCGCGAGCGCGGCGCGTAACGGGGCCGCCTTCGCCGCGGCCTCAGCCACCTCAGCGGCGGGGTCACTGTCCCACGTGATGCCACCGCCGGCCCACACGTGCACCCGCTCACCGTCGACCGCCACCGTGCGGATGGTCAACCCCAGATCCAACCAGCCGTGCCCGATCCAGCCCAGCGCTCCCATGCTGGCCCCACGCCCCACCGGCTCATTGGCGGCGATCACCTCCAACGCCGCCCGCTTCGGGGCGCCAGTGACCGACCCTCCCGGGCACACCGCGCGCAGCAGGTCTGCCAACCCCACACCCGGGGCCAGCCGCGCCGACACCACCGACTCGGCCTGCCACAGGTGGCACCAGCGCCGCACCGCGCACAACTCATCCACTCGCACCGATCCGATATGGGCCACCCTGGCCAAGTCGTTGCGCTCCAGGTCGACGATCATCACGTGTTCGGCGCGTTCCTTCGCCGACGCCAGCAGCTGGGCACGGCCGACCGGGGTGGCCGGCCGCGTGCCCTTGATCGGCCGAGTGAGCACCGTGCCGTCGGCCACGGCGACCAGTGTCTCGGGTGAGGCACAGCCGATCGCCCACGGCGCGGCCGCGTCGTCGCCGGCGCGCAGGACACCGCCGTACCGGGCTCCGGCCAGCAAGGCCACCCGCCGCAGCGCCGGCAACGGGTCTCCCTGATACGGGGCACTGGCATGTCCGACGACGTTGACCTGGTACACGTCGCCGCGGCCGATGGCCGCCTGCACCGCGGCCACCGCTGCGGCGTGCTCGTCCGGCGACCAACTCTCTTGCCACGGGCCCAGCTGGAACTGCCCGGTCGACACGGCCTGCCGCGGTGGCGGGATCGACCGTCGGTGCGACCAGACCACCGCCACTACGTCCGGTGGCCCGCCGTGCATCGGCCCGGCGACCGACGGTGCGCCGGCGAACCAGGCACCGGCGGCGGCCGAGACGTACAGGCTGGCGCCGCAGACATCGGCGCGACAGTCGGCGGCGCTCGGCGGTGGGGCGGACAGGTCGCCGACCGGTAGACCATGCTCGGAGAGGAACGACTGCACCAAGGCGGCCGGGTCGCCAGCGTCCCCCACCCGCCACTCCAGCCGGGAGCGTTCCCACCGCAGGTCACGGCAGGTGCGAGGGGCGGCAGGCGGTGCGGCGCCACGCGACAAAACTACACCGAACGGCTTGAATTCACTCATACGAACAGATGATTTTTCGGCGCGGCGCGCGGGCGGCGCCTGGTCGCTCCGACAAGACGTTGGTAATCTGCGTCACGGTTCCACCGAGCTCCCCATCGCCGTGGAGCTATACGCCGATCTTGGTAGCCGGAGACCCCCCATGTCGTGTCCTCATCATCCAGTGTGCCCGGACGCCGACGCTGTCGACCGGAACGCTGCTCAGGTGGTCGCGTCATTTCCGGAGCAGGGTTGGAGCCGGTTGTGCAACGGCGTGATCATATTCGAAGACACCGGAGGCCTACTGCCCGACGGGCGGCCCTTCCCACCTGACCGCGGGCCCGCCCTGCACGCCTCCCCACGCCCCCACGTCGATCCCCCACAGTCCGCCGCGGCCTGACCCGCCGCTCACCACCACCGCGTGACCGCCACCTAGCCCGGACAGGTGCACACCAGGTGGCGGTCGCCGTAAGCGTTGTCCACCCGCCTCACCGGCGGCCAATACTTCCCCGCCGCACTCACACCAGCCGGAAACGCCGCAACCGCGCGCGGATACGGGTGACGCCACTCGTCCGCCGTCACCATCACTGCCGTGTGCGGCGCATTGCGCAACGGATTGTCCTCCACCGGCCACCGCCCAGCCGCCACCGCGTCGATCTCCCCCCGGATCGCGATCATCGCCTCGCAGAACCGGTCCAGCTCCGCCAAATCCTCCGACTCGGTCGGCTCCACCATCAACGTCCCTGCCACCGGAAACGACATCGTCGGCGCGTGGAACCCGTAATCGATCAACCGCTTAGCCACATCCTCCACAGTGATCCCGGTCTGCTTCGTCAACGGCCGCAAATCCAGGATGCACTCGTGAGCGACCAACCCCTTGTTCCCCGTGTACAGCACCGGGTAGTAGTCCTTCAACCGAGCCGCCACGTAGTTCGCCGCCAACACCGCAGCCCCGGTGGCCCGCCGCAAACCATCGGCACCCATCATCCGGATGTACGCCCACGAAATCGGCAAGATCCCCGCCGACCCGTGCCGCGCCGCTGACACCGCCCCCAACGGCGTCGCCCCCGGCCGCAACGGATCACCCGGCAGAAACGGCGCCAGGTGCGCCCGCACCGCCACCGGACCCACCCCCGGGCCACCACCACCGTGCGGAATACAGAACGTCTTGTGCAGGTTGAGGTGCGACACATCAGCACCGAACCGACCCGGCCGGGCGAAGCCCACCAGGGCATTCAGATTCGCACCATCCACATACACCTGACCACCAGCGTCATGGACCTTGGCGCACACCTGCACGATGCCAGGCTCGTACACCCCGTGCGTCGACGGATAGGTCACCATGATCGCCGCCACCCGGTCACCGTGCTCGGCGAGCCTACGGTCCAGATCGGCCACATCCACGTTGCCTTCCGCGTCACAGGCCACCACGACCACGCGCATACCAGCCATCGCCGCGCTCGCCGCGTTGGTCCCATGCGCCGAAGCCGGAATCAGACACACGTCCCGCTGCCCCTGCCCCAGGTGGCGGTGATACGCGCGGATCGCCAACAACCCCGCCAACTCCCCCTGACTACCGGCGTTGGGCTGCACACTCACCGCGTCATACCCGGTCACCTCGGCCAACCACCGCTCCAACTGGCCGATCAACTCCGCATACCCGGCCGCCTGCGAAGCCGGCGCGTACGGATGCAGGTCGGTGAACTCCGGCCACGTCATCGGCTCCATCTCCGCCGCTGCGTTGAGCTTCATCGTGCAGGAACCCAGCGGAATCATGCCGCGATCCAACGCGAAGTCCTTGTCGGCCAACCGCCGCAGATACCGCAGCATCGCCGTCTCACTACGGTGAGAGTGGAACACCGGGTGGGTAAGGAACTCACTGGTACGCGCCAGCTCGGACGGAAACGCACCCGACCCGGCCGCCACCGCCCCAGACAGAGGGACCCCAAACGCCTCCCACACTCCGCACAGATGCTCCTCGGTGGTGGTCTCGTCGCAGGCGATCCCCACCCGATCAGCGTCGACCAACCGCACGTTGATCCCTCGACGCTCGGCAGCGGCTACCACCTCGGCCGCTCGCCCAGGCACCACCGCCGTCACCGTGTCGAAGAACTTCTCATGAGCCAGCGCCACCCCGCCGGCGCGCAAGCCCGCAGCCAACAACGCTGCCCGTGCGTGAACCCGCTCCGCGATCGACCGCAACCCCTGCGGACCGTGGTAGACGGCGTACATACCAGCGACCACCGCCAGCAACACCTGCGCCGTACAAATGTTGCTCGTCGCCTTCTCCCGCCGAATGTGCTGCTCACGAGTCTGCAACGCCAACCGGTACGCCGTCGCCCCCGTCACGTCCCGAGAAACTCCCACCAACCGACCCGGCAGCATCCGCTCCAACCCGTGCCGCACCGCCATGTAACCCGCGTGCGGGCCACCGAACCCCATCGGCACCCCGAACCGCTGAGTCGTGCCCACCGCGATGTCCGCGCCGCACTCCCCCGGCGGCCGCAACAAGGCCAACGCCAACAAGTCGGCGGCCACCGTCACCAACGCCCCCGTGGCATGTGCCGCCGCCACCACACCAGCGTGGTCGCGCACCGCCCCCGACGCTCCCGGGAACTGCAGGTGAACCCCGAAACACCCCTGCGGCAACGGCTCACCCGCGTCAAGATCCACCAACCGCACCTGGATACCCAACGGCTCCGCCCGGGTCCGCAACACCGTCACGGTCTGCGGCAAGGCATCCGCATCCACCGCGTACACCATCCCAGGCACCTTGCTCGCCCGCCGCGCCAGCGCCATCGCTTCCGCCGCCGCCGTCGCCTCGTCCAACAACGACGCGTTCGCCACCGGCAACCCCGTCAGATCAGCCACCATCGTCTGGAAGTTCAACAACGCTTCCAACCGGCCCTGACTGATCTCCGGCTGGTACGGGGTATACGCCGTGTACCACGCCGGATTCTCCAACACGTTGCGCCGGATCACCGCCGGAGTATGGGTGCCGTAGTAACCCAAGCCGATCATCGACACCGCCACCGTGTTACGCGCCGCCAACGCACGCAACTCGGCCAGCGCCTCGGCCTCCGAAGCCGCCGCAGGCAACTCCAGCGCACCGTTCCACCGGATCGACTCAGGGATGGCAGCGTCCATCAGCTCCTCGACGGAGCCGTAGCCCACCACCTCCAGCATCCGCTGCGACTCCGCAGCGTCCGGTCCAAGGTGACGGTCAGCGAAAAGTCGTGCAGTCATGCCCGCTCCGAGCCGCCGGGTGACATCCCCCAATGATCACGGCCTCAGCAAGGCTACCGCAGCCACCCCCCGAGCGCCCCCACGCTCAGCTAGCCCGCCGCCGCGCTCGCCGGGCCGCCAACTCGTCGGCCAACGCCGGCTCCCGCCGTGACTCCGTCGCCGGCGTCGATGACGACTGTCGCGCCGCCGGCTCCCGACCCGACATCGGAAGGTGAGACAAGCTGCCCTTGATCTCCTTAAAGGCACCGCCGATCGCGATGCCGAACACGCCCTGGCCGCCCTGCAACAGGTCGACCACCTCCTCCGGCGAACGGCACTCGTAGACCGTCGTGCCGTCGGAGATCAACGTGATCCCAGCCAGGTCCTCCACCCCGTGAGCCCGCAGCGTCTCGATCGCCTTCCGAATGTTCTGTAGCGAGACCCCGGCGTCAAGCAACCGCTTGACCACCTTAAGCACCACGAGATCGCGGAACGAATAGAGCCGCTGAGTGCCCGAACCCGACGCGTCACGAATGCTGGGCACCACCAACCCGGTGCGAGCCCAGTAATCGAGCTGACGGTAGCTGATGCCGGCGGCATTGCAGGCCGTCACGCCACGATAGCCCAACGACTCACCGTCCGGCTCATGCATGGTCGCAGTCCTTCCGACTGGGAACGGCGCTGCCCTCAGCCTAACTGGTGGGCAGCCCACCACCCCTCACGAAACGCCGGGCACAGCAACACTCAGCCCGCGAAGTCCTCTGGGCGGACCTGGTCGAGGAACTCCCGGAACTTCTCGACCTCGTCCTCCTGCTCGTCCGGGATGATGATCCCGGCCTCATCCAAGACCGCCTCGGCGCACCTGATCTTCGCGCCCACCCGCAACGCCAACGCGATCGAGTCACTGGGCCGGGCGGAGACCCGCACCCCATCGCCGATCAGCAGATCGGCGAAGTACACGTTCTCCTTCAACTCGACGATCTCGACGGCGTGCAACGGCGCGTTCAACGCCGCCAGCACATCCCGCAGCAGGTCATGAGTCAGTGGCCGCGCAGGCTTGACGCCCTGCTGCTCGTACGCGATCGCCGTGGCCTCCACCGCACCGATCCAGATCGGCAAGTAACGCTCTCCGTCGACCTCTCGCAGCAGCACGATCGGCTGGTTGGTGGGAAGCTCCACCCGGACTCCGACCACGCTCAGCTCGCGCACGCCCGACCTCCGTACCGACTCACAGCCCTACTCCTAACGACGGTACACGCACGGACAGGCGACCAACGGCACCGGCGGACAGTCACTCACTCCCAGGGCGCGGACCAGCGACGAAGACCAACCGGAACTTACCGATCTGCACCTCGTCGCCGTTGCTGAGAGTCGCCGACTCCACCCGCTCCCGGTTGACGTACGTGCCGTTCAAACTGCCGACGTCGCGTACCGTGAACGTGCCACCGTCGCGGTGAAACTCAGCGTGCCGGCGAGAGACTGTCACATCGTCCAAGAAGATGTCGCTGTCCGGATGCCGACCACTGGTCGTCACATCGTGGTCCAGCAGGAACCGGGCACCAGCGTTAGGGCCACGCCGCACCACCAGCAACGCCATGCCCGGTGGAAGTGAACCAGACATGCGAAGCGGCAGCACATCGGTGTCTGGGCCCTCGAGCACCTCGTCGAGCGAACCCAAGTTGAGCGTGGACGTGACGTCGAGCGGGGGAAACTCGTCGTCTGGGCGCGTCATCAGACCACCTCACGGTCAGGCATGGCAGTGGGCAACATCAACTCTACGCGTCGGTTAGCCTACGATAGGCCGCGGCATCGAGCAGGCTCTCAACCGCGCCGGCATCAGCCGGCTCGATCTCCACCAGCCACCCCTCTCCGTACGGAGCAGTATTGATCACCTCGGGTGCATCAGCGACCGCCGAGTTGACCGCCACCACCCGACCGGAGACCGGCGCGTAGAGCTCCGACACGCTCTTGGTCGACTCGATTTCACCCATCGGTTCGCCGGCGACCACCTCCGCCCCGGCCTCAGGAAGCTGCACGAAGACGATGTCGCCCAGCGCATCCTGCGCATAGTGGGTGATGCCCACGCGCACCCGCCCGCCCTCGGCCGTCGCCACCCACTCGTGCTCAGAGGTGTAGCGCAACTCTTCGGGAACCATGACCCCCTACTCTCCGCGGCGGCTCACGACACGGGGCGGGCGTGTCGCAGTGCCTCGGACTCCCGCACCGCAGACACCCTCACCACGCCCGGCTCGTCTTGCACGATCACCGTACCGCCGCTACTACGAACTGACTCCACCACCCCGCCCGGGATGTTCAACGCCGGCGCCAGAGTGCTCGGATCCCCGATTACCGTCAACGTGTACGGGCCGGTCAAGGTCACCCCATCGACCACAATGCCATCCTCAGCGTCCACGAAGTACGTCGACGCCACTACCCGCACCGCGGTACCGTCGCCGCCGGCGACCTGAATCGCCTCCGCACCCGCACCTCGCAACTCCTGCACCGCATCCAGCAACGTGGCCGCCGCAATCGGTTGCTCGACCGGCACCAGCCGTACCGTGATCCCCGGCCCTTCGGCCGGCAGCGCACCAGCCAGGATGCCCAACTCGTCGGCGCGCCGGGTAGCCTCCTCCAACGCCGCCTCCCGGCTCTGGCCGGCCGTCGTCAACTCGCTACGAATCCGTTCCAGATCCGCAATGTCCTGGCGCAGACGGCCTTCCCGCGAATCCAGGTCCGACAGGATTCGCACCAGGTCCTCCTGTCGTGCTGTGGAAAGGCTAGGGTCGGTGGCGACGGTGCGCCACTGCATCACCAATGCGAAGCCGAGCAACGCCAGCAACAGCGCCATCACCAGCTCCACCGCCGGGATCCGTCGCCGCCGGTCGCCGCGCGACGTCACCCCACCAGCTGGCGGCGCAGACTCCCCCCGCGCCAGGTCTCCCGGTTCCTCGCCGTCGGGGTTCCCCTCACCGGATCCGCTGCGCCCCACGTCCGGCCCCGACTCCCCGGCGCCCGTGTCCCCACCAGCCGCATCTGGCTCGGCGTCCCCATCGGGCACCGCCGGCCCGCCCTCACCCTCGTCAGGGTCATCCGACCGGGCAACCGGCTCGTCGGTCATGCGCCCCCTCCTCAGGCCCGGAACAGGTGCCGACGAATCGCCGCCACGTTGCCGAAGATCCGCACACCGAACACGACCACGATTCCGATGGACAGCTGACTGCCCACCCCAAGCTGATCCCCCAGATACACGATGAACGCCGCCACCAAGACGTTCGAGATGAACGAGACGACGAACTGCTTGTCGTCGAAGATACCGTCGAGCTTGGCCCGCACCCCGCCAAAGACCGCGTCCAACGCGGCCACCACCGCAATCGGCAAGTACGGCTGCAGCGCGACCGGCACGTCCACCTCTAGGACCAGCCCCAGCACCACCCCGGCGGCCAGGGCGAGCACCGCGATCATTCAGTCACCTCCGGAGGGGGCGGGGGAAGGAGCCGCAGGCGCGGTCTCCATCGGCTTGGCGTAGTGGAGCTTGGGTTCTCCCGAAGCCGGCAGGACCAGATCGCGCTCCGAACGGAGGTTGTACGAGATGCCGTACCGGTCGGCCAGCATCCGCATCAACGCGGCGGTCTCCGACGCCGCGAACCGGTCCTCTAGATCACCCGGACCGATGGCGACGACCTCGTAAGGGCCGGCCACCGGCACGTAGTCGACCAAGATCGCCCCACTAGCGTTGCGAATGGTCGACGTGGCGGTCAAGCGATGGTTGTTGATCGCGATCGCCTCGGCTCCGGACGCCCAGAGAGTGTTGGTGATCCGCTGGAGGTCCTGGTCGAGAATGCGCGACTCAGGGTCGGTGACCATCTCGCCACTGGTGGGGTTCAGGACCGGTGGACCGTCCGCGACCTGGACCACCACGCCATCACCCGTCACCCGAGCTAGGCCGGTCAACGCCTCCAACTCGCGCAAGCGCCGGACGTCAGAGTCGTCCAGCGCGAGATCCCGCAACCGCGACACGTCGTCCCGCAGACCGTCGGAGATCTCCCGGAGTCGCTCCACCTCCGCTTCACGCTGGTGGATCCGTTCCACCAGCTCCGCCCGGGCTCGGGTCCGATCCGGTTCCTCCGCCAGCACGTGCCGGTACGCCACGCCAAGGAGCATGCCGACCACGACCAACGTGATCAGAGTCAACGTTCGCAGCCCACGTCGCTGCCACGGTGGTCGAGTACGCCCCTGCGCGCGACGCGCGGCCGCGTCCGCGTAGCCGGGGTCCAGTGGGTCCTGAAATAGTTCTGTCAGGAAGTCGGGTGACAGTGGCGCCACGCCGAAACCGTGCCGGCCCTTCGGGTCAGCCATCCGGCCTCCCGGCCCCGGTACGGACCAATCCTGCGACCTGCACCAGGTAAAGGATCCCGGCGGCCCAGTAGAGCACCAGGCCCCACCACGCCAGCCCCCAACCCACCGGGTGGGCCCACCACTCGGTCGCCGGCACCGCTGTCGCGAGCAAGAGCGCGGGGAACGCCGCAAGGAGGATGAACGTGGCCGTCTTGCCGAGGTAATGCACCGGTAGCGGCCCGTAGCCGTTGCGCCGCAACACCTCCAGAGCCACGAGTAGGACCAACTCACGGGCCAGCAGCGCCGCGGTGAACGGCCACGGCACGATGTCACGCACCGTGAGAGCCAGCAGCGTGGCGAGGATGTACAGGCGATCAGCGAGCGGGTCGAGCAGCTCCCCCAACCGGCTCACTTGGCCCCAGCGCCGCGCCACCCAGCCGTCCAGCCAGTCAGTGCCTCCGCCGATCGCGAGGACGACCACCGCGGCGACCTCCGCCTCAGCCACCAGAAGCAGGTATAGGAACGCCGGCACCCCGGCGAGCCGAAGCAGGCTGATGATGTTCGGAACGGTGAAGATGTGGCGGTACACCTGGGATGTCGTGGTCGGCTGTGACACCGGTGCCTCCCTCCGCGACGACCGCCCCCAGCCGGTACGACGACGACGCCAGTCGGGACGACACTATATCGGCCCGGTCGCGGCCTCGCCGACACCCGTGTGCGGTCTGCCACCGCCACATAGGTGGTGGTCGCCTCGCGGTCACGCCGGGATCTGTTGTACAGTTCGAACTGACTGTCCCGCCTCTACCGGCGAGACTGCGGGCTGTGGCCTAGCTTGGTAAGGCGTCGCACTGGGGGTGCGAAGATCGTCGGTTCAAATCCGGCCAGCCCGACCACGTCGATCAGGGTCCTGACGCTCGAGCGTCAGGACCCTGATTCGTTTCGGCCGTAAGTCTGAGGCCATGAAGCTGTCGTTCGTGTGCGTGGTGCCGCTGGTCACGCGGGACGAGGTCAGGCAAGGCGAGTGTGGCTTGGGATTGGTGTCGTCGGCGCATGTGGCGCGAGGGTGGTGTGGATCACATCGCGTAAGACATCCTAGGATGCTAGGTAGTATGCCGAGAGCAGTGACGCATAGGCAACTGTCATGCGACACTGGGTCACGCCGAATCCCGGTGCGTACCGCGTCGGGACGGACACGGAGTCCAGCCCGCGCTCCCCCCAGCGGGGTGCGCCTTCGTCAGGAGGCACACCATGCCTGAGTCGACCGATTGGCGCCCGCCGCCCGGTGTCGATGTCAACGTCCCCAGCGCGGCCCGCATCTACGACTACTCACTCGGCGGCGCCCACAACTTCGCCGCGGATCGGGCCGCGGCCCACGAGCTGTTCCAGGCCTACCCGGACGCCCCGTTGGTCGGCCGGGCCAACCGCGCCTTCCTCCAACGCGCTGTTCGCTTCTGCTACCAGCGCGGCATCACCCAGTTCCTCGACCTCGGCTCCGGCATCCCCACGGTCGGCAACGTCCACGAAACCGCCCAGGAGCTCGACCCGGCGTGTCGGGTCGTCTACGTCGACAACGAGCCGGTCGCGGTCGCGCACACCCTGCAACTGCTCGAAGGCGTCCCGAACGCCGCCATCGTGCACGCTGACATTCGGGACGTCGACGCGGTGCTGGGCGCCCCGCAGACCAAGAGCCTGCTCGACTTCCACGCACCGATCGCGCTGATGATGGTTGCGGTGCTGCACTACATCTCGCCGGAGGACGACATCTCCGGGCTCATGGCGCGCTACACCTCGGCCCTAGCACCGGACAGTCTGGTGGTGATCTCGCACACCACCGAGGACCCGCGGCCCGAGGTCGCCGCGGCGATCCGCGCGGTCTTCGACAAGACTCCCACCCCGGTCACCCACCGGAGCCGGGAAGAAGTCATCGCCCTGTTCGACGGCCTAGAGCTCCTGGAGCCAGGTGTGGTCTGGACGCCGCAGTGGCGGCCGGACGACTCGTCCGAGCCGCTGTACGACCACCCGGAGCGGTCAGCCACCTTCGCGGGGGTTGGACGCGTCAGAAGCTGATCATCGGCGAGCCCGCTTGGTCCTTGCGCGGACGGAGATCTGGATCGGGCTTCCCTCAAATCCGAACTCTTGGCGCAGTCTCCGTTCGATGAACCGGATGTAGGCCGGATCAAGCGGGCCGGTGGTGAAGAGGACGAATCTCGGCGGGCAGGTACCGGCCTGGGTGGCGAACAGCACCCGGGACGCTCGGCCTCCCCGCACCGGGTGCGGGGTCTCGCGGACCAGAGCGGTCAGCCACTGGTTCAGGGCAGCGGTGGGGATGCGCTGCTCCCAGCTGGCGAGCGCGGTGCGCAAGGCCGGCGCCAGCTTGTCCACCGCCCGGCCGGTGCGTGCGGACACGTTGGCCCGCACCGCCCACCGCATGCGCCGCAGCTCGCGGTCGATCTCCTTGTCGAGTTGGTAGCGGCGCTCCTCGTCCACCAGGTCCCACTTGTTGAACGCCAGAACCAGAGCACGGCCGGCGTCGGTGACCATCGACAGGATCCGAAGATCCTGTTCGGAGATCGGCTCGCTGGCGTCCAGCAGCACGATCACCACCTCGGCGGCGTCGATGGCGCCCGCGGTCCGCAGACTGGCGTAGTACTCCGTGCCCGTAGCCCGAGCCACCCGGCGGCGCAGGCCCGCCGTGTCCACCAACAGCCAGGTCTCGCCGTCGATCGTCACCAGAGAGTCAACCGGGTCGACGGTGGTGCCCGCGACCTGGTCCACCACCGCCCGCTCCTCCCCGGCCAACCGGTTGAGCAGGCTGGACTTGCCGACGTTCGGGCGGCCGACCAACGCCACTCGGCGTGGCCCCCGCACCGCCGGCTCCTCCACCGAGGGCGCTTCTGGCAACACAGCGAGCACTGCATCGAACAGATCGCCGGTGCCACGCCCGTGCAACGCGGAGACCGGATAGGGCTCCCCCAGCCCGAGTGACCACAGGGCGCTGGCCTCCAGCTCCAGCGCCGGGTTGTCGGCCTTGTTCGCCACGAGGATCACCGGTTTGGCGCTGCGACGGAGCATCTTCACGGCGGCTTCGTCGGCGTCAGTCGCCCCGACCGGGGCTTCGACGACGAACAGCACCACGTCGGCCATGGCCACCGCCGCCTCCGCCTGGGCGGCGATCGCTGCCGCGCGGTCACGCGCACCGGGCTCCCAGCCTCCGGTGTCCACCACGGTGAAGCGACGTCCAGCCCACTGCGCGTCGTAGGCGATCCGGTCCCGGGTCACCCCTGGGGTGTCTTCGACCACTGCTTGCCGGCGGCCGAGGATCCGATTGACGAGAGTGGACTTGCCGACGTTGGGGCGCCCGACGACGGCTACCACCGGCACGCCAGCGGTCGGGTGCGGAACGGTCATTGGGCGCCCTGCGCGCGGATACGAGACACCGCGAGGTCGTAGAGAGTCTTGACCACCTCGTCGATCCCCATGGCGGTGGTGTCCAGCTCGACCGCGTCGTCGACACGCCGCAGCGGGTCGGTGGCACGGGTCGCGTCTAGGCGGTCCCTGCGAGCCAGGTCTTCGGCGGTGGCGGACAAGTCCGCTGCCTGTTCGGCACTGCGGCGTCGGGCCCGTTCCTCCGCCGAGGCGGTGAGGAAGACCTTGAGGTCCGCGTCCGGTGCCACCACCGAGCCGATGTCCCGGCCCTCCACCACGATCCCATCGGATGCTTCGATGATCTTTCGCTGACGTGCGACGAGGAGCCGCCGCACCGTCGGCACGGCCGCCACCGCCGACACCGCTGAGGTGACCTCCGCGCCGCGGATGGGGCCGTCGACCGGCTGGCCATCCACCGCGATGCGCGGCTCACCAGGGTCGGTGCCCACCTCCAGGGTCACGTCGCCGGCGACCTTGGCGACGGCCTCCTGATCGGCGGGATCCACTCCCGCTTTCAGCACGGCCCAGGTGACCGCCCGGTACATCGCGCCGGTGTCCAGGTACGCGCCGTCGAGCGCGGCGGCCAGACGACGCGACACGGTCGACTTGCCGGAGCCGGAGGGACCGTCCACCGCCACCACCCAACGCTGTGCCACGTGCAGAGCCCTTCCCGTGCCGATGACCAAACCCCTCTATCATGCCCGGCCCACTGTGAGGAGTAACGCGCACCCGGATCGGCTGGCCGCATCAGGCCGATAAACCCTATAGCCGTAGACTGCGGTGTTATACGGACATAGCTCTGTAATGTCGCTTTTTGCGCCTCGAAGGAGGACCATGACCAGGGTCGTCGGATCCGAACCGCAGCCGATCGAGACCCGGCCGTGGCCGGTACATCGCCCCCTGCCCGGCTCCGCGCTCACGCGGCTCTTGCGCACCACCGATGCGAAGCAGGTCGGGATGATGTACCTGGTCGCCTCGTTCGTCTTCTTCGTCATCGGCGGCGCGATGGCGCTGATCATGCGCGCCGAACTGGCGAGCCCTGGTATGCAGTTCCTTTCGCCGGAGCAGTACAACCAGTTGTTCACCATGCACGGCGCGATCATGCTGCTGCTGTTCGCCACCCCGATCGTGTT
>CAYTMR010000021.1:0-6176 GCA_964438855.1 uncultured Micromonosporaceae bacterium
CGCGGCCTGAGCACCGTCCAGGACTTCACCAAGAGCGAGCAGGACCCCCACGCCCCCAAGGACGAGGCGGGACGGCTGCGGGTCGCCGCCGCGATCGGTGTCGGGGAGGACGCGTACAAGCGCGCCGGCGCGCTGATCGACGCGGGCGTCGACGTGCTGGTGGTCGACACCTCCCACGGCCACAACCGGCAGGTGCTGGAGATGGTCGCCCGGCTCAAGCGGGAGCAGCGGGGGATCAGCGTGGTCGGCGGCAACGTCGCCACCTACGACGGCGCCAAGGCCATGGTCGAAGCCGGCGCCGACGCGGTCAAGGTGGGTGTCGGCCCCGGCGCTATCTGCACCACCCGGGTGGTAGCCGGAGTCGGCGTCCCCCAGATCACCGCGATCATGGAGGCGGTGCGGGCCGCCCGGCCAGCGGGAGTGCCGGTGATCGGCGACGGCGGCATCAAGCACTCTGGGGACATCGCCAAGGCCCTGGCCGCCGGCGCCGAGACGGTGATGCTCGGCGGGCTGCTCGCCGGCTGCACCGAGAGCCCTGGCGAGGTCGTGCTGGTGGGCGGCAAGCAGTACAAGTCCTACCGGGGGATGGGCTCGCTGGGCGCGATGCAGTCCCGTGGCCAAGGCCAGTCCTACTCCAGGGACCGCTACTTCCAGCAGGACGTGACGTCGAATGAGAAGCTGGTGCCGGAGGGTATCGAGGGTCAGGTGCCGTACCGTGGCCCACTGGACGCGGTAGCCCACCAGCTCATCGGCGGCCTGCGCCTGGCGATGGGCTACGTGGGGGCACACACGATCGCCGAGCTCTACGAGCGCGGCCGGCTGATGCGGATCACGGCGGCGGGCCTCACCGAGAGCCATCCGCACGACATCCAGATGACCGTCGAGGCCCCCAACTACCAGCCCCGCTGACGGGCCGGACCGGCGCTCCGAGTGGACGCTGGGTGCAAAGGAGCAAGTCGTGCGTGATGTCGTGGAGATCGGTCTAGGTAAGACCGCCCAACGAGGCTATGACCTCGCGGACGTGTCCATCGTGCCGTCGCGGCGGACACGGGATGTCGATGACGTCTCCACCACCTGGCAGGTGGACGCTTACCGGTTCAAGATCCCATGTGTGGCGCACCCGAGCGACGCCACGATGAGCCCGGCCACCGCGGTGGAGCTGGGCCGGCTCGGCGGCCTCGGTGTCCTCAACGCGGAGGGTCTGTGGACCCGGTACGAAGACCCCTCCAAGATCCTGGCCGGTCTGGCGGAGTTGGATCCGGACGTGGCGCCCACCCGCCGGCTCCAGGAGGTCTACTCCGCGCCGATCCAGCCCGAGCTGATCGGGGAGCGGATCCGCGAGATGCGCGAGGCCGGCATCACCGTGGCCGCGCGGGTGTCGCCTCAGCACACCCTCCGGCTGGCGCCGGTGATTCTGGACTCGGGAGTGGACCTGCTGGTCATCCAGGGCACCATCGTCTCCGCTGAGCACGTCTCCACCACCGACGAGCCGCTCAACCTCAAGGAATTCATCGCCGACCTCGACCTCCCGGTGATCGTCGGCGGCTGCACCAACTATCAGACCGCGCTGCACCTGATGCGCACCGGCGCCGCCGGCGTGATCGTCGGAGTGGGCGCGGACGAGTGGTCCACCACCGACACGGTGCTGGGCATCCGGGTGCCCATGGCGACCGCGATCGCGGACGCCGCCGCGGCCCGCCGCGACTACCTCGACGAGACCGGCGGGCGCTACGTCCACCTCATCGCCGACGGGGACATCCGCACCAGCGGGGACATCGCCAAGGCGCTCGGCTGCGGCGCGGACGCGGTCATGCTGGGTGAGCCGCTCTCCCTGGCGGTCGAGGCTCCGGGCGGGGGAGCGTGGTGGCACTCGGCGGCGAGCCACCCCAAGCTGCCGCGGGGAGCGTTCAGTCGGGCCAAGGAGCCCATCGGCACCCTGGAGCAGATCTTGTACGGTCCCGCCGACTCGCCAGACGGCGTGCTCAACCTGTTCGGCGGGTTGAAGCGGGCCATGGCCAAGTGCGGCTACCGCGACATCAAGGAGTTCCAGAAGGTTGGCCTGATGCTCCGCGGAGCCGGCCAACGCGACGGCGCATGAACCGCGGCGGCCGGCTGCGGCGACTCGTCGTCACCGTCGCGCTCGCCGCGCTGGCCGGCTGCACCGGCACGGCCGACCCCCAGACCACCGCCGAGTACGTCCCGCGGGTCGACCCGTACTTCCCCGAGTACGGCGACGACCGCTACGACGTGGCGCACTACGACCTGGCGGTCACCTACGACCCGGCGAGCAAGGAACTGTCGGGCACGATGACCGCCACCGCCACCGCCAACGTCGCCACCAGGCAGGTCAGCTTCGACTTGGTGGGCCTCGACGTCACTGAGGCCAGTGTGGACGGTGTCGCCGCGCGGGTCGCACACGACGGTGACAAGCTGGTGGTCACCCCGGCGACGCCGCTCGCCGCCGGCGACGAGTTCACGGTGACCGTCACCTACGCCGGGACCCCGGAGCCGTTCACCAGCCAATCGTTGGGAAGTGAAGGCTTCCACCCCACCGCCGACGGCGCCTTCGCCCTCGGACAGCCGCGCTCGGCCAGCAGCTGGTTTCCGGTCAACGACCACCCCCGCGACAAGGCCACCTACCGGTTCGAGATCACGGTGCCGGAGGGCCTGGTGGCGGTCAGCAATGGGCTGCCCGACGGACGTGACACCTCCCGTGGTTGGACCACGTGGCGGTGGAGCGAACCGGTGCCGACGGCCAGCTACCTCACCTTCGTGGCGATCGGCGACTACCGCCTCTACGAGCAGGACCATCAGGGAGCGCCGCTGGTCGTAGCCGTCCACGACGACCTGCCGCGCGGCGTCGACGACCAGTTGCTTCGCAGCGGTGAGATCGCCGACCTGCTCACCGAGTGGTTCGGCCCCTATCCGGCGCAGGCGTACGGCGGCGTGGCCCTGTCCGACCAGCGCATCCGGTACGCCCTGGAGACCCAGAGCCGGCCGGTGTACGGGCCGGCGTTCTTCAGCCGCGGCCAGGACGCCACCTGGGTGATCGTCCACGAACTGGCGCACCAGTGGTACGGCAACAGCGTGTCGGTACAGGGATGGAACGACCTGTGGCTCAACGAGGGATTCGCCACCTACGCCGAGTGGCTGTGGTCGGAGTACCACGGCGACGACACCGCCTCGGAGCTGTTCGACCTGTACTGGGACGGCCCCGGCGCCGAACCGCAGTTTTGGACGGTGCCGACGGGTGACCCGGGGCGGGAATACTTGTTCAGCCACGCGGTGTACGAGCGGGGGGCGATGACGCTACACGCCCTGCGGCTCACCGTCGGCGACGACACCTTCTTCCAGATCGTGCGCACGTGGGCGTCGGCGAAGCGCTACAGCAACGCCAGCACCCAGGAGTTCATCGCCCACTGTGAACAGATGGCGCAGCGGCCGCTCGGGGATTTCTTCGACGCCTGGCTATTCGGCACCGCACGCCCGCCACATCCCCGCTGACGCACTGCGACGGCAATTCGCGTGCGTCGAAAGGCGCTCACTCAATAGTGAGAGACATTCGCCTCGCCGCCACCGTGGCGCGAATGTTCCTCGCCATTTCTTGCGATTCTCATTCCGATCGTGACATTGGAGTGTCGCCTGTTCGTGTAATTGACCCCTTGTAGCACTAGGACTATCTTTTGTGCACGGTACTGCCGGGCCGATATATGGGGAGGGTGGCTTCGTTGCGGACCGTGAATCGCCAGGCTGTCAGGTCCTGGCGGCCACAATCGGGGGGACGATTGGTGGCGCCGGACGGCAGTGTGCTCAACCTCATTCATCAGGACAATCCACTTTCTGAGCCATGGTTCACAGAATCGCGGATTCGGCTGGCGACGTCTCCGGCCGTCGGTGAAGTCGGTATCCGCGCATTCGAAACCGGTCCGGTCGGGACAGTCGACGGCCACGTGGCCGTCATCCTCGACGGCGACTACGTCGGCGAGTACGCCGCGCAAGGCGGCACCTACCTGCTGGCACAGAACGCCGACCGGTCGCTGGGACTGGTGGCGTGGCGGGGCCGGTGGCACGAGGCGTACTGCTGGGTCAACATCCCTGAGGCCACCCACAGTCAGATGCTCCAGCTGCTCGACGGCCTGACCTTCACCGACACCCCGGCCGGGCTGCGGGTACGCCCGGCGCCCGGCGAGTCCTATCAGCGGATCACCGCGACCAAACATGTCCCGGGCGTGGGCATGGCGAGCATCGTCCGCACCCCCCAGGTGGCGCGTGAGCTGCCACTGTGGTCAGGTCTGAAGATCCGCGTGGGCGAGGTGTGGCGGCAGCGCACCGAGGCCGACATCCCCGGCGCCGAGCTCTCCTCACTGGTGTGCGCCACCCTCACCGCTGTGATCTCACTCCACCCACGGGACGGTGGCGACGAGGCCACCGCGCTCGCCTTCTTGTCCCGGATGTACAAGGTCAGCTGGTTGTGAGGGTGGGCCTGTGACCATCCTCGTCGCGCTCACACTGATCGTCGGCGTGCAGGCCGCCGCGGCTCTGCTCGTCGTCTCCGCGTACCGCCATCGGCGCGATCGGCCTGGCCTGGCCCACCTTCTGGTCCGTCACCGGGTCCTGCCCCGGTGGGCCGTGCCCCCGGTCAGCCGCGCGCTCCCGGCCGGCTCGTTGCTCGTCGGCGCGGCGGCGCTGGCAGCCCCTAGCGTGGCGGCGGTCGCGGCCCCCGCGCTCTGGTCGGCGACCCAGCGGGTGGCGGCGGCCCTGGTAGCCGCGCTCTACGTCGCCTTCCTGGGATACCTCGCCGTGTTGAGGCGCCGTGCCCCCGGCCAACCCTGCGGTTGCCTGGGCAGCGACGAGCGCACCGAGGTGGCGCTGCTGCGCGCCGCCGTGGCCGGGACGGTCGCGACCCTGGCGGCGATACCCGGCCCGCTGGCCCCGCTGACCGCGGTGCCTGGGTGGCCCCCGTTGTACCTGATGGCGACCGCTGTGGGCGGGCTCGCCGCCGTGGTGACGGTGGTCGTCTCGCCGCGGTCCGCCCGACCGTCCCTGTCCGGAGGTTGAGATGAGCTTTACCACCGCCGCGTTGGTCCTGGCGTGGCTGGCGATCGTCCTGCTCGGGTGTGGGTTCGCCGCGCTGCTTCAGCAGGTCCGGACGCTGCAGGCGGCGTTGCGGCTGCCCGCCGCGGCCCGCGACGGTGTGCCGGAGGCGGCGGCCGCGCTGGCGCCGACGACCGCCGAACGGCGGTACGTGCTCACCGTCGACCCCGATTGCGGCTACTGCCACGACGTCCTGCCGCGGTTCCGACAGCTCGCGGCACTGTACGCCACGGTGGCCGAGTTCGGGATCCTGGCAGCCTCGGGTGAATATCCCCCCTCCACCGGCGTCGACGTCGTCGTCGACGCGCCCACGTACCACCAACTGGCGCCGTCGTGGTCACCCGGCCTGCTCGCCATCGGCACGGGCGGGGTGCTGATCGACGTCGCTCCCGGCGGTGACCTGGCCGCGTTGGAGAAGGTGCTCGAACGCTCCGCTACGTCCACTCAGGCTGCCCCATCGCGGGCGCCGACACCCACGGAGGTGCCCTCATGACCCGACTCGTCGACGCTCTGCCCGACTTCCGGGAGCAACCCGCGCACGCCGAGCCGAGCGCCGTCACGCTCCAGGCGCGGCGGTTCGAGTTCGATCGGCGTACCATGCTGCGCCTGGCCGCCGGCGCGGCCGTCGGAGTGGGCCTGGCGACGCTCGACCTGATCGGCCGGGCACTGCCGGGCCGGGCGGTGGAGCCGCATCCGGTGTTCGCCGAGTGGAGCAGCTGCCACGGCTTTTTCGACGCCAGCACGATCTGCGTGCCGAACACCGCCTACTTCGGCACCGGGGTGCCCGGTGTGTGCAGTGGCAGCTGGCACCGCAACTACTCGTACACCGGCGGGTCGGTGAGCTACGACTACACGTTCAACAACACGTCCTGCAACGGACGCAACGCGTGGCGGTGGACCAGCGGCACGCGGCGGAAGTGCTCCGACGGCTGGACCTACTACCGCGACGGCACCACCTATCGCAGCACCTTCAGCATCTGTCGGACCGTGATCTGAGGGATCGCCCATGTTGACTCTGCGGCGGCGCTACCATCCCCTGGCGCCGGCGGCGGTCACCGCTGCCGCGGCGGCTGCCGGGCTCG
>CAYTMR010000021.1:6276-19671 GCA_964438855.1 uncultured Micromonosporaceae bacterium
CCGGGCTCGTCACCGGCTGGCACACCACTGTCTGGCCCTGGTGGGTCCTGATAGGACTGGTCTCCGGGTATGCCATCTCCGGCTCGGTGTGAAGCGTCAACTCAGCGGATCTGCTGAGCTCGTCGGTCTGGCGAGACAGAGCACGGTGGTACTTCGCCGCGGGCGAGGTCGCTGGTGGCCTGGTGAGCGCGACGCTCCTGGTCGTCGTCGGGTCTCTGCTGCGGCCACTGGTGCCCGGCTGGGTCAGCCTGCTCGCACTGGTGGCGCTGGGCGCGGTGGTGGCCGGCAACGAGCTGGGAATCTTCCGGGTCCCGCTGCCGCAGAACGCCCGCCAAGTGCCCTCGTCGGTCATCTTCGAGGGTGGACGGGTCGGTGCCCTCTGGTTCGGTTTCGAGATGGGCACCGGGATGCGTACCTACCTGCCCAGTACTCTTCCGCACCTGGCGGCGTTGATGGTGGCGCTCTACGCCTCGTGGCCGTACGCCCTGCTCGCCGGCGCCGGATTCGGCGTGGGACGGGCGGTGATGCCGCTGGTCCGGCAGGCGTCGGGAGACGCCGAGGGATGGGACCTCCGCTTCGCCCAGCGCGAGCGTCTGGTGCGCACCATCGGCCTGTTCACCCTGCTGGCCGGAGTCGTGGTGCTCGCCGCCGAGGGAGTCGCCGGCTGACCGGCCACCACCGCGGCCTCACAATGGTGCATGCGCTACGACGTGGTGGTGATCGGCTCCGGGTTCGGCGGCGCGGTGGCGGCCTTACGCGCGGCCGAGAAGGGTTACTCGGTCCTGGTCCTGGAGGCTGGGCGCCGGTTCGCCGATCACGAGTTTCCCCGCACCTCCTGGCGGCTGCGGCGGTTCTTGTGGGCGCCGGCGCTGGGCTGCTACGGCATCCAGCGCCTGACTCTGCTGCGTGGCCGGCGCGGCGCCGGGGTGCTGGTGCTCAGCGGCGCCGGGGTGGGCGGCGGCAGCCTCGTCTACGCCGGCACCCTCTACCGGCCGCTGTCCGACTTCTACACCGACCGGCAGTGGCGTGACATCACCGACTGGCGGGACGAGCTGGCGCCCTGGTACGACGTGGCGAGTCGGATGCTGGGGGTGGCCACCTACCCGGAAACCTCCCCGGCGGACGAGGCGATGCGCGCGGTCGCCGAGCGGATGGGAGTCGCTGACACCTTCCGCCCCACGCCGGTGGGGATCTACTTCGGACCGCCAGGACGGACCGTCGACGACCCGTACTTCTGCGGCGTCGGCCCGCCCCGCGCCGGTTGCCGCCACTGTGGTGGGTGCATGACCGGCTGCCGGTACAACGCCAAGAACACGCTGGTGAAGAACTACCTGTGGCTGGCGGAGCGAGCAGGCGCGCGGATCGAAGCGCTCACCACCGTCACCGCTGTGCGGCCGGCGGCCGATGGTGGCTACGAGGTGGCGACCGTACGCACGGGAGGCAAGCTCCGCCGCCGACGGCGGGTCTACCACGCCGACCAGGTGGTCTTCGCCGCCGGGGCGCTGGGCACGCAGCGGCTGTTGCACGCCATGAAGGCCAGCGGTGCCCTGCCTCACCTCTCCGACCGGCTCGGCACGTTGACTCGGACCAACTCCGAGGCGATTCTGGGCGCCTCCCTGTCGGTGCGGGCAGCCCGTCGGCGAGGGGTCGACTACTCCCGCGGGGCGGCGATCACGTCCTCGTTCCACCCCGACCCGCACACGCACATCGAACCGGTCCGGTACGCGCCGGGAGCCAACGCGATGGGACTGCTGCAGTCGGTGTTGGTGCCCGGTGGGCCCCGCCGCCGGCTGCGGTGGGCGTGGCACCTGCTGCGGCGCCCTCACCACGGGCTGCGCAACCTGTGGGTGCGGCGCTGGTCGCAGCGCACCGTGATCGCCCTGGTGATGCAGTCGCTGGACAACTCGCTCACGCTGCGCTGGCGCCGAGGATGGTCAGGGCGGTGGCGCCTGTACGCCACCCCCGGCCACGGCGCACCCAACCCGACCTGGATCCCGGTCGGCCACGAGGCGGCGAGGCTGCTCGCCGACGAGATCGGCGGCTATCCGGGTGGCGCCATCACCGAGGCGTTCCACACGCCGATGACCGCACACATCCTCGGCGGCGCACCGATCGGCGCCGACCCCACCACCGGCGTGATCGATCCCTACCACCGGGTCTTCGGCCACCCTGGGCTGCACGTCCTCGACGGCGCCGCGGTCAGCGCCAACCTCGGGGTCAACCCGGCGCTGACCATCACCGCCCTGGCTGAGCGGGCGATGTCGCTGTGGCCTCAGCGGGGTGAGCCCGACCCCCGCCCGCCGCTGGGTGAACCGTACCGCCGCATCGATCCCGTGCCCCCCGCCGCCGCGCAGCAGCCAGTGACGGATCGCTAGGCTGGGCGGCATGAGCTTGCCCCGCCCGGTCCTCGTCGTGGACTACGGTGCCCAGTACGCCCAGCTGATCGCACGCCGGGTGCGGGAGGCGCAGATCTACTCGGAGATCGTCCCGCATGCGATGCCGGTCTCCGAGATGCTGGCCAAGCAACCGGCCGCGATCATCCTCTCCGGCGGTCCGGCCAGCGTCTACGAGGAAGGCGCGCCCCGGGTCGACCCGGCCCTGTTCGACGCCGGGGTCCCCACCCTGGGCATTTGCTACGGCTTCCAGGTCATGGCGCAGGCGCTGGGCGGGACGGTGACCCGCACCGGCCGCGGCGAGTACGGCGCGACCGAGCTGACGACCCGACCCGGCCAGGGCGTGCTCCTGGCCGGGCTGCCCGAGCGGCAGAACGTGTGGATGAGCCACAGCGACTCCGTCACCGCACCGCCGCCGGGTGCCGTCGTCACCGCCACCTCGCCCAGCTGCCCGGTGGCGGCCTTCGAAGACCAGGCCCGGCGGGTGGCGGGCGTGCAGTTCCACCCGGAGGTGGCGCACACGCCGCAGGGGCAGGAGATCCTGCGTCGCTTCCTGTACGACTTCGCCGGACTGGAGCCGAACTGGACCACCGGCAGCATCATCGACGAGCAGGTCGCCGCGATCCGGGCACAGGTCGGATCGGGCCGGGTGATCTGTGGCCTGTCCGGCGGCGTGGACTCCGCGGTGGCCGCGGCGTTGGTCCAGCGCGCCGTGGGTGACCAACTCACCTGTGTCTTCGTCGACCATGGCCTGCTGCGTGAGGGCGAGGCCGAGCAGGTGGAGAAGGACTTCGTGGCCGCCACCGGCGTCCAGCTCAAGGTGGTCGACGCCGCCGACCGCTTCCTCGCCGCGCTCGACGGCGTGACCGACCCGGAGCAGAAGCGGAAGATCATCGGACGGGAGTTCATCCGGGTCTTCGAGGCCGCGGCCCGGGAGATCGACGCTGAGCGTCACGTCGACTTCCTGGTGCAGGGCACCCTCTACCCGGACGTGGTGGAGTCGGGGGGCGGCGCCGGCACGGCCAACATCAAGTCGCACCACAACGTTGGCGGGCTCCCCGACGACCTGAGATTCACCCTGGTGGAGCCGCTTCGGGCCCTGTTCAAGGACGAGGTGCGTGCGCTCGGGCTCCAGCTGGGGCTGCCGGAGGCGATGGTGTGGCGTCACCCGTTCCCGGGACCGGGACTGGCCATCCGCATCGTCGGAGCGGTGACCCGCCGGCGGCTGGAGCTACTGCGGGCCGCCGACCGGATCGCCCGCGAGGAGCTGACGGCCGCCGGCCTGGACCGCGAGGTGTGGCAGTTCCCCGTGGTGCTCCTCGCGGACGTGCGCTCGGTCGGAGTGCAGGGAGACGGACGCACTTACGGCCACCCGGTGGTGTTGCGCCCGGTCTCCAGCGAAGATGCGATGACCGCCGACTGGTCGCGTCTTCCCTACGACCTGATCGCCCGGATCTCCACCCGGATCACCAACGAGGTGCCGGAGATCAACCGGGTGGTGCTGGACGTGACCAGCAAGCCACCGGGCACGATCGAGTGGGAGTAGCCACCGCGGACTATTCCGGGATGAGCAGCCAACCCAACAGGTAGCCGACCAGGGCGACGCCCCAGCTGATGATGACCAGCACCGCGAAACCGACCCGGACCAGGGTGGGGTCGAGGTGGAAGTAGTGGGCGATGCCGCTGCACACGCCGGCGACCATCCGGTCGTCGCGACTGCGCCGCAGTTGTTGATACGAGGGATTCGGTGCTTCATTCATGCTTCTACGGTGCGTCGCCGTGGCCGCCGCGACCTCGGTGATCGCCCCGAGAGCCACCCTGGGTAACCCCTGAGTCCACATGCAGATCATCTGCGACTGCGCAAGCCTTCTGTGAGGTATACGACACCCTGCCCGAGAGTGGCCTGAAATCCGCGAGAATACGGCGTGTGACCGCCGAACTTGAGCCGCTACGCCGGATCGCCGCATACGCTGTTTGCACTGACGGAGCCGGTCGAGTGTTGCTGGTCCGGGCGTCGGTGCGCTCTGGGACCCCAGGACTGTGGTCATTGCCGGGTGGGGCAGTAGACCACGGCGAGGATCCCGCCGACACCGCCGTCCGAGAGACCGCCGCCGAAACCGGACTGTCCATCGCGGTGGGTCGTCTGCGCGACGTCCTCGCCGATCTGCGATCGCTGCCGCACCGCGGGGTGACGATCCACACCGACCGGCTGGTGTACGAAGCCACCGTCCGCGGTGGCACCCTCATCGAGCGGGTCGACCAGCCCACCGACCTCGCCTGCTGGTTCAGTTTGGAGGAGGCGAAGGAGCTGCCGCTGCGGCCGTTCACCGCCGAAGCGCTGGGCATCCCCATCGGGACCGTGGAGCCCCGCCCGGACAAGGCCCCTGAGCTGCCGTCGTTCCTCGCCGTGCCCAACAAGGACGGGCTGCACCGGGCGCAGCGGTTCGCGGCGTACGCGGTCGCCACCGACCCGCAGCGGCGTCTGCTGCTCACCCAGATCGCCGACGGTTTCCCGGGCGCCGGCCGGTGGCACCTGCCCGGCGGCGGCACCGACTTCGGTGAGCAACCACCGGTCGCGCTGCTGCGCGAGCTGGAGGAGGAGACCGGCCAGCAGGGGCGGATCGAGTCCCTGCTCGGGGTGGCGAGCCACCGTGACGCCGCCTCCCTGGGCCCGGAGGGCTACCCGATCGACTGGCACGGGGTCCGCGCGTTCTACCGGGTCGCGGTCGACCACCCCACCGAGCCGCGGGTCCACGACCAAGGCGGCTCCACCGCCCAGGCGCGCTGGTTCACCCGCGCGGAGGTGAGCAGCTTGCCGCTGACGGAGGTCACGGAGGAGGCTCTGCGCGTATGATCGTCCCGGCCCTGCGTGTGTGCAGGGGCGAGGTCGACGGGGGCGATGGACGTGGAGCTGAGGCGGCGGATCGCGGCGTACGGGGTGTGCCTCGACGCGAACGACCGCGTGCTGCTCGTGCGCGCGTCCAACGCTGACCGGTGGTCTCTGCCCGGCGGCGGCATCGAGCAGGGCGAGCACCCCGCTGACGCGGTGGTGCGCGAAGTGGCCGAGGCGACTGGCCTCGACGTGGTGACGACCGGGCTGCGGGACGTGGCCGCCGAGGTCGTGGCACGCCCTCCAGGGTTGGAGCACACCGACGCCGTGATCTACGACGTGGCGGTCACTGGTGGGGCGCTGCGCACGGCCGTCAACGGGACCGGCGCCGAGTGGGTGCCGTTGCGGGACGTGGCCTCCTTGTCCCTGTCCCGGTTCGCCGCCCATTCGCTGGGGTTGGACCAGTCCGCGTCGGCGCCGCTGGTCGCGCCGACGACCCCGGTCCGAGGCGACGGTGGTCCACGCCAGCCAGTGCCGTGCCCTCGTCGTGGGCAGCGGTTCGGCGCGTACGGACTCGTGACCGACCCTGACGGTCGGGTGCTGCTGACGCTGATCGCCGAAGGGTATCCGGGCGCCGGCCGGTGGCACCTGCCCGGCGGCGGCACCGACTTCGGAGAGCAGCCCGCCGACGGCCTCCTGCGTGAGATCACCGAGGAGTCCGGTCAGGTCGGCCGGATCAGCCGGCTGCTGACGGTCGCCCACGCCCACAACCCAGCGGCGCTTGGCCCGGAGGGCTACCCGATCACTGGCACACCATCCGAGCGATCTTCGAAGTGGCGGTCGACCACCCCACGTCACCGCGAGTGATCGACACCGGCGGCTCCACCGCCGACGCCGCCTGGTTCACCCGGGCGGAGGCGGCGCACATGGCGTTGACCGAGATCGCCGCGGCGACGTTAGCGCGGACATCCCGATCCCGAGCCTGATTCTGACGAAAGATCCGATCCGGGTATCGCCAACTGACCCCGGGTATGGGATGGTGTAGAGCGCCGCGTCGCAGGGGGGTTTCGCGGCGGACGTACCTTCCCCCGGCCTATGGAGGAGAACGTGCCGAGAGCCCCGTGGCGCCGGCGACCGACGACCGACAGCCCTCGCCCGGTTGGCCGGAGACAGGGCGGCGTGCTCGCCCGTGGCGTGCGCCTGGTGAGGCGCGTCCACCACACCGCACCAGTCGCCGTATCACCCCACCCTGCCGTCGCGTCGGCGGCGCCCTTGACGACGGCGCCGACTACCCCAGTGACGGGCACGCCGGTGATCAGCCACGTACCGGGCGCGCGTCAACGCCCCACCATCCGCCCGGCGTCCACCCGTCCGGTCGGCGCCACGGCGGTGCCGGGGCCGGCGGAGCGGGCCGAGACCGTGCTGCTCACCGGCGACCGGACCCTCGCCCGGCGGTTGAGCTTCGCCCTCGCCAACGGGTGCACGATCGCCAGCCTGGTCCTCGGTGTGCTGGCGATCCTGCTCGCGATGCACGGGCAGGTCCAGTACGCGGCGCTGTGTGTCATGGCCTGCGTCGCCTTCGACGGCCTCGACGGCGCGGTGGCGCGCCGGTTGGGTGTCTCCACCCCGTTCGGTGCGCAGATGGACTCGCTGGCCGACATGTGCTCCTTCGGGATCGCCGCACCGGTGGTGGTCTACGCCTGGTTGGCCGGTTCCGTGCCGACTGCCGCCGCCGTAGTCGCCTGCGCGCTGGTCGCGGCGTGCTCGGCGATCCGCCTGGCCCGGTTCAACGTCAGCCCGCGAGACGGGCGGTTCTTCACCGGGGTGCCGACGACCATGGCGGCGGGTGTGCTCGCGTTGCTCGTCCTGATCGACCTTCCGGTGTCAGCCAAGGCGCAGCTGCTGGGTGTGACCCTGCTTGCCTTCGCGATGGTCTCCAGCTTCCCGTACGCCACGGTGGCCCGGCTGGTCCGGCTGCCGGTCTGGCTGTGGCTCGTGCCGCTGGCCGGACTCGTGGTGAATCCGCAGCTCACCCTCGCGGTGCTCATCGCGGCGTACCTGGCCAGCGGTCCGCTGCTCTGGCTCCACCGCCGCCGGGCCGCCGCCTGAGGCCGGCGACTCAGCGCCAGCGGGCGATCGCGGTGGAGCCGCCCACCACCCGGTCGCCCGGGGCCACCAGCGGTTCGGCCGCATCGGCGGGCAGGTAGACGTCGGTACGGGAGCCGAACCGGATCAGCCCGAAGCGTTCCCCGCGCGCCAGCAGGGCCCCCACCGGGGCGCGTTGCACGATCCGCCGCGCCACCAGACCCGTCCGCTGCGCCACCGCCACCCGACCGCGGGAGGTCTCCAGCACCGTGTAAGCGGCGACGTTGTGCTCGGCCTCAGCCGCCATCGCCGGCGCATACCCACCGTCGGTGCGGAAGAAATCCACCACCCGGCCGGCGGCCGGTGCCCGGTTGACGTGCACGTCGAGCACCGAGAGGAAGACCGCGATCCGGAGGTACTCGGCGGTGGCGCCGTCGGAGGTGAACCGGTCGTCACTGACCCGCTCCACCGACAGCACCCGCCCGTCACTGGCCGCGACCACCAGCGACGGATCGTCGGGCACCTCCCGGTAGGGGTCGCGGAAGAACGCCGCCACCGGCAGGGCAGCGGCGGCCGGCAGCAGCCACCACTTCGACCCGCGGCGGGTAGTCCGGGCCAGCAACGCCAGACCGGCGACGAGGCCCGCCGCCGCCACCCCGTTGGAGTCCAGGTGCATGTGGCGGGTCAACGGCACGCTGGAGGGACGATCGACAGCCACCAGGGCGTCGGCCAGCTCCGTCGATGCGGTGGTCCAGCTCAGACGATGCACCCGCAGCGGAGGCAGGTTGCGCAGGACCAGGTCGGAGCCCACGCCGTACAGCGCGGCGTGACGGTCCAACTCGGCGGCGGCCTGCGGTGACCAGCCCGGCACCGCCACCACCGACGCGGTGAGCACCCCGCCAGGGGCCAGCTGCTTGGCGAGCGCGTCCAAGGTAGAGCGGACCTCTTCGGCGCTACCGCGGAGCGGCTCGGCGAGCACCAGGACGTCGACCTGGCCCGCCGCCGCCGGATCGTCGAGCACACGGACCCGCTCGTTGACCCACGAGCCGAGGCCAGCCACGTGGGCCTGCAGCGCGTCGGTGTCGGGTGCCGTCACCACCAGCGAGTCCTCCGGTAGCAGGGCATCGATGGCCGCGGCGAGCACCCGGGAGCCGGGATCAGCGCCCACCACGAGCCCGGTCTTCGGCCCGGGGCGGCGCAACAGTTCGTACACGAGCGCACGGGCCGCGCGGGCACCAACGGTCGACGAGGGCGACACAGATCCGGTCATACCGGCCAGCATAGGGGGCGTTCCCGAATCATGGGCGCGGGTCGTCGGTGTGGCGTCGCCGTGCGGCGGCCGCGATGCCGGCGATACCGAGCAGTCCGACGATGAACAGCCCGCACACCGCGCTCCACGTCGCCGCGTTCGCGTCCAGGCGACTCACCTCGACGATGACCCAGACCGCGGCGACGACGAGGAAGAACAAGCCAAACCCGAGCGAGACGCGGTCAGTGCGGTGCCACTTCATCTCGTGACCTCCAAAGATCCGAACTGGACCACCGCGCGGAGGCGGAGGGTGGGACCGTCCGCCCCGTCGGCGCCGGTCGAGTCGACCATCGCGTTCGAGCCATAGGGACGGTGGCCGAACACCACCGCGTCGCCCGCCCGGACGTCCACCTGGGCCCGAACGTTGACGTCCGGCGGAACGAGCACCACCATCTCACCGATCGTGACCCGAACGGTGAGTTCAGTCTCGCCCGGAGGGAACTCCACGTCCCGCAAGTCGAGCCTGCCCTGACCGACGGTCACCTCGTACTCGTCGCGCAGCTCCTCGACGTTGGCGGGTGCCCACGTCATGCTGGCGCCGACGTTGCTCGGCGGGTCGAACCGGTCGATCGCATAGGTGACCGGAAGCGCCACCAGCGCGAGCAGCATGCCGACGGCGATGAGCGACCGTGCCCGCCCCAACCACGCGCCGATGACTAGCCCGGCACCCACCACCGCCAGCGCGGCGGCGGTGTAGCCGGCCAGCGGCACGTCCACCGCGCCGGACCAGTCCAGCGTGCCCAGCGCGGCCACCGCCACCAGGGCGGCGAGCAACGTCAGCCACGCCAGCGGCGAACGCTCACGCCGCACCGCCCGAGGCGGCGCGTACGCCGACGGAGGTGGGGTGTGTGGAGGGCCGAACGGGCCGTGCGGCGCGAACGGCCCGTGGGGGGCGAACGGTGGCTGGGGCCCCGGCATCGGTGGGACGTAGGGGGTCGCTGGCGCAGCTGCTGGCGGCGTGGGAGCGGTCGTGGTGGTGGTCGGAGAAGTGGCGGCGCTGGGAGCTGGCGGAGTCGAAGGCTCGGCAGCAGCCTCATCCGCGGTGGGGCCCGTCTCGGCGGTGCTGTCCTGGGAAGCCTCGACGGTCGTCGCCGTGCCGCTGTCGCTGCCCGCGATGGTGTCAGACGGTGCGGCGGCCGCTGGCGTGGCCGCATCCGGGGACGCCCGTCCCCGGTCGCGCAGCAGCACCACCGCCAGCAGCGCCGTGCCGGCCAGCAGGAGCACGTGCAGAGGGTCAGGGATGACGAACAGAAACATGACCCCGCACAGCAGCGCCAACGTCACCACGAGCAGAGGTGGGGTGCGGGAGTGGCCGCGACCGAGGAGCGCCTCCACCGGGGAGGCCGTGTCACTGTCGGCCGGGGTGAACAACCAGAGCGAGAAGTAGATGAACGCGCCCACGCCGCCGAAGCAGGCGAGCACCGGAAGGAGCACACGCCACAGCACCGGGTCGGTCCGGGTCGCCCGCCCCAGCGCGCCGCAGACACCGGCGATGTACCGTCCTTGCTCCGGCCGCACCAGGCCGTACCGGGCGGCGAACGCCTCGACCGGTTGGGACGCCTGCTGCTGAGTGCCCTGCTGGGTCATGCCTTGATCCTGCCGTGCCCGCGCCCTCACTCGCCTCCGGAAGACACCCTGACCGGACCCTGACAACGGACCTGGTGGGAAAGTCGGGGTGGCCGGCGTGGTCGCCGGCCCGGTGAGCGTGTGACGATTCACGACAGGGCCCCGGTGAGTGGGGGGCGGACAGGAGGCGAGCACGATCGACACCGTTCCCAGCGAACTGCCGCGGCTGTACCGGTCCCCGCAGCAAGGTTTGGTCGCCGGAGTCGCCGCGGGCATCGCCGCACACCTCGGTGTGTCCGCGACCGCGGTGCGGACCGCTTTCGTGCTGCTGCTGGGCGTCAACGGCATCGGCGTCCTGCTCTACGCGGTGTTCTGGGCAGTACTGCCGGTGATGCCGGACGAGTCCGGACAGCGGCCGAACCGGATGCAGATCGTCCCGTTCGCCGCGTTCGCGGTGGGCGTGCTGGTGCTCCGGGCGATGATCGGAGGTGACCAGCTCACCGCGGCGTTGGGCTGGCTGATCGCCGTGATCGCAGTGGGTGCCGGGATGATCTGGCACCAGAGCGGCTCGGACGAGCGGCGACGCACCTTCGAGGTGAGCGCGCCGTGGCTGAGCACGCTGCTGACCGAACGGGGCCGCCGAGCGTACATGCTGCGGTTCATCGGCGGCGGCGCGCTGGTCGCGGTCGGCGTGATCGGGTTGGCGGTCGTCTACAGCCCGGTCGGGTCCAGCCTGTGGGCAGTCGTCTACGGCCTCGTCTTCGCGGTGCTCGCACTCGCCGGTGTCAGTCTCGTGGCCGCGCCGGTGCTGTGGCGGATCTTCGGTGCGCTGCGGGCCGAGCGGGAGGCACGCATCCGGGAGCAAGAGCGAGCCGAGTTCGCCGCCATGGTGCACGACCAGGTGCTGCACACTCTCGCGCTGATCCAGCGCAACGCCACCGACAGCAAGACCGTGCACCGGCTCGCCCGGGCGCAGGAACGGACCCTGCGCAACTGGCTGTACCGCCCCACCGGCTCACCGGCCGAGAAGCTGGTGGCCGCGTTGGAGCAGGCTGCGGCGGAGGTCGAGGACGCCTACGGCATCACCGTGGAGGTGGTCGCGGTCGGGGACACCGACACCGACGAGCGGGTCGTGGCACTGGTGGCGGCGGCGCGCGAGGCGCTGGTCAACGCCGCCCGACACGCCGACGTACCGGCGGTGTCGCTCTACGCCGAGGTGGAACCGGAGCAGCTCAGCGTCTTCGTCCGCGACCGCGGGGTGGGATTCGACCCGGAGTCGGTGCAGGACGGCCGCCACGGTGTGCGAGGGTCGATCATCGGTCGGATGGAGCGGCACGGCGGCCGCGCGGAGATCATCAGCCGGCCAGGTGAGGGCACCGAGGTGCGGCTCTTCCTCCCCCGCCGCGCGAAAGCGACCACCCCTGATCGGAAGGATGAGAGCGATGACTGACGCGCCACGGTTGAAGGTCTTCCTAGTCGACGACCACGCGATGTTCCGTGCGGGTGTCCGCGCTGAACTCGGTGCTCACGTCGACGTGGTGGGAGAGGCCAGCACCGTCGGTGACGCGATCCGTCAGATCCTCGCCCTCACCCCGGACGTGGTCCTGCTCGACGTCCACATGCCCGACGGCGGCGGACGCGCCGTGCTGGAGGCGGTGCGGTCGCAGCTCGGCCCGGCCAGCTCCAAGGTGCGCTTCCTGGCCCTGTCGGTCTCCGACGCCGCCGAGGACGTCATCGGGCTGATCCGCGCCGGTGCCCGCGGCTACGTCACCAAGAGCATCTCGTCGGAGGAGCTGGCGGATGCGATCAGGCGGGTGGCCGACGGCGACGCGGTGTTCAGCCCGCGGTTGGCCGGGTTCGTACTGGACGCCTTCGCCGCCCGCCCCGACATGCCGGTGGCCGATCCGGAGCTGGATCAGCTCACCAACCGGGAGCGGGAAGTGCTCCGCCTGCTCGCTCGCGGCTACGCCTACAAGGAGATCGCGCGAGAGCTCTACATCTCCATCAAGACGGTGGAGACGCACGTCTCCAACGTGCTCCGCAAGCTGCAGATGTCCAACCGGTACGAGCTGTCTCGCTGGGCCGCCGACCGACGCCTCATCTGACCATCGGGGCCGCCGGCCGACGATCGATCACAGCGGACCGCGACCGGCGCGGAGCAGAAGCAACCCGAGCTGGACCCCGTCCGCTCCGAGGCTGCGCCGGAACCGGTCGAGTACCTGCTGCTCGCGTTCCAACACGAGCCGGGTGCCGCCGGAGGCGACCCGGGTGGCACCGATCTGCTTGGAGAGTTGCGCCCGCTCCTGCCAGAGGGCGATGAACGTTTCGTCGATCTGGTCGATGCGCCGCCGTAGTGCGGCGATTTCGGCGGCGGCGTTGTCGGACTGCTCGGTCGCGGTCGCGGCGGCCATGTCTGCTCCTCGGGTCGAGGCCCCACCCCCGGCGCCGGAGCCGCGAAAGCCCCGGGCCGGGAGCCCGGGGCTTGGTAGGTCTCTGCGATCAGGCGGTCCCTACGGCTGCCGGACTCCCGGAGCCGTAAAAAAAGTAGAACCGCGCAACGATCACGACTGTGAGTATGCCACGCCGAGCGGCGCGTGCAAACCCTCAGTCGGATAGTGCGACCGGTGTCTCACCCAACAGTGTGGCCAGGTGCGGTGTCACCGACCAGGCGGCGACCAGTTGGTCGTACTCGGGCGCCTCGGCCGACACCCCGGTGCGCACCCCACGCAGCAGGAGGTTGCGGGGGGTGCGCTGGGAGGCGATGAACTCCACCACCTCGACCCGGTAGCCGTGCCGGCGCAGAAGCGCCGCCCGCAGCGAGTCGGTGAGGACGTCGGCGAACCGTTCCCGCAGGATGCCGTGCCGGGTCAGCAGCTGGTACGGATGCGGCGTCGGGCCGGCACGCAGCTGGCGGGCCAAGTCGTGGTGGCAGCACGGCGCCGCCAACACCCAGTTGGCGCGCCACTGGACCGCCCGGGCCAACGCCTCGTCGGTGGCGGTGTCACAGGCGTGCAGGGCTAGCACCAGGTGGGGAGGGGGTAGGTCGACCTCAGCGATCGTGCCGGCGACGAACGAGACCTGGTCGGCGTAGCCCAGCCGGCGTGCCAGCATGGTGTTGCGCTCCCGCTGGTCGGCTCGCACGTCCACCCCGACCAAGCGGACGTCCAGCCCGTGGGTGGCGGTCAGGTAACGGTACGCGGCGAAGCTGAGGT
>CAYTMR010000021.1:19681-35694 GCA_964438855.1 uncultured Micromonosporaceae bacterium
CAGCCCAAGTCGGCCACGTGCAAGGGCTGGGGCGGCTGCGTGGGCAGGGTTGCGATCAGCGAACGAAGGAACGCGTCGACCTGCCGCCGCTTGGCCGCCCCACCGCCGATCACGTCGAAGAGTGGGTCGGCCGGATCGATCAGGTGGTCCTTCGTCCGGTCGTGGTCGGTCGGGCCAGGGGCCGCGGCGCCGGGACCGCGGTGCACCTGGGCCGCGCCCGATTTGGTGACCCGCAGTTGCAGCGTGGTCGCGGTCGACTCCACCCGCCAGTTGCCGAACGGCTCGGCGAGCAGCGCGTCGACCGCCTCCTCGGCCGGTCGGCCATAGGGCACGTTGCGGGTGGTGGGGCGTTGGCCGTCGAAGGTCACCAGTTGGAGCCGACGGCCTGACTTGAGCACCACCGGGCGTAGGTCGACCCGCACCACCGACGGGCGAGACCCGCGGCGACGCCCGGACCCCACCGCCCGGACCAGACCGTCCGGGTCCAGCAGGAGAGCGCGTACCTCGGCGAGGGCATCCGACAGTGGGATCGGCATGATCACCCCGCCCGCGTCTCGCCCACGGCGAGGTCCCACAGATCCTCACGGGGCCGTCCCGCGGTGGCCCACGCCTTCGCCGTACGCTCCAGCGGTTCCACCACCGGCTCGCCGGACAAGACGAACGCGCCCCAGTGCATCGGCACCATCCGCCTGGCGCCCACGTCCGCGCAGGCGCGCACCGCTTCCTCCGGATTGGTGTGCATCGGTTTCATGAACCAGTTCGGCTCGTAGGCGCCGACCGGCAGCAGGGCGGCGTCGATGCCCGGGTAACGGTCGCCGATCTCGCGGAAGAAGTGGCCGTATCCGGTGTCGCCGGCGAAGTAGACGCGCACGCCGGCGCTGGTGGTGATGACCCAACCTCCCCACAGGGAGCGGCACGTGTCGAACAGACCCCGCCGGCTCCAGTGGTGGGCAGGGACGAAGGCGAAGTCGACCTCCCCGATCCGGTAAGACTCCCACCAGTCGCACTCACGCACAGCGGTGAAGCCTCGGCGGTGGAACCACCGACCCAACCCGGCGGGCACCAGGATCCGGGTGTGCCGGGGGAGACGTCGGATGGTCGGCGCGTCCAAGTGGTCGTAGTGGTTGTGGCTGATGACGACCGCGTCGACCGGGGGCAGGGCGTCCCACGGCACGCCCGGTGGCGTCAGACGGGGCAGCACCGCGGGGATGCGGCGGGACCACACCGGGTCGGTCAGCACGGTCAGCCCGCCCAGTCGGAGTACGAAGCTCGCATGGCCGACCCAGGTGACGCTGTAACGGGCGTCCCCGAGCGGCGGCAGGTGGCGGGTCGTCGCGACCGGGATGCCGGGTGCCCCGGCGGCGAGGGACCGAGCCGACCCACGCTCGCGCATCATCCGCCACACGTCGCGGAAGCTCGGTAACGGGGAGGTCAGACGGTCGGCGTACGAGCGCGGGCGGGAACCGTCGGCCATGGCTCTAGGCTACGTGTGACCACGCTGCCGTGGCACCGCCACGGCAGCGTGCGCCACGCTCAGCACGCTCAGTCGGTGTCGGCGGTGTCGGTACGGCGCCGGCGCCGGCGACGTCGCCGCACCGGTGCCTCGGTCTGCTCGCCGCTCGGGCCGTCCGTCGCGGTGTCGGCGGACGCGTCGGGGACGCTCTGGGTCACTGGCTCCGCCTCGCCACCGGTGGTATCGGCGCGCCGCCGGCGTCGACGGCGGCGAGGTCGAGTAGCGCCTTCTGTCTCGGCCGGCTGGCTCGCCGGCTCCCCGCCGCCACCACCACCGCGGCGGCGGCGCCGACGACGTCGCCCACCGCCGAGGTCCTCCTCCTGCTCAGCCTCCAGGCCGGCGCGGGAACGCTGCTCAGGCGGCAGGGTGCCCGGTGCATCGGTGGGGATGTCCAGGTCGGTGTAGAGCCAGGGGGAGGTGTGGTACGTCTCCGGTGGCTCCGGAAGGTCCAGATGCAGCGACTTGTCGATCAGTCGCCAACGGGCCATGTCCTCCCAGTCGACGAACGTCACCGCCACGCCGGTGGCGCCGGCCCGTCCGGTGCGGCCGATGCGGTGGGTGTAGGTGTCCGGGTCCTCCGGGCAGTCGTAGTTGACGACGTGGGTGACCCCGGCGACGTCCAAGCCGCGGGCTGCGACATCGGTGGCCACCAGCACATCGATCTTGCCTTTACGGAACGCCCGTAGCGCCCGTTCCCGGGCGCCCTGCCCGAGGTCACCGTGCACCGCCGCACAGGCGAAGCCGCGGAAGTCCAGCTCGCTGGCGATCTTGTCGGCACCCCGCTTGGTACGCGCGAAGATCATGGTGAGACCGCGGTCACGCGCCTGCAGGATGCGCGCCACGATCTCCATCTTGTTCAGCGGGTGGGTCCGGTAGACGAGCTGCCGGGTCTGCGGCGCTGGACCGGTCGCCTCCGTGTGCCCGGCGTGCACCGTGACCGGTGAGCGCAGGAACCGACGCGACAACGCCACGATCGGTTCCGGCATCGTGGCGGAGAACAGCATCGTCTGCCGAGCGTCGGGGAGCATCGACAGGATGCTCTCCACATCGTCGAGGAAGCCGAGGTCGAGCATGCGGTCGGCCTCGTCCAGGACGAGCGCCCGGACCCGGTCCAGCCGCAGGTGGCCCTGCCGGGCCAGGTCCAACAGCCGCCCCGGGGTGCCGACCAGGATCTCCACACCCTGACGTAGGGACTCCACCTGCGGTTCGTACGGGACGCCGCCGTAGATCGGCAGCACCCGCACACCCCGGGTGCCCCCTGCGGTGGCCAGATCCTTGGCTACCTGCAGCCCCAGTTCCCGAGTCGGGACCACGACCAGCGCCTGCGGCGTGCCGTCTCCGCCCTCACCAGGAGCCAGCACCCGCTCCAACAGCGGGATGCCGAAGGCGAGGGTCTTACCGGTACCGGTGGGCGCCTGGCCGATCAGATCGGCGCCACGCAGCGCGATCGGAAGCGCGTACTCCTGGATGGCGAACGCCTGAGTGATGCCGACCTCCGCCAAAGCGGCCACCGTCTCCGGGCGCACGCCCAAGTCAGCGAAGGTGGGCGCGTCAGGACGGGTGGGTGTGTGGGTCGGTGTAGTGGTGTCTTCCATGTGATGGTGTAATTGCCCTTCGTTGGGCCGCCGCCGAGGAGGGCGGCGGACTTGGTGCGCCCCGTCCGCCGATGGGCGCATCGTGTGTCTCGGACGCGGGCCACGCGCGGCCATGCGCCGCGGGCTATGCGCGTCACGGGCGGTCGTGCCCGCCTTCAACCCCATATGGTACGGGCTGGCCAGCGACATCGGCGAACCTGCCGGTAATCGGGGATCGGGCGCCGTTATAGCCTCCCCGTGTGAGCGGAACCAGCCCTGAGCCGTCCAAGCAGGCGGTGATCGAGTTGCTCGGCATGCTCGCCTACGGTGAGCTGCTCGCCTTCGACCGGATGGCTGCCGACGCGCGACTCGCTCCTGACCTGCGCCGACGTGCGGTGCTTTCCGAGATGGCGGCGAGTGAGATCGCCAACTATCGGCGCCTGGTCCGTCGGCTCGAGGCGCTCGACGCCGACCCCGAAGCGGCGATGCAGCCCTTCATCGAGCCGCTGCAGGCCTACCACGACCGCACCGAACCGCGGGACTGGTTGGAGGCATTGACGAAGGCCCACGTCGGTGACGGCATCGCGGACGACTTCTTCCGGGAGATGGCGGCGTTCATCGACGACCCCGACCGCAAGCTGGTGCGGGAAGTCCTGCACGACTCCCGGTACCACGAGTTCGCCGCCGAGGAAATCAAGGCTGCGATCCAAGCCGATCCCAAGGTCGCCCACCGGTTGTCGATGTGGGCGCGTCGGCTGGTCGGTGAGGGTTTGTCCCAGGCGAACCTGGTCGCGGCGGCGCGTCCGGCTCTGACCGAGCTGATCGTCACCGCGTCCGGTGACCAGGCCGGCGTGCAGGCCCTGCTGAAGCGGCTGACGCAGCATCACGGGCAGCGCATGGCCGCGGTCGGCCTCAACAACTGAGTCCGCCGCGAGGCGGACACCGCGCGCACCGGGTCGCCGTCAGGCGACCCGGTCACGTCTGCACGGTCAGCTGGCGACGAAACCAACCGGGCGCGGAGGCTGCTCGGCGATTTCGACGTAGGCCACCTTCTCGGCCGGCACCAGCACTCGGCGGCCCCGCTCGTCCACCAGCTTGAGCGTGCCCGCTTCGCCGGAGAGCGCCTTGAGAACGATCTGCTCCACCTCGTCCGGCGTCTGCGCGCTGTCGAGCACCAGCTCGCGTGGTGCGTTCTGAACGCCGATCTTGACCTCCACCTACCAACTCCTCACTCTGGGGGGTTCGCCGGTGACGATACCTGCCCCACCGGCTCGGACTGCAGCGGGAAGCTCGCGATTCCACGCCAGGCCAGTGCCGCCAGCAGCGCCTCGGCCTCTTCCTTCGGCACCTGCCGCCCAGCGGCGAGCCAGAAACGCGCGGCCGTGTGGGCGACCCCGACCAGGCCAGCCGCCAGCAGCTCCGCCCGCGACCGGCTCACCCCGGTGTCGGCCATGATGGTGTCGGCCACCGCCTCGATCGACTCGCGCTCCGCGCGGTCGACCCGTTCCCGAGCCGCGGGCTCGTTGCGCAGGTCCGACTCGAAGACCAACCGGAACGCCTCACTCTTGTGGTCGATGATGTCGAAGTACGCCCGCATCGCCCGTTGGACCCGCTCCTTGTTGTCGGAGGTGGCGGCCATCGCCGCGCGGGTCTTCGCCACCATCTCCTGACAGTGCAGGTCCAGCAGCGCCAGGTAGAGCTCCAGCTTGCTGGGGAAGTGTTGGTACAACACGGGCTTGGAGACGCCGGCCCGGTCGGCGATGTCGTCCATCGCGGCGGCGTGGTACCCCTGCGCCACGAAGACCTCTTGCGCCGCGGCCAACAGTTGCGCTCGACGCGCCATCCGCGGCAAACGTACCGGCCGCCCAGAGCCAGGCGGCGTCTCCGAGGTCATCCGTTCCTCCAGGTCGCTTATTCGCTTCACCGCATATATCATCACGCACACTCCGTGATGTGGTTGGACGGCGGGCGTGCCGTACCGCTCCATCGGCATCAAGAACCATCGGAAAGACTGCACCGGGTAGCCTCACTGTGGGCAAGCGAGGAGCACACGGTGGACGAAGAGCGGGTACCCGGTGGTGTGAGCGAGACGCACAACGGGGCCGAGCACGCCGGCGCAGCGGCGTGGTTACCCAGCAGCACGGTGCGGCGGCCGGTGCGACAACCCGTGGCTGAGGCCGCATCAGCGGCCGGCGCCGCGGCCAGGAAGTGGGCGTACGGGGGTGACGACGAGGTGAATTGGGGCGGTGTCGGGCCGGAGTCGGAAGGCGAAACCCGGTACCCGTACCACCACCAAGGCGTCTCGCAGGAGGACGACACGCCTCCGGCGCGTGGTGTGGACGAAGAGACCCCACCCAGCGGCACGGCCGCCGTCGGCACGCCGCTGTGGCATCAGGCCCGCCACACCTCTGGCTACCGTTCGCAGTCATACCAGCACTACGAGCCCCACGGCGATCCCTACCAGGAGTACGCGCCGGAAGAGCCGCACGCCTACGACCCCGAGCACTACCGGCCCGACGTCTACGAGCCCCACGGTTACGAACCGGAGCCACCCTCGCCGCGTACCGCGGAGGCGCCGGAGAGCTACCCGCCACCACCACCCAGCGGGTGGTCCCCTCCTCCCGAGCCCGAGTTACCCAAGCGCGTGCCCGGTGAGCCGGAGCTTCCACAGGGTGTGGAGGACATCCCCGCGGACGAGGAGCGCGCCGGTGAGTGGACCGCGCCGGAGCTGGCGCGGATCGCCGACGAGCTCCGCCGCACCGACGTTCCGCGCAATCCCGGCAACGGGTTCGACATGGATGAAGTACTGGAAGCGGTGCGGCAAGTGGCCGGTGTCCGCGACGCCTGGCTACGCGCCAACGCCACCGGGGTGCACACACTGCGGCTGGACCTCGCCGACGACGCCGACCCCGCGTACGTGAGCAAGGAGGTCGCGCGGATGCTGGGTGAGCGGATGGGGCTCACCCCGACGCCTCGACCAGTGTCGGACGCGGAGCTGTCCGAAGAGGACACAGAGTCGTCCGCGGCCCCGCGGGCCGGCCAACCCGAAGCCGAGACTCGTCAACGACCGTCGGCGCCGGCATCGGTGCCGGCGCCCCGCCGGGCGCCAGAGCCGGAGCCGGTCCGGCAACCGGTCCCGGCCGCCGCCGAACCCGCCGCCGTTAGCCAGCCCGAGGCGCAGCCCTCGACCCCCGAGGCGCCGGCGGACCTCGCCGAATCGGCCGGCACCCCCGAACCCGCCGCGCGGCGGGAACCAGGTACCTCCGAGCACGTGCCTCAGCCACGCGCGCACCGACGTGCCCGGCACGCCGAGGAGCCACCGACCACCGCCGGCCCAGGACCCGTCACCCCCACCGCCGACAAGATGGCCGAGGCGCTGCCCAGGCCACTGCCGCCCCGCAACCCCGGCGTACGGGTGGTGATCGACCACGTCCAGGTCAACATGTTCGGGCTCGAAGCCACGGTGGAGGTTCGTCTCGCCGCCGGCGAGCGCCGGGTGCTCGGGCTCGCCTCCGGGCCGGCCGTCGACGGCTACGTGACCCGACTCGCCGCGGTCTCCGCTGCCCGGGCGATTGACCAGCTCCTCCACGAGGTGGCCCCGGACGGCGATGGGGGTCGGTGCTTTGTGGAGCACACCGGCGTGGTGCCGTTCGGTACCACCGAGGTCGCGGTGGTGGTCGTGCAACTGGTCTGCGAGGGGTGGGTGGAGCAGTTGGCCGGCTGCGCCGTGGTCGCCGGCGATCCTCGCCAGGCGGTGGTACGCGCCACGTTGGGGGCGGTCAACCGGCGGCTGGAGGCCCTGCTGACCTGACCCGCCTTCGGGCACCGTTCACCTGCGACAGTGGACGGCCCATGGCGCTGGCCTTTGCCTCACATCCGCTCCCTCGGCAGGGCCAAATGTGAAAGACTGTCGGCGCCATGTCCGCTGCCGTGCCGACCGACGCCCCGACGCCCCGACGCGCGAGGCACCGCGTGCGGCGCCGCAGGCGGCTCGGCCGTCGGATCAGCGGGGTCGTGGTGCTGGCGCTGCTGCTGCTCGCGGCGGCGGACCTCATCGCCTGGCGTGACTCTCCGCTGGAGCCGGCTGCCCAGCTGACCCTGCCTCAGCTCACCCTGCCACCGCCGGTGTCCGCCTCACCGTCGTCGGCGCCGTCACCGACGCCCAGCCCGGTGCTTGCGTTGCCTGGTGACTTCCCGGCCGAAGGGCCCGGCACCTTCGCGTTCGCCGAGACCGAAGGTGACGTGCTAGGAGACAGCGGACAGCTGCTGCGGTTCCGCGTAGCGATCGAGGACGGGATCGACGAGGACGTCGACGAGTTCGCTGACTTCATCGACGAGACGCTCGCCGCGGAGGACGGCTGGACCGCGGGCGACATCCGGTTCCAACGGGTGCCGCCGGAGGCACCGTACGACTTCACGGTGTACCTGGCCACCGGACGGACCGCCGCTACCATGTGCGCCGCGGTCGGCCTCGACATCCACCTCGACGGCGTGCCGTACACGTCGTGCCGGGCGGTCGGACAGGTGATCCTCAATCTCAACCGGTGGCGTTTGTCGGTGCCGGAGTTCGTGGACGCCGAGGTACCGCTCGAGGACTACCGTCGGATGGTGCTCAATCACGAGGTGGGTCACGAGCTCGGCTACGGCCACGAGCGGTGCCCTGGGGAAGGGGAGTTGGCGCCGGTCATGCAGCAGCAGACCCTGTTCCTGGACGGGTGTAAGGCCAACCCGTGGCCCTACCTCGACGGCCAGCGCTACACCGGACCGCCCGCGTAGGCGATGGACGAGGCACCGGTCGAGTCGCCGGCGCCCGCCTCGCGCCTGGAAGCGCGGCGGGTCGCCCGCGCCCGTGCACGCCAACAACGTCGCCGGGCGGTGGTGTTCGGTCTGCTGGCCGTCACCGTCGGGTTGCTGATCGCGGCGATCGTCCGCACCGTCAGCGGAGCGTCGGACCCGCCACCGCAGGCGGTCGCACCGCCTCCGCCCACCACCGCCGCCCCCGAGCCCGAGGCGACGAGTGACGTGGAGGTCACCTGGCCGGAGGAGGGCTCGGGTCAGTGGCGGTACGCCCCTGGCCAGGAGACGGTGCTGGGCCAGAAAGGCGACGTGCTGCGGTTTCAGGTCGCGGTGGAGGAGGGCCTGGCGGTGACACCGGAGGAGTTCGCCGCCGCGGTGGACGCCATCCTCGGCGACCCACGTGGGTGGACCGCGGCCGAGCACCGGTTCCAGCGGGTCGGCGAGGACGACGAGAGCGACGTCACCATCGTCCTGGCGACTCCGGGCACCTCCGAGGAGATCTGCGCCGAGGAGGGTCTGCACACCGATCGGTTCACGTCCTGCCGGGTGCCCGGCCAGGTGCTCATCAACGTGGCGCGGTGGCTCACCGGGATACCCGACTACCCCTTGGAGGAGTACCGGGCGTTCGCCATCAACCACGAGATCGGGCACGAACTCGGGGCGCGGCACCGGGGCTGTCCCGGCCCCGGGAAGCCCGCGCCGGTGATGATGCCCCAGACGACAGGGCTGGACGGGTGCACACCGTACGGGTGGCCGTTCCTCGACGGCGAGCGCTACCACGGTCCCAAAGTGCCGTAGGTGACTCTGTCTCGCATGGTGAGCCGGGTGGCCGAGGTCATTCCCGGTTCGTGAGCGCGACGCGCAAGAATGGACCGGTACCCATCACCGCAGATCGGGAGCTGAGACTGTGTCGTTGCCGCCGCTGGTGGAGCCGGCCGCCGAGCTGACCACCGACGAGATCCGCCGCTACTCGCGCCACCTGATCATCCCCGACGTGGGGGTGGACGGGCAGAAGCGCCTCAAGAACGCCAGGGTGCTGTCTGTGGGGGCCGGTGGCCTCGGCTCGCCGACGTTGCTCTACTTGGCCGCTGCCGGCGTGGGGACGCTGGGCATCGTCGAGTTCGACGTGGTCGACGAGTCCAACCTCCAGCGCCAGATCATCCACGGGCAGTCTGACATCGGCCGGCCCAAGGCCGAGTCGGCCGCCGACAAGATCCGTGAGATCAACCCGCACGTCAACGTGGTGCTCCACAACACCGCGTTGGACCGCGACAACATCTTCGACATCTTCAGCCAGTACGACCTGATCGTCGACGGCACGGACAACTTCCCCACCCGTTACCTGGTCAACGACGCCGCCGTGCTGCTCGACAAGCCGTACGTGTGGGGGTCGATTTACCGGTTCGACGGTCAGGTGTCGGTGTACTGGGCCAAGCACGGGCCGTGCTACCGCTGCGTCTACCCAGAGCCGCCACCGCCGGGCATGGTTCCCTCCTGCGCTGAGGGTGGGGTGCTCGGGGTGCTGTGCGCCTCGGTCGGTTCCATCCAGGTCACCGAGGCGATCAAGCTGCTCACCGGGATCGGTGACCCGCTGGTGGGCCGGCTGATCGTCTACGACGCCCTCGACATGACCTACCGCACCATCAAGGTGCGCAAGGACCCCAACTGCGTGCTGTGCGGGCCGAACGCCACCCAGACCGAGCTGCTGGAGGACTACGAGGACTTCTGCGGCACGGTCTCGGCCGAGGCCCAGGACGCCGTGGTCGACTCGACCATCACCGCCACCGAGCTGAAGGAGTGGCGTGACGCCGGCAAGGACTTCCTGCTGGTGGACGTGCGAGAGCCAGCCGAGTACGAGATCGTCCGGATCCCGGGCAGTGTCCTGATCCCCAAGGGGGAGATCATCTCTGGGGAGGCGCTGTCGCGGCTGCCGCAGGACAAGCAGATCGTGCTGCACTGCAAGAGCGGGGTGCGCTCCGCCGAGGCGCTCGCCGCGCTCAAGCAGGCCGGCTTCCGCGACGCGGTCCACGTGCAGGGAGGCGTGCTCGCCTGGATCAAGCAGGTCGACCCCTCGCTGCCGGAGTACTGACGACAGTATCGCCCGCGCCACCCGTCAGGATCTTCCAGGCGGGTGGCGCGGGCGATACTCGTTACTGGTCGGTACGCTCCCACCGTGGAGCAGACTCGGACGGCTGATCTCGACGCTGCCAACGGTTTCGTGGTGGCGCACGGCGACCTGGTGGACCGCGCCCGGCTGGCGTACCTGCGCACCGGCGCCCTCCCCACACGGGACGTGTGGGAGCTGGCTGAGTCCGGGCAGGTGCCCGGCGCCGGATGGCCGGCGAGTGCGGAGAATCAGATCCCCTCGATCGACGCCACCTGCTTCCGCCTCGCCGAGCTGGCCGACCTGGGTGCTTTGGGCCGTCCCGCCGCCCGGGAGGCGCTCGCCTGGCTCGCCAGTGTGCAACGCCCGGACGGCACCTGGGAAGAGCACCCCTCACTCGCCGAGGAGGCGCCACCGTGGGCCGTCCCCGGCGACCCCGAAGCCCGCCTGTTCCTCACCGCCAACGCGGCCTACTGGCTGTCGGTGGCCACGTCACCAGAGTCCGACGGGCAGCCGCGGATACTGGGCCGGCTCGGTGGCGAGTACGCTGCCGCCGTCGCTGCCGCCGCCAAGGTCATCGCCGGCAGCCTCCGCCCCGACGGGACCTGGCCCTCGTTCCTCGTGACCGGGTGGCTGGGAGCCGCGGTGCTGTACGGCCAGGAGATGTTCTACGAGTCGGCGCTGATGCAGGCGGTGCTCACCGACCGGTTACCGGACTTGAGCGCGGGCGACGTGGCGTGGCTTGGCGCGACGCTGCGCCGGGTCGGGGTCGACCCAGGCCACCGGCTGCTGGTGGCCGCCTGGCAGCGCCTGGCCGAGACCCAGCGCAGCGACGGCGGCTGGAGCAGCGACGACGGCCACGCCTTCGACGTGCACACGACGCTGACCGCGATACGCGCGCTGCGCTGAGTTGGTCAGGGACGGACGTGACCGTCCCCAGTGACCACGAACTTGGTGCTCGTCAGCTCCGGCAGTCCCATCGGGCCGCGGGCGTGCAGCTTCTGCGTCGAAATCCCGATCTCCGCACCGAAGCCGAACTCGCCACCGTCGGTGAACCGAGTCGAGGCGTTCACCATCACCGCCGCGGCGTCGACCCGGGAGACGAACTCCCGGGCGGCCTTGGTGGATTCGGTCACGATCGCCTCGGTGTGACCCGACCCGTACCGCTGGATGTGGGCCACCGCGGCGTCGAGCGAGTCGACGACGGCGGCGGCTAGGTCCAACGACAGGTACTCGGTGGCGAAGTCCTCGTCGGTCACCGGCACCACCGCCGGGTCGTGGGCGGCCACAGCCGCGTCACCGTGCACCGTGACCCCGGCCTCCCGCAGCGCCGGCAGCACCCGCGGCAGGAACTGCGCCGCCACCGCCTCGTGTACCAGCAGCGTCTCGGCGGCGTTGCACACGCTCGGACGGTGGGTCTTGGCGTTGACCACGATCGCCAACGCCTTGTCCAGGTCGGCAGCGGCGTCGACGTAGACGTGGCAGTTGCCCACCCCGGTCTCGATCACCGGCACGGTCGACTCCTCCACCACCGACTTGATCAAGGAGGCGCCGCCGCGCGGGATCAGGACGTCCACCAGACCCCGGGCCCGCATCAACTCCTTGACCGAGTCGCGCGAGGAGGCGTCGAGTAGCTGCACCGCGTCGGCGGGCAGACCCGCGGCGGCGACCGCGTCCCGAAGCACCGCCACGATCGCCGTGTTGGAACGGGCAGCCGACGACGAACCGCGCAGCAGTACGGCGTTGCCGGACTTGAGGCAGATCCCGGCGGCGTCCGCGGTCACGTTCGGGCGCGCCTCGTAGATGATGCCCACCACTCCAAACGGCACCCGGATCTGGCGCAGCTCGAGCCCGTTGGCCAGGGTGTAGCCGCGCACCACCTCCCCGACCGGGTCCGGGAGAGCCGCCATCTGCCGCAGCCCGTCGGCCATGCCGCCGATCCGGGCCTCCGACAGCGCCAGCCGGTCCAGCAGGGCGGTGGACATGCCGTTCTCCCGCCCCGCGGCCAGGTCCTGCTCGTTGGCGGAGAGGATCTCCGCGGCCCGCGCCTGCAACGCGTCCGCCATCGCGTGGAGAGCGGAATCCTTGACGGTCCGGGTGGCGACGGCCAGCTCAGCGGCTGCGCGACGGGCGGCAGCCGCCTGGGTGTTGACGCTCATGCTCCCTCTCTCACAGCAGGACCAGGTCGTCGCGGTGGACGACCTCGCGTTCGTACTCCGGCCCCAGCGCCGCGGCCAGTTCGCCGGTGGTGCGGCCGAGCAGTGACGGTAGCTCCACCGCGTCGTAGTTGACCAGCCCGCGGGCGATCGGGCGACCGCGGACGTCGACCAGGTCCACCGGATCGCCGGCGGTGAAGGCCCCGTCGACCGAGGTGATCCCCGCCGGAAGCAGTGACTTGCGCCGATGCACCACGGCGGCGACCGCGCCTGCGTCCAGGTACAGCCGGCCGCGGGGGGTGGTGGCGTGGGCCAGCCAGTGCAGCCGCGCGGCGGGGCGCTCCGGCGCCGGGTGGAACAAGGTGCCCACCTGCTCCCCAGCGAACACCTGCGCGGCGAGGCGGGCGTCGGTGAGGATCACCGGGATGCCGGCGCCGGTGGCGATCCGGGCCGCCTGGACCTTGGTCACCATGCCACCGGTGCCCACCCCGGCCCGGCCGCGTCGGCCCAGCCGCACGCCGGAGAGGTCGTCACCGTGGGCGACCTCCGCCACCCGACGGCTGTCCGGGTGGCTGGGGTCACCGGTCCAGAGGGCATCCACGTCGGAGAGCAGGACCAGCAGGTCGGCGTGGACCAAGGCGGCGACCAAGGCGGCCAACCGGTCGTTGTCGCCGAATCGAATCTCGTCGGTGGCGACCGTGTCGTTCTCGTTGACGATCGGCACCGTGCCCAGCTCGAGCAACCGGCACAGGGTCCGGTAGGCGTTGCGATAGTGCGCCCGCCGGGTCACGTCGTCGACCGTCAGCAGCACCTGCCCGACGGTGCGCGAGTGGCGACCGAAGGCGGCGGCGTACCGCCCGATCAGCAGACCCTGCCCGACACTCGCGGCGGCCTGCTGGGTGGCCAGGTCGTGTGGTCGCCGGGACAGCCCGAGCGGTGCCAGCCCGGTGGCGATGGCGCCGGAGGAGACCAGGACCGCCTCTCGCCCGTCGGCGACCAGTCCGGCGAGCACGTCCACCAGGGCGTCCAACCGGTCGACGTCCAACCCACCCGCGGCGGTGGACAGCGACGACGATCCCACCTTCACCACGATCCGGCGGGCAGAGGTCACCTCGGTCCGGACCGCATGACCTGCCTGTTCCTGCACGGGAACCATTGTGCCGGGTGAGCCGAAGCGGCCCGGATCCACGTCTCATATCGTGGCCATTGATGACCAGCGAGGAGTACGTGGAGGCGGTGCTCGCCCTCGTGGAACGCATCCCCGCCGGGCGGGTGATGAGCTACGGGGCGATCGCCGACGCGCTCGCCGACGCCTCCGACCGGTGCTCCCCGCGGCTGGTCGGGTCGATCATGGCACGGTACGGGGCAGCGGTGCCCTGGCACCGGGTGGTCGCCGCCGACGGGCGGCCGCCGCCGGGCCACGAGGTGCAGGCGCGTGAGCGCTTCGCCGCCGAGGGCACGCCGATGCGGGGCGACAAGGTCGACATGGCCGCGGCCGCCTGGTACCCGCCGGAGTGACCCCCACGCAACGAGAGCCTCACGCTGGCGGAGGGCCCGGTTCGTGCGCCACCGCAGGTCCGCCCGTGACTGTGCGGCCTGACCCTTGTCAGCGCTTGATGACCGGTGGGTGTTTGTCGATGAGGTACGCGGTGACCCGGCGCACGACCGCCTGATCCGCGTCGCTCACCCCGGCGAAGAACTCCGCTTCGGCCGCGTCAAGCCGGGCGGCGCCTTCGGCGAGCAGGCGGTGACCCGCCGGAGTCACGATGATCACGTGCCGACGTCGGTCGCGGGGGTTGCGTCGGCGCTCCGCCAGCCCGCGCCGCTCCAGGTCGTCGATGACCCCCACCAGCACGTTCGGGTCGATCCCCAGGCGCTGGCTGACGTCCTGCTGAGAGAGCGTGGCGTCGGCGGCGAGGGTCGCGAGCACGTTCAGTTGTCGCGGCTTGATTCCCAGCGGCTCCAGCGCCCGCTCCGCGGTGGCCAGAGCCAACTCGCCGACTTTGATCAAGCGGTAGCCGGTGCGCTCGATCAACGGGGACTGTCGCCGGGGTTCGTCGATCGCGGCCTCGACCTCGGACAACTCCATGGGCCAAGTCTAGTTGCGGCAGATCATATGTTCCGCATATAGTCTTGAAGTCATATGGTATGTAGAGTCTATGAATGGCGGTCCGTGCGAAAGGGGGCGCGGCTGTCGGGCGCGGCAGAGAGGTGCGGCATGGTGCTGGTGTGCAACCGGTCGACGCGCGAGCGGCGGTCACGGTCGGCCGGTTCCGGCGGCGCGCCAGGGGCGTGGGGGCGGCTCGGCGAGTGGGTCGCCGTCCGCCGCCGCCTGGTGCTGATCACGACGGTGCTGGTGACGCTGCTGGCCGGCGTGTTCGGCGCCGGGGCGATGGACGCGCTGTCGCTGTCCCGGTTCGAGTCGCCCGGCTCCGAGTCCGACCGTGCAGCCGCCCTGCTCGCCGACCGGTTCCAGGCCGGCAGCCCCAACCTGCTGCTCCTGGTCACCGCGCGACAGGGCACGGTGGACGATCCCGAAGTCGTGGCGGCAGGCCGGGCCCTCACCGAGGAGGTGGCCTCCCTGCCCGAGGTCGCGGAGGTCGGTTCCTACTGGCTCTACGACCGGCACCCGGCGCTGCGTAGCGGCGCCGGTGACAAGGCGCTGATCGCCGCATGGCTGCCGGGTAGCGCCACCGAGGTACGTGAGTTGCTCGTCGACCTGTCCCCGCGGCTGGCCCGGCAGACCGAGGTGATCAGTGTCGCCGTCGGCGGGCAGGACGAGGTGTTCCGCCAGGTCGCCGAACAGGCCAGGCGGGACTTCATCCGGTCCGAGCTGATCATCGTGCCGGTGGTGTTCCTGCTGCTGCTGTGGTTCTACCGTCGGGTCGCGCCGGTCCTGCTGACGCTCGGGGTCGGGCTGGCGGCGATGCTGGGCACCCTGGCGCTGCTGCGACTGCTGACGCTGGTGACGGAGGTCTCCACCTTCGCGGCCAACCTCACCTTGGTGCTCGGGCTCGGTCTCGGCATCGACTACGGACTGTTCACCATCCTCCGGTTCCGCGAGGAGTTGTCGCACGGCCGGGCGGTGCCCGTGGCGGTGGCGCATACCGTGCGCACCGCCGGGCGCACCGTCATCTTCTCCGGGGTGACGGTGGCGGTGTCGCTGTCGGTGCTGCTCGCCTTCCCGTTCCCGTTCCTGCGCTCCTTCGCGTACGCCGGCGTGCTGGTCGTGCTCTCCTCAGTGGTCGGGGCGGTGATCGTCATCCCCGCCGCCCTCGCGGTGCTCGGCCACCGGGTGGGGCGTCGGGGCGGCGCGGCACCGGCCGCTGTGACCCCCGATGTGCGGCAGGGGCGGTGGTACCGCGCCGCGATGACGGTGATGCGTCGGCCCGGGCTGACCGGAGGGGCCGCGCTGCTGCTCCTGCTGGTGCTCGGATCTCCCTTCCTGGGTGTCCGGTTCGGACTGCCCGACGAGCGGATCCTGCCGCCGGACGCGTCGAGCCGGCAAGTCCAGCAGCAGATCCGCGACGACTTCGGCGTGGAGTACAGCGACGCCATCCAGGTCGTGGCCCCACAGCTGAGCGCCGTCGCCCGCGCAGAGGAGCTCACCCGGTACGCCGCGGCGTTGTCCCGGATCGCCGGCGTGGCCCGGGTGGACACCGCGGTCGGCGGATTCGTCGACGGTGAGCGGGTGGCGGACGCCGCGGCGTGGTCGACCCGGTTCACCGACGGGGCCGGCACCTGGCTGTCGGTCATCCCCACCACCGCGGCGCTGGACGACGCCACCGGTCTCGTCGAGCGGGTACGGCAGACGCCGGCTCCCTCGCCGGTGCTGGTGGGCGGCTACCCGGCTGACATGACCGACTTCC
>CAYTMR010000022.1:0-34432 GCA_964438855.1 uncultured Micromonosporaceae bacterium
TGGCGCCGCGAAACAAAAACAGGGCCTTGACATCAAGGCCCTGGGCTGGGTGGAGGTTAGGGGAGCTTACTCGAACATAAAAGACCAGGTCAGCACCCTAGAAGAGCTCCGCGAGAAGCTTCCCAGCCTCGATACGCCCGAGCCGTCGTCGATCAAGCGCGATCGGCCCCGGCGAGCCCGGCAACTCGGTGCCCATCAGGTCGAGGAGTTGATCGCGGGTTATCAGTCCGGCGCGACGGTGTACGAACTCGGTAACCGGTGCGGCATCGAACGGCGAACGGTCAGCAACATCCTCCACCGGCACGGCATACCGATGCGCCGCCGTGGCCTCTCCCCCGAGCAGGTCGACGACGCCATCCACCTCTACAAGCTCGGTTGGTCGCTAGCGCGAGTCGGCGAACACCTGGGCGTCAACCACACCACCGTGCTGAACAAGCTGCGTGAACGCGGCATCCCCACACGAGACAGCCATGGACGTCCACGCGTTGAAGCAGGTGGTGCACGATGACCAGGCGCGCAGCTGCGTCGACCCGATCAGGTTCGGACGGGGCTGCTGTGGTTCAGGCTGTCACCGTGATCATGGGCGTCGTGGTCGGCCTCACTTTCCTGTTCGGCTTCGGCAACGTCCTCAATCTCGCGCTCCGACTCGGCGTTCCCGCCTGGGTCGCACCGCTCGTGGCTCCAGCGGTTGACCTTTCCATCCTCGGGCTCCTGCTCGGCACACGGCACCTAGCTCTCACCGGCGCGTCCCCGGAGGTGCTACGGCTCGCTCGCCGGCTGCTGATCTTCGCGAGCGTGGTCACCCTCGCGCTGAACGTAGCGGAGCCTCTCGTCGCAGGCGAGTTCGGTAAGGCGGCGTTCGACGCGGTCGGACCACTCCTCCTGATCGGATGGTCGGAGGTCGGCCCTGGCCTATTGCAAGCGATCGGCGCCACGAGTCCTACGCCGGTCGCACGCGATGTCGAGCGGCCGGAGCCAGCTGTCGATACGGACTCGGATACCAGTGCTCCGGAGACCCAGGTCCACCCTGACGAGGACGTCCCGCAGCAAGGTCGCGAGCAAGCAGTCGTTAGGCGCACGCCGGAAGCACTTTTGGCTCAGGCGCGGCGAGAGGACGCCGCTCATCGTGCGGCTCACCAGAAGCCAATATCCGCTGACACCTTGCGAGCCCGGCTCGGGATAGGGGCCGCTCGGGCCCGCCAACTCGTCAAGATCATCCGGTCCGAGTTCGATGAGCAGGTCACTGCCCACCGAGCCGAAGGTGACCCGGCGGATGAGACGCATGCCACCGCGATGCTGGTGGCCTAGGGGTGTAGCGCGTAACGCCAGGTCGAGCAGGTACGACGCCTGTTGGTAGCTGAACGGTGGGGGTGATGGCGTGGGTGGCGAGGACGACGAGCTCGCGGTTTTGTTGGCAGCGTGGCGTGAGGACATCGACAGCGTTCCGGCGCCGGCCATGCTTGTGTTGGAAGTCACGCTCCACGCCGACTCGCTTGTTCTGTCCGCGGTTCCTCCTCCTAGGCGCCCCCACCGGTTCCGGGCGAAGCGCTTGCGTCGCCCGTGCTCTGGTGGCCGCCGCTGCCCTCGACCCACTCACCCTCCACGACGACGCTGATTGCCAACCCCCGCTCGGGCCGCCGACTTCACGGTGACGACCAGCTTTGCAGGTGGCCGGGTTGTAGGGACGGTCCGCGGCCGACCACTGACTGGCAGGCGTAGGTGCTTCCCATTCGGAACAGCACCATCCGAACCGGGGAACCACAGCGGGTCTCGACTAGTTCAAGGGGATCACCGCGCGGAATTTCCCACCGGAGGTCTGCCGCGGTGGTTCGGCGGCGCGGGTGACGGTGATGTGGTCGAGTTTGTGGTCCGTAAGCAGCCGGCTGATCTCAGCGTGCACTGTCTGCCAGACGCGCTCGGGGTCGGCGCCCGGCGTGGGTTGCAGGCGGATGCTGAGGTCGGTCGGTGCGGTGTGCACGATCTGGAACAGCTCGACTTCGGGGAGGCGTTCGAGGGCCAGGCCGAGGGCCAGGGGCGCGATGGTGACCGGTTCGCCGCTGCGAGTGGGGAAGGTGAGCAGGTCGGCGGTGCGGCCCTGCACTTGGATTGCGGGTAGCGGGTCGCCGCAGGGGCAGGGGTCGGGCCGGACTATGACGGCGTCGCCGAGGTCGTAGCGCAGGATGGGTTGGGTGCGGTTGGCGAGGTTGGTCAGCAGCGCGGTGTGGGAGCGCTGACCGGGCGGGACCGGCTGGTGGTCGGCGTCGACCGGTTCGAGGATGACCCAGTCGCTGTTGACGTGCAGCCATCCCTGCGGGCAGCTGTAGCTGAGAAAGGGACATTCGTTCGCCGCGTAGCCCTGCCGCACCTTGGCGCCGAAGGCGGTAGCGATCCGGTCATACTCGCCCGGCGGAAGGCCCTCGGCGGACAGGACCACCAGGGCCGGGTCGACGTGCAGGCGGCCGGCCTGCTGCTCGATGGCCAACAACGCGCCCATGCTGGCGTACGGGGCGAGGATCGCCGGGCGAAAGGCGTTGAGCGCCTCGACCAGCTCCGACATCGGGGTGTGCACACCGAAGACCCTGATCCTGTTATGCCGCAACCGGTTCTTGCGCAGCGCGGCCCCGGCGGTGGCGGACGCGAAATGGCCTCCGGTGGCGATCACCATGGCGATGCGCCCACCGCGAGCCACGATGCGTGCGAGGTCTGGGGCGGTGAGCCAGGAGCCCAGCATGCGTGCGCTCAGCGCGGTGGTGACGGCGAGGGCACGCTGGTCGGCCAGGAAGATTCCGGGCGTGCCGGTGGTGCCCGAGGTGGTGGTGACCGTGTAGCGGCCCAGGAATTTCTCGCCGATCAGCGCGGGGTCCTCGACGAACGCCCGCACGGCGGCGAGGGTGACGTCCGGGTCGGTGACCCAGTCGTCGAACCGCGGCATGAGCTCGGCCTTGCCGGTGACCGGTAGCAGCGTCGGGTCGGTGACGCGGTCGGGCAGGTTCCGGTAGTGCTCGCGGTAGTAGGGCGAGTGGCCGCGAGCGAAGGCGACCATGTCGGCGAGGCGGTCACGCTGCCGCCAGGCGATCGCTTCCGTGCCCTGTTTGTGGGCGGCGCGCGTGTCGCGCAGCAGCCAGAAGCGGCTTTCCGTCGTCATGACCGCTCCTCGGATGTGCTCGGGTGGTCGGCGGGCGTCGCGGTTTCGCTGGCCTCGCGCCAAGCTTCGCGACCGGACAGCGCCGCCAGTGCGGCGACGACCAACGCGACTACGGGGTCGGCCCACCACCAGCCGAGTGCTGCGTTGAGCCCCAGGCCAGCCAGGACGGTGACAGACAGGGCGTTGGACATCCACGTCTCGGTGGACTGGGCCACCAGCACTGGGTTGCGCAGCGCTCGCCCGGTGCGCCGTTGGGCCAGCGCGATCGGGATCATCACGACCAGCGCGACGATGTTGAGCACGATCCCGATCAGCGACTCGCCAGCCTTGTCCTGCGTGATCAGGTCCCGGATGGACTCGAACCCGACATAGGCGGCGAGTAGGTAGAAGGTGACCGCGATCGCGCGCAGCGCGGGTTGCTGCCGGGCGTGGGCGCCGGCGCGCAGCTACCAGATCACCACGCTGGCGGCGAAGACCTCGATGGCCGAGTCGATGCCGAAGCCGACCAGGGCGATGGAGTCGGCCGCGAGTCCTGCGGTGACGGCGACGACGCCTTCGATGACGTCCCACACCACGATGAACCACGCGAGCGCCAGCCCGCGGCGCACCAGGGTGGCTTGATCCTGCGCGGTCATGGCGCCGAGTCCTTCGGGGTGCTGTCGGTGGCGCGGAGACTGGCCAGGACCAGCGCGCCGCCGCCGACGGTGATGAAGACGTCGGCGAGGTTGAACGTGGGGAACCAGCCGGTGTGCAGGTAGTCGGTCACGACCCCATCGACGGCGCGGTCGACGAGGTTGGCGATCGCCCCGGCCAGCACCGCGGCCAGCCCGAGCCGGATGGGCAGGGTCGCGGTGCGGGTGGTGCTCCAGGCGAACACCGCCAGCCCGGCGATGATCAGCCCGGTGACGCCGAGCACGACCCCGCTGGACAGGGTGTCGCCGAGGCTGAAGGCCACCCCGGAGTTGAACGCCAACCTGAGCTGGATCACTTGCAGGTCCACCGAGGTCCCGTCGGTCAACGCTCGACTGGCCCAGGTCTTCAGACCGAGGTCGAGCGCGGCCAGCAGGGCGGCGGTGGCGGCCAGGGTGACACGGGCTCGGGTCACCCTGGCCGTCCGGATGGGTCCGCTGACGGTCACGAGGAGGCCCCCACCGCGGTCGGCGTCAACGCCGACTGGTGGCCGCCCGACGTGAGCTGCAAGGGCTTGGTGCGGCCGGCGCGGACGCCGTTGGCGATGACGACGACCTCGGCCAGCTCGTGCACCAGCACCACCGCGGCCAGCCCGAGCACGCCGAACAACGCCAGCGGCATCAACGCGACGATCAGCCCGAGGGACAGGCCGACGTTCTGCAGCATGATCCGGCGGGCGCGGCGGGCGTGGGTGAACGCCTGAGGCAGGTGCCGCAGGTCCTCGCCCATGAGCGCGACGTCGGCGGTCTCGATGGCCACGTCGGTGCCCATCGCGCCCATGGCGATGCCGAGATCGGCGGTGGCCAGGGCGGGTGCGTCGTTGACGCCGTCGCCGACCATCGCGGTGGAGCGCTGGCCGCGCAGCTGTTCGATCAGGCGGGCCTTGTCTTCCGGGCGGAGTTCGGCGTGCACGTCCTCGGCGTCGATGCCGACGTCTTTGGCGAGCGCATTGGCGGTGGCGTGGTTGTCGCCGGTGAGCATCGCGACGTGGTAGCCGTCCCGGCGCAGCTGGGCCACGACCTCGGCGGCTTCCGGCCGCAGTTCGTCGCGGACCGCGATCGCGCCGACGACCTGGCCGTCCTGCTCGACCAGCACCGCAGTGGCGCCGGCCTGCTGCATCCGCTCCACGTCCGCGGCGAGGGCGCCGGGTTCGAGCCAGCCGGGGCGACCCAGCCGCAGGATGCGTCCGTCCAGGCGGCCGGTGAGCCCGGCGCCGGTGACGGCTTCCACGTCCGAGGCCGGGATGACCTCGTCGACAGCGGCGAGGATCGCGCGGGCGAGCGGGTGCTCGCTACGGGCCTCCAGCGCTGCCGCCAGGTGCAGGACCTGGTCGCGGCTGGCACCGTTGGTGGTGGCGACGTCGATGACGGCGGGCCGGTTCGCGGTGAGGGTGCCGGTCTTGTCCAACGCCACCCCCCGCACCGCGCCGAGAGCCTCCAGCGCGGCGCCGCCCTTGACCAGCACGCCAAGCTTGCTGGCCGCGCCGACCGCGGCGACCACAGCGACGGGGACGGAGATCGCCAGCGCGCAGGGTGAGGCGGCGACAAGCACGACCAGGGCACGCTCGATCCAGGTGACCGGGTCGCCGAGCAGGCTGCCGACCACGGCGATCAGCGCGGCGGCGATCATGACGCCGGGCACCAACGGCTTGGCGATACGGTCGGCCAATCGTTGGGAGGCGCCCTTGCGGGCCTGTTCGGCTTCCACGATCCGCACGATCCGGGCCAGCGAGTTGTCCTCGGCGGTGGTTGTGACCTCGACCTCCAGCACGCCGGTGCCGTTGATCGACCCGGCGAACACCTCGCTACCTGGGCCGGCCTCGACCGGCACGGACTCGCCGGTGATCGCCGAGACGTCCAGCGCGGTGCGGCCGTCCCGGATGATCCCGTCGGTGGCGACCCGCTCACCCGGTTTGACCAGCATCCGGTCGCCAACCCGCAGCTCGGCCGGGGACACCACGATCTCGGTGCCGTCACGCAGCACGGTGGCCTGCTCGGGGACCAGGGATAGCAGGGCGCGCAGGCCGCGGCGGGTGCGGGCCAGCGAGTATTCCTCCAGGCCCTCGCTGATGGAGAACAGGAAGGCCAGCATCGCGGCCTCGCCGACCTCGCCGAGGATGACCGCGCCGACCGCGGCGATGGTCATCAGGGTGCCGACCCCGATCTTGCCCTTGACCAGCCGCTTGAGGGTGGAGGGGACGAAGGTGTAGGCGCCAGCCAGCAACGCCGCCACCTCCAGCACCAGCTCCACCGGGCGCGACGCGCCGGACCAGCCAGCGATCAGCGCGGCGAGCAGGAACACCCCGGAGATCGCCGCGAACTGGAACTCCTTGACCTGCCACAGCCGTTCCGGCTCGTGCTCCTCGGCTTCCTCGCCCACGGGTTCGTCGTGGCCGCAGCCGCACGCGTCACTCATCGAGCACTCTCCTTGCTGTCCTCATTCGCTCCGTCCTGATCCGCGTCGGCAGGGGCGTCGGTGCCGTAGTTCGGGCACAGCGCCACCGCGTTGCCGGTCGCGGCCAGCAGCGTCTCCGCCGACCTCAGCAGGTCCATCAACTCCGGCCGGGCGAGGCTGTAGAACACCTGCCGGCCCTGTGGGCGGCCCACCACCAGCGCGCAGTCACGCAGGCAGGCCACATGCGCCGACACCGTGGACTGCGCCATCCCCAGAGCGGCCACCAGGTCGGCGACCCGCGCCTCCCCGTGGGCCAGGCGCTGCACGATCGCCAACCGGGTGGCGTCCGAGAGGCTGTGGAACAGCGCCACCGCCGGGTCCAAGCCCGCGCCCACGCTCGACGCGAGGCATCCATCCGTGCTATTCATCGTCACAAGGCGATGATAGCAGTGAGACGCGATGGAATCGAGGTTGGGCGATGTTGATGAACAAGGCCGAGACCGCGCTGGTGAACTCCCCGCCCCGGCGCTGGCTGCAGCGCTTCTACGAGACCCAGGTGTTGCTGCGGTTCGGCGGCCGGGTGGCGCCAGGGGCGCGGGCGCTGGAGATCGGCTGCGGCTCCGGGTACGGGACGCAGCTGGTGCTGGAACGGTTCGGCGCCGGCATCGTGGACGCTGTGGACCTGGATCCGGCGATGATCCAGCGCGCCGGCCGACGCCTCGTACGCTACGGAGACCGCGTGCGGCTCGCGCAAGGCAGCGCGACCGACCTGCGCGCGGCGTTGGACGCCGAGAACGGCGGCTATGACGCGGTGTTCGACTTCGGGATCGTCCACCACATCCCGGACTGGCGGGCCGCGATCGCCGAGGTCGCCAGGGTCCTCACGCCGGGCGGGCGGTTCTACTTCGAGGAGGTCACCGCCCACGCCCTGGCCCGCCCCATCTACCAGCGGCTGTTCGACCACCCCACCGAGGACCGGTTCACCGCCGAGCAGTTCCTCGCCGAACTGGCCCACCACGGGCTCGTGGTACTCGGCTCGGTCACCCGGATCAGCGGTGACTACCTGCTCGGTGTGGCCGCCAAGCCCGTGTCGGCCAGGAGTGACCGGTGATGGCCGTCGCCGCCCTCACCCTCTTCGTCGTCTTCATGCTCCTCGCCGGTGGAGTACGCACGCTGATCCAGCGCCGCCGCACCGGCGACACCGGCAACCGGCGCACCTGGGCGGCACGCGGCTCGCTGGAATGGTGGGGACTCGCCATAGCCGACCTCGGCTACCTGACGGTCGGTGTCGGCGCGCCGGTCGCCGCCCTAGTCGGCATACCGCCGCTTGCCATCCTCGACCACCCCATGGTGCGCGGTCTGGGCGTCGTGCTCGTCATACTCGGCATCCTCGCGACCTTCGGCGCCCAGCTGGCACTGGGTACCTCCTGGCGGATCGGGGTCGACCAGACCGAACGCACCGCGCTGGTGACCACTGGCCCGTTCCGGCTGGTGCGCAACCCGGTCTTCACCGCCGCAGCCAGTGTGTTCCTGGGCTTGGCGTTGATGGTGCCCAACCTCGTGGCGATCGCCGGCTTGGCGGTCACACTCATCGGAATCGAGATCCAGGTGCGCCTGGTCGAAGAGCCCTACCTTCGCGGTGCCCACGGCGCCCCGTACACCGACTACGCCTCGCGCGTCGGCCGCTTCCTCCCCGGCATCGGCCGCCTGCGGGCCACCCGCCCTCACCGGAGTTGACGATGTGGCAGGGAACAGTGGCTCTCCGGCCCGGCCGGTTGATCTACACCGGCCACGTCGGCGTCGCCCACCGGCACCGACACGCCGCCGTGCAACTCGTGCTCGCCACCGACGAGCCGGTGCGGCTGCGCGACCAGTCCGGCGCCGAACGGCATACCCGCGCGGCGGTCATTCCGTCCGGCGCGGAACACGAGATAGCCGGCGGCTCGGCGGGACTGCTGGCATGGCTCGACGCCGACGGGCTGCTCGGCCAGGCACTGACCGCACGGGTCCGGCGCACCGGGCTGCCCGTCGACACCGTCGCCGCGTGGGCTGCGGCGGCACAGCCACTGCTCGACAACGGCATCCCGGCCGACAACACCCCGAGCAGGGCGCTTGACCAGATCCTGTCGAAGCTCGCCGGCGCGGACACGCCTGACGAGGTGCCGTTGCACCCAGCGCTGGGGCAGGCGGTCGCTGTGCTGCCGACCATGCTTGACCACTCTGTCCACCTTGGACAATTGGCTGCGGCAGTCGGTATCTCGGCCAGCCGGCTCGGTCACCTGTTCAGCGACGAACTCGGCCTCCCGTTCCGTGCCTACGTCCGCTGGGCACGCCTGCAGCGGGCGATCGACCACGCTCGGCAGGGTTCGACACTCACCGATGCCGCGCACGCCGCAGGGTTCGCCGACAGCGCCCACCTCACCCGCGTCTGCCACGAGATGTTCGGCCTCGCCCCCTCACTCCTGGCTCGCGCCGTGCACTGGCACGAACCGGTGCCGTAAGGGGTTAGCGAGTCTGTTCAAGGTGGAACGGGTGGTCGGCCCGCAGGCTCAACAGCATGAAAACGCTCGTCCGGTACGGCTACGTGCCGTTCATGCTCCTGGCCATCAACGGCGCCGGCATCGCCATCGCCGCGTCCGGCGGCCCCAAACTCTGGCTGCTCGCCCTGCTGCTGCTCGCCATCGCCGCATCGTTCGCCGCCGAACGCGTCCTGCCCTACCGCGAGGACTGGAACACCCCGCACGACGACGACCGGCGCGACGTCGTCCACGCCGCGGTGAACGAAACCCTCACCCTCGGCAGCGTCGCCGCCCTGCCGGTGCTCACCGCCGTCGCCTCGGTCGACGGCGTCTGGCCCCACGACTGGCCGTTCGTGCTGCAGGTGCTTGTCGCAGTGCTCGTGGCTGATCTCGGCATCACGCTGGTCCACCTGGCCAGCCACAAAGTCCCGGCACTGTGGCGGCTGCACGCGGTGCACCACAGCGTCAAACGCGCCTACGGCTTCAACGGCCTGATGAAACACCCGCTGCACCAAACCCTGGAAACCGCCGCCGGAGTAGCGCCCCTGGTCCTGCTCGGCCTACCAACCAGCGTCGCCTACGCACTCGCGCTCTGCGTCGCCGTCCAACTCCTCCTCCAGCACTCCAATGTGGACTACCGCGTCGGGCGTCTACGTGCAGTGCTCGCGCTCAACCAGGCCCACCGATTCCACCACCTGAAGTGGGCCGGCATCGGGGACGTCAACTTCGGACTGTTCACCCTGCTCTGGGACCACCTGCTCCGCACTTACTCCTACGACCCCGAACGCCGGTTCAGCAGCGACGACCTCGGCATGGCCGCCAAACCGCACTACCCCAACGGCTATCTCGCCCAACTCGCCGAACCGTTCCGCCCCAGTGGCGCGTGCACCACCGGGGAATCACATCCAGAGACGACGGTCGAGCGGATACCTGATTCTGCGCCGCGTTAGCGTAGATGGCGTGCCGCTGCTGGTTTCGTCTCAACGCCGTGCGGTCCCAACGAACAGCGGCAGAGCGAAGAACATCCGTCCAGCCTGAGCTCGCTCGGTTTGCTCAGCAGTCCATGTATCGGCTTGGTCCTGAGTTACGGCCCCGACGGCGCGGGCGGCGTCGGCGATGCCGACAAGCACCGGGAGCATCGTGGAGTCGGTGAAGACACCGGTGTACACCTCGACGACGACGTCGAGGAAACCGTTATCAAGCAACAGATTCCGATAGCGGCGGGCGGCGCGCGGGGACGGGATGGTGTCGGCGCGCGCTCGCACGATGGTCCGGGTGAGTTCCGCGTGGTCGGAGTCGATGACGAAGGTGTCCCAATCCTGGCCGAGGAGCACGATTCGCCCGCCGGGGGCGAGAACCCGGCGGACTTCCCGCAGCGCGCGGGCCGGATCGTCGAGTTCGTGGAAGACCTTGTCCGCCCGGTAGGCGTTCACCTAGCCGTCGTCGAAGGGCAACTCCTCGGCGCTGGCGAGGTGGAACCGTGCCTGCGGACAGCGACCGCGTGCGACGGTGATCATGTGCTCGCTGACGTCAACGCCGACCGCTGTGGCGCCTCGTTCCGTCATTTCCGCGATCGCTCGGCCGGTGCCGCAGCCCACATCGACCACCAGCGCACCGGGGACAAGATCGAGTAGTTCGTAGGAACGGGCACGCAGCGCCGCGGCGCCAGGAAGACTGTCGGCCCGGTCGAGCAGTGCCACACGGCCGGCGTCCTCGGTCTGGTCTGTTGTCGTCTCGTTGGACATGACTGCGATCCTGCGACTTAATGTCGACATGAAGTCAAGCAAAGGTCGCACGGTGCTGAGCATCGGCGATGTCGCGCAACGCTTCGGCCTGGCTACCCATGTCCTGCGGCACTGGGAATCGATGGACCTCCTAGCGCCGGCCCGCGCGGAAGGTGCTCGACGTCGTTACAGCCTGGCGGACCTCCATCGCGTCGCGGCGATCCTGCAGGCCAAGGAAGCCGGGTTCGGGCTGGAGGACATCCGCGACATGATGAGCGCGCGAGATCCGGTAGCACGACAGGAGGTCCTGCGGCGTCGCCGCGCCGAGCTAGCGCGACGGATCGCGGAGATGCGTGTCTCGCTCGATCTCATTGACTGCGCGCTGGCATGCGACCACGACGACATTGCCCAGTGCCCGCACTTCCGCGCCGTGCTGGCGGAGCGGATCACCGACGCCGGGCACGCGTCACGACGTGACGCCGCAACCACTCGCACGCTGGCAGACCATTAACGACTGCGCCCGCCTCACTCGTTGGGGAAGGCCCATTCGTTGGGTTTGCAGATCTTGCCGTCGCGAGGGACGGCGATGTCGTTCTGGATCCCGGTGACCAGGTCAGCGAGTTCGTTGTTGGCGATGGTGAGGGTCTGTTGCATCATCAGCGGCGCTGGCCCGCCGTTGGTGGCGCAGAGTTGGTGGGGGTTGTTGAAGTAGTGGCCGACCTCGTGGTTAACGAGGTAGCGGCGGTATTGACCGATGTCGCCTTGGAATGACAGCGCGCCGCGTTCCCAGCGAGCGGCATTGAGCACCACGTGCCCTGGTTTGGCGCGCGGGAAGCATGAGGTGTCGTAGGGAATGTCGAACCCGCACAGGCGTCGAGCGGTGGCCTGGGAGGCGAGGGTGACTCGCAGATCAGGGGTGCCGGTGTCGATGCGGCGCAGCGCGATGCGTCCGGAGCCGGTCCAGCTCTTGGGGTGCGAAAGGGTGGCTTGGACGGCGGTGGCGAACGCGGTCTCCCCGTCGGTGAAGGTGATGCCGTCCTCGACTTCGATGGTGTAGGTCGTCAGTTGGCCTTGGCCGACTTGTTCGGAGGTGCCGGGCACGACGTGGAAGGTCTTGGCACCCTGGGTAGGGAAGGGGCCACCGGGCGGTAATTCGGCGGACGGGATGGTGCGGCGACTGTTGGTCGGGGCGCCGTCTGCCGCCACAGTAGGTCCACCGGGATTGGACACCGCCGGGGTCGGACCGGTGGCGTCAAGTGGATTCTGGTTTCCCGCAGCCTGGTTGCGGCCGGTGGTATCGGGGATGCGACCGGTGTCCAGGACGGTCAACACCGTGATGACCAGCAAGACCGGCACGGCATAGACCAGCAGTCCGTACCGGCGAAGCACACCCCGTTGGGCGGGGCGTCGGCGCCGCCGCGGGGCTGGCGACACCGGGCGGTAGGACGCGACCAGCGGCTCGGCGCGGGTGCGGCGGGGTCGACCGACTGGTGGGCGTCGGTCGCTGTGGCGCGGCTGGTCGGTGGAGCCGCCGTCGGTGGCGTTCGGGCGGCGGGGCGCGGCAGGCACGGCCAGTGGCCTCCCGGTATGGATCGGTCTCGTGGTCATTCAGGCGGAAGCAACATACTAATGAATGTTGAGATCAACACATCGTGAGGGGTTCCGCGCTCATATCAACGGTCGTTAGGATGTTGAGGTGAGCATGGAGCGTGGCGAGAGTTGTGACCTGTTGTGCCTGGATCTGCCGCATGCGGAGGAGATCCGGGCTGGGCTGCCTGCGTTGCCGCAGGTGGAGCCGGCTGCTGCTGCGGCGCGGGCGCTGGCTGATCCGACCCGGTTGACCATCGCCGCCGCCCTCTACTCGGGGGGTGAGTTGTGCGTGTGTGACCTGTCCTGGGTGGTCGGGCAGGCGCAGAACCTGGCGTCGCACCATCTGCGGCAGCTCAAGATCGCCGGGCTGGTGACCTCCCGGCGGGATGGCCGGTTGGTGATGTACGCGCTGAGTGAGCGGGGTCGTGCGCTGGTGGCCGCGGTCTTGGGTGAGCAGGCCACACCCGCCGTCGTGGCCGGCGGCGGGGTCGGTGTGGTCGCGGAATCGGTGGAAGGCTGAGTTGTGGCTGACGAGTGCTGCGGGCCGCAGGAGACCCGCCCTGCCGAGCAGGCCGACACACACGACGATCATGGGCATGACCATGATCGTCGGCCGCAGCGGGTGTGGCAGGTCCGCGAGTTACAGCTGGCCGCGGTCGCCGCGGTGCTGCTGGGTGTCGGCTGGCTGATCTCGACCACGGGAGCGGAGCGGGTCGGCGTCTGGGTGGAGCTGGCTGCCGCGGTAGTTGGGGCCACGACGTTCGTGCCGGGGACGGTGCGGAATCTGCTGCGGCGCCGCCGGGTCGGGGTCGGCACCCTGATGACGATCGCGGCGATCGGTGCGGTCGCGTTGGGGCAGATCTTCGAGGCCGCGATGCTCGGCGTGCTGTTCTCCATCGCGGAGGGCCTTGAGCATTACGCGATCGCCCGCACTCGTCGGGGGCTGCGGGCCCTGCTCGGCCTGGTGCCGCCGACCGCGTCGGTGCTGCGTGACGGTACGGAGGTGCAGGTCGCGCCGGATGATCTGGCGCTCGGGGATCGGATGTTGTTGCGGCCTGGTGAGCGTGCTGCGACCGACGGGGTGATCCGTACCGGGCACACCAGCCTGGACCTGTCCGCGATCACCGGGGAGTCGGTGCCGGTCGAGGCCGGGCCGGGGGACGTGGTGCACGCGGGTGCGATCAACGGCGGCGGCGCGATCGAGGTGGAGGTCACCGCGCGGGCCTCGGATTCCTCGCTGGCGCGGATCGTGCACATCGTCGAGGAGGCCCAGGACCGCAAGGGCAGCGGGCAGCGCCTGGCCGACCGGATCGCCCGCCCGCTGGTGCCGGCGATCATGGTGCTGGCGGTGCTGATCGCCGGGTTCGGCGCGCTGCTGGGCGACCCGCTGGTGTGGCTGGAACGCGCGCTGGTGGTGCTGGTCGCGGCGTCGCCGTGCGCGCTGGCGATCTCCATTCCGCTGACCGTGGTCGCCGCGGTCGGGGCCGCGAGCCGGCAGGGCGCTCTGGTCAAGGGCGGCGCCGCGTTGGAAGAGCTGGGCCGGATCGGCACGGTCGCGCTGGACAAGACTGGCACGCTGACCCGTAACACGCCGCGCGTGGTGGACGTGCTCACTGTCAACGGGACCAGCCGCGAGCAGGTCCTCGCCACGGCGGCGGCACTGGAGGCCCGCAGCGAACACCCTCTGGCTCAAGCCATTCTGGCCGCAACCGACACCGTGCCCGCCGCCGACGAGGTCACTGCGGTCCCCGGTCACGGCCTGCACGGCAGCCTCGACGGCACCCCGGTGCGGTTGGGCAAGCCCGGTTGGATCACCCCCGGCCCGCTGGTCGACGACGTGGAGCGGCTGCAGCAGGCCGGGGCCACCGTCGTGCTCATCGAACACGCCGACACCCTGCTCGGCGCGATCGCGGTCCGCGACGAACTGCGCGACGAGGCCCCCGAGGTCATCGCGCAGCTCAAGAACCTACGCATCGACACGGCGATGCTCACCGGGGACAACACCCGCACCGCTACCGCGCTGGCCACCCAGGCCGGCATCACCACGGTGCACGCCGAGCTGCTGCCCGAGGACAAAGCTGAGCTATTGGGTGGGCTGCGCAACGGTCGCAAGATCGCGATGGTCGGCGACGGCGTGAACGACGCGCCCGCCCTGGCCACTGCCGACGTCGGGATCGCAATGGGCGCGATGGGCACCGACGTGGCCATCGAAACCGCCGACGTCGCGTTGATGGGCGAGGACCTGCGCCATCTGCCCCAAGTGCTCGCGCACGCCCGGCACGCCCGCGCGGTGATGCTGCAGAACGTGGGCCTGTCGCTGGCGATCATCGGTGTGCTGATCCCGCTGGCCGCGTTCGGCGTGCTGGGCTTGGCGACCGTAGTGTTCGTGCACGAGCTGGCCGAGGTCCTGGTCATCCTCAACGCCATCCGCGCGGCCAAGACCACGCCCCTGCCCGGCATCACCACCACTGCCGTCACGAAGGCGGTACCGCAGACCCTCACGCTCTCGGTGACCAGCGCACGTCGCGACGGCGAGAACGGGTCGGGCTGCTGCGATGTCTGCTGACCCCAGCGTCAGTGTCGATGTCCTTGTTGTCGGTGCCGGTCAGGCGGGGCTGGCCATGGGCCACGCACTGGCTGGCACCGGCCGGGACTTCCTGATCGTCGATGCCACCAGCGAGATCGGCCAGTCCTGGCGCCGACGGTGGGACTCGCTGCGGCTGTTCACCCCGGCCCGGTTCAGCGCTCTGCCCGGCCTGCCGTTTCCGGCACTTCCTGATCACCTGCCCGGCAAGGACGAGGTCGCCGACTACCTCGCCGACTACGCCCGGCACTTCGCGCTGCCACTGCGGCTGGGCACCGGAGTTCGCCATCTACGGCACGTCGCCGACGGTGGGTTCGAGGCGGTCACCGAGCACGGGACCGTCACCGCGCGGGCGGTTGTGGTGGCCACCGGCCCGTTCCAGCACCCTGCCGTCCCCGACCTGGCTCGGGACCTGGACGCCGACATCACCCAGCTGCACACCGCGGACTACCGCAACCCCGACCAACTCCCGGATGGCCCGGTGCTCGTCGTCGGTGCCGGGAACTCCGGGGTGCAGATCGCCGACGAACTCGCCCGCACCCGACCGGTGACCGTCGCGGTCGGCGCCCGGCAACCCGCACTCCCACAGCGTATTCTCGGCCGCGACCTGTTCAGCTGGCTTGACCTGCTCCGCGTCATGCGCATTCCGGGCGACAGCCGGCTCGGTCGCCGCCTACGCGAGCGCGACCCGCTGATCGGTACCAGCCTGCGCCACCTCCAGCGACAGGGCGTGCAGCTGCGTGACCGCGTCACCGCAGCGGACGGACGGCGCGTGCACACCGCCGACGGACACCAGGTCAGCCCGGCCACGATCGTGTGGGCGACTGGCTACCGGCCCGACTACAGCTGGCTGGCCGTCCCCGACGCGCTCGCTGCCGACGGCTGGCCCCGGCATACCGGCGGGATCAGCCCGATCCCTGGCCTGTACTACCTCGGCCTGCCCTACCAACGCACTCGCGGATCAGCACTGCTGGGCTGGGTGGGCCGCGACGCCACCTATGTGCACCACCATCTCGCCCGGCACATCGGCCGCCCACGCGTCACAACCGCGGGCTCGGCATCCGGAACGTAGCAGCCGGGAGTTAGTGGCGGGCGAAGAAATCGAGAACGACTGGGTTGACCTGGTCGCCTGCCTGGATGGCGCCGCCATGGGCGTGCCCGGTGATCTCGACGAAGCCGGCGTTCGGCATGGCGGCGGCTGCCGCCCGTCCCGTGCGCGGCGGGAACATCAGGTCGTGCTCGCACGAGAGGACCTGAACGGGGCATTCGATCCGCGGCCAGCGTGCGGCGCGGTCGACATCCAGCATCCAGGAGATGCAGGCCAAGTACTGCCCGCGCTGGCCGGGCGTGGCCCAGTCCTGCGCGGACAACATCTCGACCCACCGCCCCACGGCCTCGTCGTCGTCGCGTAACGCCACCGCCGGCAGGGTGTTGGCCAGGTTCTCGGCGATGAAGAACTCGCGCGGGACGGCGCCGGCGGCGAACAAGGCCCGCATGGCCTCGAACCAGGCCCGTTGGTAGGCGGTGGTGGCCCCGGCGCTGGCGAACAACACCGCGGCCTGGACCAGTTCGGGGCGCGCGGCACACAGCTGCTCGGCGACGAACCCGCCCTGCGACAGACCGATCAGACGCACACGCGACCAACCCAAATGCCCCAGCAGCCCGGTCAGGTCCTCGGCCATCTCCTCGATCGTGTACGGGCCGGTCGGCGCGGACGAGTCGCCCACCCCGCGAGGGTCCACGGCGGCCACCCGGTAGCCAGCCTCGACCAAGGTCGGCAGCTGCATGAGGTGCCACACCCCACGGGGCATCCCGGTCCCACCCAGCAGCACTACCGGATCCCCGTCGTCCGGCCCGTGCAGCTCGTACCCGACCTTGATGCCACCCACCTGAGCGACCGCCACGAGATACCTCCTTGATCGGGGATGGATCTTGCCTGACAACGGTCGGCACGACCGTGAAGATCCCGCAGGTCGGTGTTCATCGAGGTTCAGGGCCGTGCGGGCCGACCACCCAGGGCCGTTTACCCTGATGGCGTGCCGAGCAGCGGACGTCGCAGCCTGATCGCGCGAGCAGGTCTTGTGCGACTGGTCGCCGTGCTCGGCGTGCTGGTCGGGCTCACCATCCTGCAGAGCTCGCCCTGCGCTGATCAGCTGCGCGTCTTCGGGCACGACGCATTGTGCTCGACCACCGCCACGATCGCTCCAAGCTCCGACACTGCTGACTCGCCGGTCTCGGCCCTGATCGGCGAGCTCGAATCCGCCGCCCACCAGGTCGGCGTGGGTCTGCTGGCACCCCTGAGCGCCCCGGACGCGCCGGCCGGGGTGGTCGGATTGTGCTTGGCGCTGCTCGTTGCTGTGCTGCTCGTGGTCATCGGGCTGGCCCGCCCCAGCCTGCCGCAGGCCGCGCCGGTGCGCGCCGGGCCTCGCTCCTCCACCATGCAACGGCACCGCCGCGGGCCCGCCCTGGCCATGCTCTGCGTGCTGCGCACGTAGCCGAAGTTCGCCTCGCCCACACACATCGACCGCATCTGGCTGGCGGTGATTGTTGTCGTGGCCCCTCGTTGACAACTTCCGCTTCGTCACGCCGCCTGCTGGAGGCAAGAGTTTCGTGTTCCCCGCTGTCACTACCGCATCCCCTGCCACCTGTGGCGCCCATGACACCGGTCACGATCACATCCCACGCCCACCCACGTCGGCCTACCGGCTGCTCGGCGCCCTCGCCGCCGCGCTGCTGCTCACCGGGTGCAGCACAGATGGTGATGCCACCCCGCGTGGCGGGGGATTCGAGTTCGTGGCGCCAGGCGGCCAGACCCGGATCTTCTACGACCCGCCCGAGCAGCGCGGCACCGTGACCGGGTTGACCGGGGAGAGCCTGAACGAACCCGGTCGGCAGATCACGCTGGCCGACTACACCGGCCAGGTCGTGGTGCTCAACATCTGGGGATCGTGGTGCGGTCCCTGCCGCGCCGAGACTGACGACCTGGAAGCGGTGTACGCCGACACCAAGGACACCGGGGTGCAGTTCCTGGGGATCAACGTGCGCGACGAACGCGGGGCGGCCCAGGACTTCCTCCACAACTTCGGGGTCACCTACCCCTCGCTGTTCGACAACTCCGGCCGCTCCCTGCTGGCGCTTAAGGGTTTCCCTCGCAACACCGTGCCCTCCACCATTGTGCTCGACCGCCGCCACCGGGTCGCCGCCGTGTACCTGACCGCCCTGCTGCGCGAGGACCTGCTGCCCGTCGTGCAGCGTGTCTCCGCCGAAGAACCTCCGCCCCCGACCGGCACATCCATGACAACCAGCGGCCCCACCGCGACGACGGCACCGGCAACGGGCGGAGCCACGCGGTGAACCCGACCGATATCGCGATCTCCGGACCGCTGCTGCTGGCTGCGCTGGTCTCGTTGGCCGCAGGAACGATCTCGTTCGCCTCGCCCTGCGTGATTCCCCTGGTCCCCGGCTACCTGGCCTACCTCGCTGGGCTGGTCGGCGCCGACGCCCCCGCTGTTGATGCTGAGGACAGCCGTGCACGCCGGACGGATCGCTGGCGGGTCGCGGGCGCCGCGCTGTTGTTCGTGGCCGGGTTCGCCGTGGTGTTCGGCGCCGCCGTCTTGACCGTGCTGGGCGTCTCCGACGCGCTGCTGGCCAACGAGCAGCTATTGCAGCGCATCGGCGGCGTGGTGACCATCATCATGGGCCTGGCCTTCCTCGGACTCATCCCCTCGCTGCAACGCGAGGCACGTCTGCACCACCGGCCCCAACGCGGGATCTGGGGTGCCCCGCTGCTCGGCGCGGTGTTCGGCTTGGGCTGGACTCCCTGCCTCGGGCCGACCCTGGCCGGGGTGATCGCCCTGGCCAGCGGCACCCAGGCCGGCCCTCCACTGTGGCGCGGCCTGGCCCTGGTCACCGCCTACTGCATCGGCCTCGGCCTGCCGTTCGTGCTGCTCGCTGTGTCCGCCCGGTGGGCGATCACCACCGCCGGCTGGCTGCGCCGCCATACCCGCGCCGTGCAACTGACCGGAGGTGTGCTGCTGCTGGCCGTCGGCGCGCTGCTGGTGACCGGCCTGTGGGGCGAGGCGATCGCCTGGCTACGCGGCCCCATCTCCGGATTCACCACCCCGCTCTAACCCCACCCCAACGCCCCGAGAAGGAGAACTCAGAGCATGACGCCCAACACCAAGGTCACCGTGACCGTGCTCGCCGTAGTCGTCGCAGTCGCCGCCGTGATCGCCGTAGTCATCGGTGTCAACAAGACCGACGCCCCCGCCGCGCAGAGCGGCTCCCCACAGGACTCGCCGCCCGCTGCCCCCGCCGAGGTCTTGGTGCGCCCCGACAGCCACCGCCTGTCCACCGCCGCCGACGGCAAAGTGACCGTGGTGGAGTTCCTCGATCTGGAGTGCGAAGCCTGCCGCGCGGCATTTCCTGGTGTGGAGCGGCTGCGCGCCGACTACGCCGGGAAGGTCACCTTCGTGATGCGCTACTTCCCGATCCCCAGCCACCGCAACGCCGAACTGGCCGCCCGCGCCGTCGAAGCCGCTGGACAGCAAGGCAAGCTCGAACCGATGTACCAGCTGATGTACGAAACCCAGCCGCAGTGGGGCGACCAGCAGGTCGATCACCGCCAGACCTTCCTCGGTTTCGCCCGCCAGCTCGGCCTCGACATGCCGGCCTTCGAGAAAGCGCTCGACGATCAGGCCACCATCGACCGGGTCCTGGCCGACCGCACCGACGGCACCAATCTGGGCGTCCGGGGCACCCCCACGTTCTTCATCAACGGCGTGCAGTTCACCGGCCGCCCCACCTACGAGGGCCTCAAGACCGCCATCGACGCGGAACTCGGTAAATGAGCACCACCACGCAGATCGACGCGACCAGCCGCGCCACACCGGCGCCGTTCACCACGCGACTGCTGCCGTGGATGCTGACGGTGGGCGGGCTGATCGGGCTGGCCGCCGCCCTCGTCCTGACCGTGGAGAAGATCGCGCTGCTGCGCGATGCCGACTACGTGCCCTCCTGCAGCATCAACCCGGTGCTCAGCTGCGGCTCGGTGATGAGCACACCCCAGGCCGAGGCGTTCGGCATCCCCAACCCCCTGCTGGGCATCGCCGGGTTCGCCGTCATAACCACCACCGGCGTCGCTCTCCTGGCCGGGGCACGGCTGGCCCGCTGGTTCTGGCTGGGCCTGCAGGCAGGCGTCACCTTCGGGGTCGTGTTCGTGCACTGGCTGATCTTCCAGAGCCTCTACCGCATCGGCGCGCTGTGCCCGTACTGCATGATCGTCTGGGCGGTCACCATCCCGATCTTCTGGTACACCACCCTGCACAACATCACCCAGGGCCACCTGCCGGTCCCGAAGTCGGTTGCGCGTGTGGCGGGCGTCCTGGCTCGCTACCACACCGTAGTGCTGACCCTGTGGTACCTCGCCATCGCCGCCGCCGTGCTGCAGGCGTTCTGGGCCTACTGGATCACTCTGCTCTGACGCTGCTCAACCGCAGACCCGAGACCGATCATCCCGCCGGAGCTCGCGCTCCCCAAGTGGCCCACTGCCAAGAGATTCTTGAGGACGCTGTAGTGGACGCAAGTACAAATACCGACCCAGCCTCACCCCGAGGTCGGTCCCGACACCGGACGCACGGAGTCCTCCTCGTCGTCTCGTCAATGGGTGTTCTGGCCGCGGCGTTGATCTCCGTCGCCATCACCGGTTCCGCAGGCGGCGATCTCTACGTTCTCTACGGTCTTCCCGACCCAGGGCTCGTGAGCCGTCTGGGGTTGCCGACGGTTCGGGTGTTGGCCGAAGTGTTCGCGGTGCTGTGTGTGGGGTCGCTGATGCTCGCAGCGTTCGGCGTCGCTCCGCAGCGCAGCGGGATTTTGGCGGCGGACGGCTACGCGGCGATCCGGGTGGCCAGTCGGGCCGGTTTCGCCTGGGCGGCCAATGCCGCCGTGATGGCGGTCCTGACCGCCGCGGACGCGACAGGCCAACCCGCCGGAAAGCTGATGACGGACATCGTCGCCCTGGGCCAGGCCCTGGACCTGATCGAGCAATCCACAGCCTGGCTGGTCGTGGCGCTGATCGCGCTCGTCGTCGCGATCGGATGTCGCGTCACATTGGGCTGGCCCTCGGCCGTGGTCCTGTTCGCCTGCTCGGTGCTCGGCCTGCTGCCGGTCGCCCTCACCGGCCACTCCGCCGCCGGCGGAGCACACGACGTGGCCACGAGCAGCATGCTGTTCCACGTCGTCGCAGCCGCACTGTGGATTGGTGGCCTTCTTGCCGTGATCACGCACGTGCTGCGCGGCGGCGCGGCGGTCGAGCAACTCGTCCGCCGGTATTCCCTGATCGCACTTGCCTGCTGGATCGTCATGGCCACATCAGGCACCGTGAACGCCCTGGTCCGGCTGTCGTTGAGCGAACTCGTGGGCAGCACTTACGGGCTGCTGGTAACCGCTAAGGCGGCGGCATTGATCGTCCTCGGTGTGATCGGCCACTGCCAGCGCAGGAGCGCAGTCGCGGTGATCGAGAAAACGAGCGGCAGGCAAGCCCTGATCAGACTGGGCGCTGTCGAAACGCTGCTCATGCTCGCCGCGATCGGTGTCTCGGTCGGCCTCGGCCGCACCCCGCCACCAGCCGCGACCGGACCGCAGCCCACGGAGACGGAACTGCTCATCGGCTACCGTCTCGACGGCCCGCTCGATGCCCTCCGGCTGCTGACCGACTGGCGGTTCGACCTCGTCTTCGGCACCGCGGCGATCGTCTGCGCCCTGCTCTACCTGCGCGTCGTGTCCGTGCTGCGATCCCAGGGCAGCGCCTGGCCGATTCGCCGAACCGCGGCCTGGGTAGCCGGTTGCGGGGTCGTGCTGTTGGTCACCAGTTCCGGGCTGGGCCGTTACATGCCGGCGATGTTCAGCGCGCACCTGTCCGGCCACACGCTGCTCGCCCTGCTGGCTGGACCACTTCTGGCCTGGGGCCGGCCCGGAGTCTTGGCCGTACGAACGGCACCCAAGGACACCGGCGTGGTCGGCACGGCAGAACACCTCACTCTCCTGGCACGGCTGCCGCTAATCCGATGGCTTCGCCAGCCCGTGCCGGCGATGATCGTGCTCCTCGGCGCCTACTACGGGCTCTACCTGCTTGGCCCGATGGACACGTTGCCTGGAGAACACTGGGCCCACCTGCTGATGAACGCGCTGTTTCTCAGCAGCGGCTTCATCTTCTTCACCGCCGTGCTCACCCGGACCGCCCCGACCAGCGAGGTAGTCCTGCTGCTCACCGCGGCCCTCTACACCGTCTTCTGCTTGCAGATCCTGTCCACGGACACCGTCATCGGCGAGAACTTCCACCGCAGCCTGGCTTTGCCGTGGCTACCAGATCTCCTGGCCGATCAGCGACACGGCGCGGTCCTGGCGCTCGCCCTCGGCGGCCCAGTCCTGATCGTCACGTTCGTATGGGTCGTAGCGGCCCGCCGCAGAAATCGATCCGCCCAACGCCGGTTGCCATCACGTGAGCCCATATCTGTCGGCGTCGACTGATCGGCCGGTGCGTACTCGGGCGCAGCGATCCTGCACGCCTAGTTCTTGATCACTCTGGTTTGACAACGATCTCTGTCGCAGACCCGTAGGGGCTGCGAAGAAACCGGTGTTAGGAGGACAGGTCGTGTGGTGTGGGGCGGTTTCCAGCCACGACTCCAACGATCACCGTGCGGTCCGTTGTAGTACCGGGTGGACGATGGCGGGCCACCCAGACCGATTCGTCGACTCGGGGCGCGCCGTCGGGATGTGGTGTGAGGTCGAGTACGAGCAGCTGGCCGAACGGCACGTTGGTGTTGCCGTATTCCGCAGCCTGGCGAACGTATTTGCCCTCAAGACTGGCGGGAGCGGAGTTGGTGAGTTCACGCTTGATCTCAGTGAGGTACCGAAGGATTCCGAACGTCACGACGACGTCGGCACGGCCCGTCGCGATGTCGGTAGCTTCGACCGAAACCAAACCGCCGAGCTGCCCTGTTGCGAGCCACTGGTGGTAGTCCTGTTGCAGGTCCGCCTCGACAGGCCGACGTTCGCCTTTCTTGAGCTGTCTGCGGTAGTCCCTGTCTTTCTCCTTATGCAGTCCCCATGTCTTGGTCGTGAGGTCCGCGCGGCTGTGCAGGAACCGCAAGGTCTGTTCGAGCAGCAGTCCGAAGGTGTCTCGCACATCGCCGACAAAGTGCGGTGACTCGGCGAGTTGTCGGAGGAGATCCTCAAGGAGGCGATCGAGTACCGGGTGCGCGGTCCGCGACCGTGCAAGCTCGCTGCTGTGCACGATCCCTTCGAGAATCTGGAGATTGTCATCGCTGAGGTCGGCAGCGAGGTCAGCGGCCTGCTGCTCGCCAAGAGCATGGACCAGTGCGGGTGCCAGACGATGCAGCCGAGCGGTGTCGGCCGGGTGAGGCTCCTCATCGTCGTCGCCATCGGCTGCGGGGCGCGAGGAATGGCTGTGAGCCTCACGTTGTCGTGTTGCGACTGCCTCAATGCGGGCGAGGAGCAGCTCTCCGGTGTGGGCGTCGAGCGGAGGAGCATCCAACTTGGACACTTCGGTGACCGAGCGGCGAAGCGCCGCAAGCAGACTCTGCTGACGCATGATCGCGTTCTCGATAGCAGGCTCGACAACCGCGGCCAGTCCTGGCGTCGCTTCCACGCCGGGGAGCGGTCGCACAGTGCGCGCTTGGGCGTAGGCGTCGAGGACCGTGGCGAGCGCCTCCCACACGTCCATCCAGACCGTTTCGGACAACCGCTCGGCTGCTGCATTGAGCAAGAGCACGAGTCGCTGCCACGCAAGTTCCGCGGCACGTCGAGGCCGAAGCCACGACGGCGCGTGCATCCCACTCAACCATGCCTCGCGCTGGTCCAGCGCCGCGGTGAGCCGGTCAGTGGCGTCGGCCAGCCGGATCTGGTCGTGGGCGGCGAACGCGAGGATCGCATCACAGGCAGCCGCGTACGCTCTGGCGTCGTGACGTGCCTCCTCGGCGGCGTCGACGGTGGCGAAACCGGACCGGGCTGTGGTGAGCGCCTCCATTGCCGCCGGGAGAGTCTCGGCGGCGAGGGCGGATCTCAACTCGTAGCAGGCCAGCTCGAAAGCCGCGTCGACCGCTGCCGCTTCGTCGTGGCGTAGTTGATCCAGCGCGCTGCGCAGTGATGTGGCGATGGTGGCCTCGTTCGCCCAGCGATCCATAGCCGCGCCGAGTAGTCGGGGAAGGCGTTCGGTGAACTCCTCGGGAGCGTCGGGCGGCGGTGCGGTGAGGTGGCCGAGAATGCCGAACGGCGTGACGGCACCGGCCACCGCCAGACGCACGGCGCCTTCGAGACGGCCAGCTGCCAGCAATGGATTGGAGTGAATCAGCGGCGCGAGGTCGCTCAGCAACACGTTGTGCAGCTGCATCCCTTGAGTGTCCACTGTGGCCGGACTAGCGAGAAGCTCGTCCAGACTGCTCGCCAGCGCCAGCAGGCTCTGCTGGCCGGTCAGGCCGTCGATGAAGCTGGCGGTGGCTGTCTCCCATCCGCCGGTCTCGGTGCCGACAACTTGGGCTAGCGCGTGCGCCAGCACCGGAGCCAGTGGGCCGGCGGCGATGTCGGCTGCCTCCTCGGCCACCGCCTCCGCTCCGAGTTGGGCAAGCGTGGCAGCAGTCCGTTCGGTCGCCGTGTCGGCAAGGTGTTCGGCGAGCCGGGTCATGTCCACAACCGCCATGGTGAGCGATCTTTCCAACCGGTCACGTCGAACACTGCAGAGTTTGTGTCTACGGGACGCTGCAGCGGAGATACCGAGATCACCACAGCGGCGCACCTTCCTCGGCGGTGACCAGACAGTCGGCGGGCAGAACTGCCTTGCTCAGTTCGCGGTCCGCGGTTGTGATCAGCACCTGGATGTGGTTGCTCGCGGCCAACTCCGCGAGCTCCTTGAAGACGACGGCCGCGTCGAAGTCCTGTACCTCCTCGGCCTTGGGGCTGTCGATCAGGACGAGACCGGGGTGGGTCGAGATCCCGAGCCGTGCACCAACCCGTAGCAAGGCGATCACAACGGCGATGCGCAGCCGGACCTGTTCACCGGGGCTCTGCTTGCCGAAGAACGACTGCGCGCCCCCGCCTTTGATCACCTTCAGCTGGGCGGCCCGGTTGACCTCCACCCTTTCCAGTGCGCTCATCCCGAACCGACGGGCGAGATCAGCGATCTCGGCGTTCAGTTCGGTGAACAGGGCGGCGGCAGTCGCCTTGCTGTCCTGATCGAGGACTTTGTCCGCGGCGGCCAACACCTTGAGGACAGTGGACTCCCGGTCTTCATCGTGCTCGGCCGGTTCGGGCACCATTTCCAACGCGCCCTTCCACCGCGCCACCTCAAGCTCTGCGGTCATGCGCTGGCGCACTGTGTCGGCGGTGCCCGCGGTCCGCAATCGTTGTTGTGCCTCATCCAGCTGTGCGGTGAGTTGGGAGAGGGTTGATTCGGCGGATTCCAGCGCCTGCCGTGCCGCATCTTCGGCAGCCCTGCTGGCATCGACGCGCGCCTGTGCCTCGGCCTCGACATCCTCGTCGCTGGCGGTCTCACCGACGACCTCGGCGGTGCAGACCGCGCAACGGTGCACATCGCGCTCTTCCTGACGGCGTTGGGTGGTGATCGGCGTTTCGCAGCGCGGGCACGCGCTGGGGTCCAAGCCGTGGAACAGCAATCGGGCGATCTGGCTTTCCTTGACGTCGTTCAGCGCCTTCTCGTCCGCCTGCCGTTGTCGCCGCGCGGCCCGGTAGGCCCGGTTGAGCTCGTGCCACTCCTCGTCGGCATCGGCAACTTGGCGGGCGAGCCGACCGGCGGTGTCCGCGAGGTCGGTCAGCGACGGTCCGGGCGCTTGCTGGACGAGTCGGTCGAGTTCAGTCTGTGCAGCCGTGAGCGCCTCCTGGGCTCGGGCACGTTCAGCCGCCCGCTGCTCGGCCGCGCCCCGTACGCGCTCACGTTCCTGAGTGACCTCGGACTGCAACACTTCGCGCGTCGCCTTCACCCGTGTGAGCACCGCGGCGGCCGGCAGGTCGAGGAACACCTGCAACAGCCGTCCGGGCAGACCGGCCATCGCCTGATCCCCGAGCAGGGGCTTGTCAGGCCCCGCCGGAAGATTGATCGCGGAGTAGTACGCGGGCCAGCCATGAGTCTGCGTGCCGACCTGCTTGTCCTTGCTCACCGAATTCACCAACGGCTGCAAGTCGAGCCTGTCGAGCATCAACGTGGCCACCTGCGCGGCGAGGTCGTCCTCGTCTGCGGTGTCAACGAGGATCGAGACGCCCTGGCGTTCCTCAGCACTCTCCTCCGCCGCGAGACTCTCCCAGCGGGCGGCAGCGAGCACCACGCCTCTGGTCAGAACGCCCTTGTCGAGTGAGAGACGAAACCCAATCGCCTGCCCCGCGATGGTGGCGTCGAGCTCAACTCCGGAGAGCCAGCGGCGGACGTCAGCCTGCAGGCGGTCGCGAGGTGACCCCCGCAAGCACCACGTGATGATCTCCAAGACGCTGGTCTTGCCCCGGAAGTTGGACGCGACCAACGCGGTGAAGTCGGTGTCGAAGGTGAACGTGCGGTCAAACGGGCCGTCATGCTTCGTTCCGGCACGCACACCGTGCACGCGCAGGCGGTGGACTCGGACCGACCGAGGGCGTGCCGGCGGGTAAGCCAGCGGGATGCCGTGGGTCGTGAAGACCTCAACAACATCATCCTCGGTGGTCTTGGCCGCGGCAGCGATCCGCGCGACGAGCGAGCCAGAGTGTTCGGCGCGGGATGCCGCCACGGTCATGCGTCCACCCCGTCCGTGACCGTGGCCTCCGCCCGCAGTTGGGCGAGACGGCTCCGTGCCCGAGCGCTGATGCTGCTAATCCGTGTCCCACGGGCTGCCGTCGCGTACTCGTCCTGCAGGTACTGACGCTCCTTCAACTGGTTCCCCCCACGTCCGTCGGCCAGATCGAGCACCAGCTGCACACGATCGATGTAATAGCGAAAGGCCGGGGCCTGAGCAACGACCGTTCGGGCGACCTCGCGGCCCCGAGCCAACAGGTAGTAGTCGTGTCGCGAAGTACGGCCTACCCGCCCGTGGCGGCGCCGCACGACCAGCCCCGCGCTGCGCAGGACCGCCAGCGCGTCATCGAGCGGCTCGTAGGCGCCGAAGTGGTGACGAAGCATCGGGTATCGGCGTACCTCCGGTTCCTCGGAGTCCAGGATCTGCGCCGCCAAGTCCAGCAGCCTGGGCTCGCCGCTGCGCTCGTAGTCGTTGAGCAACTCGTCAGCGAGGAAATCAGGACTTCGCAGCCAGAAGTCCAGCTTCTGCAGCCGAAGCTGCCCCTCCACCACTCCGACAGCGTCCACCAAGGCGGCGTCGTCGGTGATCGGCGCGGGCAGTGGTTCGGCGGCGCCGTCGATCAACAACAAGATCCGCACCGCATCCTGCTCGCGGCTGGTCACAGCCGCACTGACCTGGTCGTTTACGTCGTCATCGCCGCCGTCCACGATCAGTCAGCCTAGGCGACACTGAGTGACAGCCAAAGGTCAAACCGCCTGCATGCCGACTTCGTTATCCACGCGAGAGCGATGCCCGGTCGTGGCAGGTGTCTCGGCGTACGCTCACAGATCTGGGAGGTGGCCAGGTGACCGTTCAACCGGAGCAGGACAGGGCATCGGAACCATCGTGCTGGTGCTGCGGTACCGAGTATCCGGAGACCGAACTGGTTCGCTTGGGCCAGCACCCAGAGGTTGGCGTGTGCCTCGGGTGCGCGCGATGGCTGCAACGACGAGCGGTCCAGCGCTACGACGAGCAACATCCCTCATCGATGGCCCGGTTGCGTTCAGGGATCAATGCCGTCCGCGCTGCAGTGATCAGGAAGGGCTGGCATGAGCGCGGCGTGATCGGCGCCGTGCTTCGCTGGATCGACCGCCGCTTGCCGTAGCAGCTGACGATGGCTCACGTGGTGGGCGTGATGCGCATGCAGGCGGCCAGGGCAGCGGCGTTGTCCGCGGCCAGCGACCCGGCCAGCAGCACCAGTTCGGCGACGCGTGGGTCTGTCACGGTATAGTAGGCGAAGCGGCCCTCGCGGCGCACCTGCACGTAGCCGCAGTCCGACAGGCAGCCGAGGTGGGTGGACACCCGTCCCTGGGACAGGCCGATGTGCGCGACGCACTCGGTGACGGTGTGCTCGTCGTGCAGCAGGAACTCCAGCAGCCGCAGCCGCGCGGGGTCGCCCAACGCGCGGAAGAACTTGGCCACCATCTCGACCCCGTTCGGCTCGGTGGGCAGCAGCGTGGCAGCGGGCTGGGGACCTGCGGTCATGTCTTCGCCATCCTCAGATCAAGCACTCATGTATGCGGATGAACAGATATGAGGTTAGCATCGGACGTATCCGCGTAGGCGAATACGTGGGTGAGAGTGACAGTAGGAGGCAGCCGGATGAGGTACGACTTGGCCGTGATCGGTTCCGGTGGCGCGGGGTTCGCGGCGGCGATCGCGGCTCGCGGCAGGGGCCGGTCGGTGGTGATGATCGAGCGCGCCACGGTGGGCGGTACGTGCGTGAACACCGGGTGCGTGCCCTCCAAGGCGCTGCTGGCTGCGGCCGAGGCGCGCCAGGTGAGTCTGGACGGCCGGTTTCCCGGCATCACCACCTCCCCGTTCGAGGTGGAGCTACCACGCCTGATTGACGGCAAGCAGGAGTTGGTCGAGTCCCTGCGGGCGGAGAAATACACCGACCTGGCCGCCGAGTACGGCTGGGACATCCTGACCGGCGCCGCCAGGTTCACCGCCACCCGGTCCGGGCCCGTGCTGGACGTCGATCTGGCCTCCGGGGAGACCGTGACGGTCGAGGCCGAGCACTACCTGATCGCCACCGGATCCATCCCAGGGGCACCGCCCATCGACGGACTGGCCGAGACCGGCTATCTGACCTCGACCACAGCGATGGAACTCGACGCGCTGCCCCGGTCGATGATCGTGCTCGGCGGCAACGCCATCGGCCTGGAACAAGCCCAGCTGTGGCACCGGCTCGCGGTCGAGGTGACCGTGGTCGAGACGTTGCCGCGGCTGGCGCCGTTCGAGGAACCCGAGGTCAGCGCCGGCATCGAGCAGGTGTTCGCCGATGAGGGCATCCGAGCGATGCCCGGAGCCACGGTCAGCCACGTCGAGGCCGGACCGGACGGCTACCGCGTCCGGCTCACCGACGCGCACGGAAACCTGAGCGAGCTGACCGCAGAGCAGCTTCTGGTGGCCACCGGCCGCCGCCCGGCCGCAGACGGCCTGAACCTCGACGCGGTCGGGGTCAAGACCGGTCCGCGCGGCGAGGTCGTTGTCGACGAGTACCTGCGCACCGACAATCCCCGCATCTGGGCCGCCGGGGACGTCACCGGGCACCCGCAGTTCGTCTACGTCGCCGCCGCTCACGGCACGCTGGTCGCCGACAACGCCTTCGCGGACGCGGGGCGCACGCTGGACTACCGCCACCTGCCGCGGGTGATCTTCACCAGCCCGCAGATCGCGGCGGCCGGCCTCACCGACGCCCAGGCCGCCGAACAGGGCTACTTCACGGACAGCAGGGTGCTGCCACTGGAGTACGTGCCGCGGGCGCTGGTCAACCGGGACACCCGTGGCCTGATCAAGCTCGTCGCCGAACACGGAACCGGGCGGCTGCTGGGCGCGCACGTGCTCGCCGACGGTGCCGGCGAGGTGATCGCGACCGCCGTGTACGCCCTGGCCAACCGGATGACCGTGCAGCAGATGGCCGACCTGTGGTGCCCGTATCTGACCATGGCTGAGGGCCTCAAGCTCGCCGCCCAAACGTTCAACCGTGACGTGGCCAAACTGTCCTGCTGCGCCTCCTAAGCCTGGGAAAGCGACGTCATGACGAGCAACGGGCAGATGACGGTCGGGGAACTGTCCCGCCGCACCGGAGTGCCGATCAAGACCCTGCGCCAGTACACCGACTGGGGCCTGATCTACACCGTCGGCCGCAGCGCCACCAACTATCGGCTGTTCAACACCGATGCTCTGTGGTGCGTCCAGCTGATCGGTCAACTGCGCGGGCTCGGCCTGACCGTCGCCGAGATCCGAGAGCTGACTCGTACCGATCCGCCGATCGGTCCCCAGCTCGCGGAGCTGCTGCGTCGGTCACGAGCACGGCTGGCCGCACGGATCGCCGAGTTCCAGCAGATCCTGCGCCGCGTCGACGACTTCGAAGCCACCCACCAGGCGGCCTTGGCCGGTCAGGGCGGCCCGTGCTGGATGGGCGATCCCCGATGCGCCGCAAGCGCTTGACCCTCACCCCAGGGGCAGACCATACGGTCGCGATCGACCTAACCAGTACACCAGAAATCGTGGGAGGGACGACCGTGACCAGCACACATGCCAACCACGCGGTCACCGAACTGACCCGACCGGGAGGTCCTCTGGACCTCGGCCACGACCAGGCCCGCCTGGTGACCCGAATGCTTCGCCTGCTCGCCGTCGAAGGCCAGCCGGTCACCCGCGACCACGCCCTGGACACGATCACCGAGCTGGGCATCGACCAGGCACGAGCCGACGCGCTGCTCGACACGTGGACCGAACGCGACGACGACGGCCTGATCGTCGGGCTCGGCGTGACCTACAACCCCACGCCGCACGAGATGACCATCGACGGCGTGCGGATGTGGGCGTGGTGCGGAATGGACACCCTGATCTTCACCCACATCCTCGACAAACCGATCACCATCGCCTCCACCCCGCCCGGCTCCGACGACGTCGTGACCCTGCACGCCAGCCCTACCGATCTCACCGACCTCCAGCCGGTCGGCGCGGTGGCAACCCAGCGGGTACCCGGCTCCGACCAGGTCGACCTCAGCAGCACGACCGCGATCTGGGGCACCTTCTGCCACCACAACCTCTTCTTCCCTAACCAGGCCATGGCCGAGCAGTGGGCCGCCGGCCGTGACGACATCGCCATCCTGTCCATGCCGGACGCCTTCGCGGCGGTGCGGGACATGGCCGCAGCTCTACTGCGCTACGAACCGAAGGGAACGCGATGACCGAGCCGCCCAACCTGGACCTGAACAAGTGCCGGGCCGCCACCGCGCTCACCCCACCAGCACAGCGCATGCACCGCGCGGTATTGACGGCGTTCGCCGAGACAGGCCAAGCGCCGCTGCGGGCCGATCTGGAACGGATGGCCCGTGACCACGGCATCGACGCCGGTCGCGCGCTGACTGAGCTCATCGAACGGGACCTCGTCGCCCTCGACGAGCGGGGCGACATCCGCGCCGCCTACCCGTTCTCACCCGTCCCGACCCGCCACCGAGTCACCTGGGACCGCGGCCCCATCGTGTACGCGATGTGCGCCGTCGACGCCCTCGGCATGTCCGCCATGCTCGGACACCCGGTCACCATCACCAGCACTGAACCCGACACCGGCCACATCGTGACCGTCCAGGTCGACCACGACACCGCGCGCTGGCAGCCCGGCAACGCAGTGGTCTTCGCCGGCACCACCGACAGCAGCGAGGCTGCCTGCTGCCCCTCGGTGGACCGCACCTGCGGCCACATCAACTTCTTCACCAATCCCGACGCCGCCCACGCCTGGTCCACCCGCCATCCCGAGGTCACTGGGGTGGTGCTGGACCACCACCAGGCACTCGCCAGCGGCATCGCCGAGTTCGGCGCCCTCGCTGACCAGGCTCGGCGAGCGCCCCGCGCCGGTGCAACGCCTGGCCACCATCCTCAACCGGTCCGACAGTGAAACCGCGGCGCTGGTCCGACAGGAGTTCACGGCCCGCATCGAGAACGGGCTGATCCACTGGGACGACCCCTACCCAGGCAATCGGATTCGCCGAGTGGTGCATCTCGGCGATCGCCAGGTCCCGATGGGCAGCGGGTGCGGACCGGACGTGTTCACCTTCGCCGCCGTCCTCGATGTGCCCTTCCGCGTCGAGGAAATCTGCCCGACCACCGGGACACCGATCCGCATCGACTTCATCCCCGGCGGCGTCGAGCGGATGGACCCGCCGGAGGCGGTCACGGTGCTGCTGCACCCCCAGGACTTCAGCGACTCCGTCGGCGCCGCACACCCACGGACTCGACGGCCGGTACGCGTCGGCCTCTACCAGCGGTGGCCCACGCTCCGCGAAAGCGACCACCTGCAGACCTACGTCGCGTCCCAACCCGGTTGGCACATCGCTCTCCGCAGCAGCGACTACGCATCAGGCGGCACGCTGAAGCGTCCTGGGCTGCAACGGGTATTGGCGGCAGCCCGATCCGGAGTCATCGACGTGCTCGTCGTCAACCACCTGTACAGCCTGTCCCGCAAGACGCAGCACCTCGCCTTCGTGCTCAACGAGCTGACGTCCCGAGGTGTGCGGGTCGTCTCGGCCGCTGATCCCGCCCTCGACACCGAGACCGCGCACGGCCTCTTCCTCGTACGCGTGGTGAGTGCCGTCGCGGAGATCGAGCAGACCGGCGCACTCGCAGATCGTCGCGACCGGCGTCGCCACGACCAGCAATCCGCCGACGAGTCGCCGCTCGCCGGCTAACTGCAAATCCCGCCGGGCCCCACTGCGCTGCCCAACACATCCATCCAGACCGACTCATAACGAGGTGTCATGACCACCGCCTACGCCAACTCGGACAACGAACTCCAGCCGTCGGATGCCCCTGCGCCTACCGCCCGCGCGGTGATCTACACGCGCGTGGCCTCGCCCGGACGGGCCGAGACCGACCACAGCGTCACGGCCCAGCGTGAGGCATGTCTGCGCAAGGCCAGGGAACTGGGCTTCTCGCTCATCGACGAGTACGTCGACCCAAACGCTCGACTCTGGCGACGGCCGAAACGCCAGCTGTTCCGACGCATGCTCGCGCGGTTCCGCAGCCGTTGAGAAACAGCAACCCGGCCACGAATTCGCCGCTCGCCGGGAGCACGCGATCCAGCCGCCAGGACCCACTCGCCGGCTGCACGGTCCTCCGTCCAGGCCGCCCTCAGAAGGAGGTGTCATGACCAGCGCTTATGCCGACTTCATCGATGAACTGCAGCAGGACGTCACCATCCCCATCCAGCCGCCGATGGACGACCTTGCCCCCGGCACTCGCGCAGTGATCTACCTGCGCGTGTCCTCGACCGGGCAGGTCCGGACCGACTACAACCCGGAAGGCATCTCCATTCCCGCCCAACGGGAAGCGTGCCTTCGCAAGGCGCGGGAACTGGGCGTCACGGTCATCGACGAGTACGTCGAACCCGGACGCTCGGGAACGGAGATGACCAAACGCGAAGCATTCCAACAGATGCTCGCGCGGGTCCGCAGCCAGGGCGACGTCGACGTCATCATCATCTACCAGCTCTCGCGCATGGCGCGGAACCGCTACGACGACGCAATCGTCATGGCGGACCTGCGCAAGCGCGGCGTCACCCTGGTCTCGGCCACCGAGGCCATCGACGACACCCCGGTCGGCCAGCTGATGCACGGCATCCTGGCCACGTTCAACGAGTACCAATCCCGCCAGTCCGGTGCCGACATCGCCTACAAGATGGGCCAGAAGGCACGCAACGGCGGCACTCTCGGCCGCGCGAAGCTCGGCTACCTCAACCACATCGACCACTCCGACGGCCGCGTGATCCGCACGATCATCGTCGACCCCGAACGGGCGCCCTTTGTCCAGCTGGGTTTCGAGCTCTTCGCCACCGGCGACTACACGCAGGAAGAGCTGGCTGACGAGCTCTACGACCGCGGCCTACGCACCAGGGCCACCCGGCGACACCCGGCCAAGAAGATTTCCGAGAACAAGATTTCGCAAATGCTGCGTGATCGCTACTACCTCGGATACGTCGAGTACGACGGCGAAGAAATCCAGGGGCGGCACGCGCCCCTCATCGACGAGGACCTCTTCGACACCGTCCAGGAGATCCTCGAATCTCGCATGACGGCGCAAGAACGCCGTCGCGTCCACCACCACTACCTCAAGGGATCGCTCTTCTGTGGACGTTGCCAACGCGACGGCATCAAGCGGCGGATGATCATCCAACGGACCATCAACTCCAAGGGCGCTGAGTACCTGTACTTCTTCTGCCGCGGTCGGCAAAAGGGGCTGTGCCAAGCACCCCACGTCAACGTAACGCTCGTCGAGGACGCGGTTGAGCGCCACTACTCCGTGATCCGATTCAGCCAGCCGTTCATCGCTGACATGCGCGACCAGATCGATGCCGTGCTCGGCGAGCAGGAAAAGTCCGCACGCCTGCTGCGCAAACAGATCACCGCACAGCTCAAGGAACTCGACACGAAGGAGGAGAACTTGATCGACCTCGCTGCCGACAGCACGCTGCCCCGGACCAAGGTCAAGGAGAAGCTGCGCGACATCGCACGCGAGCGCCGCCGGCTGGAGGAGCGCCTGGACACAGCCAACGCCGACCTCACCGACAGCGCCCAGCTCGTCAACGCCGGCCTTGCCCTCCTCGAACAGCCCGACCAGCTGTACCGACGCTGCAACGACCAACAGCGCCGCCTACTCAACCAGGCGATCTTCCACGCCCTCTACATCGAGGACGACAAGATCACAGACGGTGAGCTCCAGGAACCCTTCGCCGAGCTCCACGCCATCCAAGATCAGCGGACCGCAGCAACCAACGCGGAGGACACAAACAAAAGGACCACCCGCAACGCGGGTGGTCCTTGCTCGCCTTCAGGCGTCGCGGTCCTACTTCGTGGCCTTCATTCAGGCACTTGTTCTAGTAAGACCCCTAGGGTGGAGCTGAGGGGACTCGAACCCCTGACCCCCACACTGCCAGTGTGGTGCGC
>CAYTMR010000023.1:0-34058 GCA_964438855.1 uncultured Micromonosporaceae bacterium
CCGGGTCGGTCATGAAGTGCGGGGAGATGAAGCCCTTGTCGAACTGCATCCCCTCGGTGACCTCGAGCTCGGTGGCGAGGGTGGATCCCTCCTCGACGGTGATGACACCGTCGCGGCCGACCCGCTCCATCGCCTCAGCGATCATGTCGCCGATCGCCGGGTCCTGCGCCGACACGGTCGCCACGTGCGCCACGTCGGAGCGGCTGTCCAGTTCCACCGCCTTGGCCAGCAGCGCTTCCGAGACCGCCTGCGCGGCGGCGTCCATCCCCTTCTTGAGGGCGAGTGGGTTGGCGCCGGCCGCCACGTTACGCAGGCCCTCCCGCACCATGGCCTGGGCCAGCACGGTGGCGGTGGTGGTACCGTCCCCGGCGACGTCGTTGGTCTTGGTGGCCACTTCCTTGACCAGCTGAGCGCCGAGGTTCTGGTATGGGTCCTCGAGTTCGATCTCCTTGGCGACGGTCACACCGTCGTTGGTGACTGTGGGCGCACCGAACTTCTTGTCGAGGACCACGTTGCGCCCGCGAGGCCCGAGCGTGACCCGCACCGCGTTGGCGAGGGTGTTGACCCCGTGCTCGAGCTGATGGCGGGCGTGGTCCGAGAAGCTGAGAATCTTCGCCATGATCTGTCCGCTCCTTACATGGCTACCGCCCTGTTCCGCGGTCGCGGCCCAGGGCGGTAGCCACCGTCAGTTGATCACTTCTCGATGACCGCGAGCACGTCTCGGGCCGAGAGCACCAGGTACTCCTCGCCCCCGTACTTGACCTCGGTGCCGCCGTACTTCGAGTAGATGACCGTGTCGCCGACCTTCACATCGAGCGGGATCCGCTTGCCGGAGTCGTCGACCCGGCCAGGACCGACAGCGAGGACAGTGCCCTCCTGCGGCTTCTCCTTGGCGGTGTCGGGGATCACGATGCCCGACGCCGTGGTGGTCTCAGCCTCGTTCGCCTGGACCAGAATCCGGTCCTCGAGCGGCCTGATCGCAACCTTCGTCGCGGTAGTCACGGGCATACCCTCCTGGGGCATCTTGATTGGCGTAACGTTCTCCCGTCGGTCCCGTCGTCGCGGGTGCCGGCACCGCCGGGCCATTTCTTAGCACCCTCGGACTGAGAGTGCTAACGGCAGCGTATGCCGGTTGTTGGCACTCCGTCAAGGCGAGTGCCAGTTCGCCACGCCGCTGACGTTCCGACTTTCGAGCCCGGAATATGCTCAACTGGTGCGGTACAACGCCCGATTTGGCATGCTCGGAGTAGAGGGTGTCGACCGCCAACGACGACGGAGGCGATCAGTATGCAGGCCAGGGTCGGTGATCGGCTGCACGTTCGCGGGCACACGGTGGGAGCCGCCGACCGCGTTGCAGAGATCATTGAGGTACGTGGGGAAGAAGGGCGCCCGCCCTATCGGGTCCGCTACCCCGATGGTCGGGAGAGCCTCGTCTACCCCGGCCCGGACTGCGTCGTCGAAACGCCGGAAGGGCAACCTCGCTGACCCGACAGCTGACGTGAAAGGCGGCCAGTCATCAACGCTACCGGTCCGCAGCCCCGGCCGACCCGCACCCGGTGGCCGGCGCTGGTGGCCGCTTTGGCGGTGGTGGGGCTCAGCGCGGCCTGTGCCGCAGACCGCGCCGCGCCTGCGCCGAGCCCGACGCCGCAGCCGGAGTCGTCCGCGACCGCCACGGTGGCGCCGGCGGTCGTCGAGATCGACTACCCCACGACGGTGCGGGAGTACGCCGAGGCCACGGTGGGTGCGCTGGCCGCCCCGGACCTGGCACGACTAGCCGAGCTGGCGACCCCCGACGTCCACGCTGCACTGATCGAGCTGCCGGGGCCACCCGACCATCGCTGGTCGTTCGTCGAGTGCGATGAGGACAGCTCGGCGTGTGTCTTCCACAACGCCGTCGGCGACGAGCTGGTGGTGCGCATCGACCCGGACGGGTTGGGCGCCTCCGGCGCCGCCACCGACATCGCCTTCGAACCCACCCGCTATCCCCGAGACCCGCTGGACTACCTCGACGAGTTCATCGACGCCTGGGAGGTCGGCAACGTCGCGCGGATGCGCGCGCTGGCGGCGCCTGAGGTGGTGCAGTTCTACCGGGAGTTCGCCCCCACGACCGACGTCCGGTACGAGACCGACGACGACGATGTGATCACCGTTACGATCGGCCGCGTGGAGATCATCACTGAAATCGATCTTGATCTGCTCGGCGCGCCGGGAGCGATCGTCGCGGCGGAACCGCCGCCGGCGTGACAGCCGACCGGTTCGCGGCCCTGCACACCCCCGCGGGTAAGGCCGCGCTCGACGCCGCCGACGACCTCGCCGACGTGGATCCGCTGACGGCGGCGTCCGCTCTGCGCTCCCAGGGTGTGGACCCCGCGCTGGCGGCGACCGCGCTGACCCAGGCCCGCCTGCGGCGCCGAGCGGCCGCCAAGTTCGGCCCGGACGCGGCGCGGATGTTCTTCACCGCCAACGGGCTGGAGCAGGCGACCCGCCCGGTGGTGGCGGCGCGGCGCGCCGCCCGGTTACGGGAGGCGGGCGTCGACAGCGTCGCCGACCTCGGCTGCGGCATCGGCTCGGACAGCATCGCGTTCGCTCGGGCCGGCCTGCGGGTCCACGCGGTGGAGGCCGACCCGGAGACCGCCGCGGTCGCCCGGGCGAACGTCGACGCGCTGGGTCTGGCCGACATGGTCACCGTGGCGTGCGGTATGGCGGAGACAGCGGATCTGTCCGTGGTGGACGCGGTCTTCTGCGACCCGGCACGGCGGTCGGGCACGGGCCGGCGGGTGTTCGACCCGGCCAGTTACTCCCCACCGTGGACGTTCGTCTCCGGTCTGCCGGAGAAGGTGCCGGCGACGGTGTTGAAGCTGGCCCCGGGCATCGACCATGTGCTGCTCCCGCCCGGTGCGGAGGCGGAGTGGGTCTCGGTCGACCGGGAGTTGGTGGAGACCGCGGCGTGGTGCGGACCGCTGGCCAAGGTCACCCGCCGCGCCACCGTACTGACAGTGTCCGGTGCGGCCAGCGCCGCGGAGCTGGTCGGTACGGGCGAGCGCCAGGCGCCGGTCGGTCCGGTGCGGCGCTACCTGTACGACCCCGACCCGGCGGTGGTCCGCTCGCACCTGGTCGCCGAGTTCGCCGCCACTGTGGAGGGGAACCTCGCCGACCCGACGATCGCCTACGTCTACGCCGACCGGGCGACCGACACCCCGTTCGCGCGCCGCCTCGAGGTGGTGGACGTGCTGCCGTTCTCGGTGAAACGGCTGCGGGCGACCCTGCGCGCCGCCGGAGTGGGCCGCGTCGAGATCCTCAAACGCGGCTCGGCGGTCGACCCGCACCAGCTGCGCCGCGACCTGCGCCTGGCCGGCAACGCGGCGGAGGTGCTGGTGCTGACCCGGGTCGGCGGCGCCCAGACCGTGCTGCGCTGCCGCGCCTGACCGCTCACACCTTGGTGATCCGAATCGCGTCGGCGACCACGTACGCGTCACCGCTGGCCCATCGACTGACCCCGACCACGTTGTGGTCACCGGCGGCGAGGGTGAAGACGCCGAGCGAGACCCACCGACCACCGTTGCTGCGTTGGCTGATGTGCACGGTCTGGTTGCCGGTGGTGGTGACGATCACGAACGGGGTACGGTCGTTGTAGCTGGAGTGGGCCGGGAACCAGGCCTCCACCTTGTACCGCCCGGTCTGGGGGATGTTGAACCGGTACCAGGCGGCGTCGCTGCGCTCGGTGTTGGGTCGGGCGTAGCGGTAGTTTCTGCCGTAGCGCTGGCTGGAGTTGCTGCCAGTGGACCAGTTGCCACTGGCGGTGAACCGACTCGAGCTGTTGTCCACGACCGCCGACCACGGTCCTCTCGACGACGGTTTCGACGAGGTGGTGGTCGGGGTCGACTTCTTCGTCCGGGTGGGAGAAGCCGGCGTCGTGGACGTGGTCGACGCCGCCGGCGGTGCCGCTGTCGTGGACGACGCCGGTGGCGGGGGGTGGGGGGCAGGATTCGGGGACGCAGATGGCTGTGGGCGTGGGGTTGGCGAGGGTGAAGGACTCGGCGACGGCTGGGCTGCCATGGCGACCGGGTCGGCGGGTGTCGGGTCACCCTGTGGTGCGGTAGCGGCTGTCGTGGCCGGCTGCGAGGTGGTCGGCCACGCGGCGAGCGGCCCGGGTTTGTGGTCGAGGCGCATCGCCAGGGCGGGCACCGCGAGTGAAATGAGCCCGACCGCGAGGGCGGCGGTGAGGGCCAGGCGGAGGTTGCGGCGGCCGCGGCGGGGCGCCGACACCGGCGGGGCCGAGACGGTCTCCGGCGCGGCCGGCGACACCGGCGTCGCCGATGGCGCCGACGAGCCACCGGCGGGGATCACGATCGGCAGCTCCTGGGTGGGATCCATGTCGGGGGCGACCCGCCTGACCACCGCCTGCCATTGGGAGACTTCACGGTCGATGTCATGTGGTTCCCAGTCGCGCGCGCGGAGGCAGGCGGCGACGTAGCTTTCGATCGTCCCGGTGGCTCCCAGCTCCCGCAGCTTTTCCGGGCTCGGCTCACCGGCCCAGGAGCGCAGCTCGGTCAGCAACGGAATCAGTTCGGCCACCGTGGTGGCGGTGGTGGGGTCGGGCAACTGTCCGCTCGGCTCGTCGCTCATCACGCACACCATAGTGACCGTGGCGGCGATCCGGTGTGGTGTCGCCTCTTCCCCGATGGCAGTAGGGTGCGAGTTGTGGGTGGAGGTACGCCGGCGACTGTCCTGCTGTCCAGACAGCGGGTGTGGCACCGGCTGCACACCTACGACGTGCCGGCGACCGCACCCGACTATGGACGGGCGGTGGCGGACGCGCTCGGGGTGCCGCCGCAGCGGCTGTTCAAGACCCTCGTGACCGTCGTGGATGGTGCGTTGACGGTCGCGGTGGTGGCGGTCGACGGCGAGCTGGACTTCAAGGCCCTCGCGGCAGCGGTCGGGGGCAAGCGTGCCGCCCTCGCCGATCAGGCGGTCGCAGAACGGGCCACGGGCTACGTCCGGGGCGGGATCAGCCCGTTGGGCCAGCGTCGGCGACTACCCACGGTGGTGGACTCGTCAGTGGAGCGTTGGGAGACGGTGTACGTCTCGGCGGGGCGGCGCGGGCTGCAGGTGGAGTTGGCGGGATCGGACCTGGTCCGGCTGACCGGGGCGGTGCTGGCGCCGATCGGGCGCGACTGACACTGTCCCCAAGCGCTGAGCCACGGACATGCCGCTCTCGATCACCGTGATGTTGCTGAATTGTTATTGATCACGTGTCAGTTCCATATCCAAACGTCTTGCGCCAGCCCACCCGCACCCCATACGTTGTCGGACACAACAAAACCGGTGCGACCGGTATCACACATCCACTCGGGGGTGCCCGCCCCGGGACCTTGACCCGCCATAGAACCCGGCTTGGCCGGGGCTACTGACTGAAAGGACCTGTGCCATGCGCAGAGGGCTCCTCTTCACCGCGCTCGCCGGCATGCTGGTCGCCGGGGGCCTGGCAGCCTGCAGCGACGACGGCGGCAGCGGCGGCGACGGCGACGACACCCCGTTCATCGGTGTGATCCTGCCGGACAGCGCCAGCTCGGTCCGCTGGGAGACCGCCGACCGGCGTTACCTGGAGGAGGCGTTCAAGGCCGCCGGCGTGAAGTACGACATCCAGAACGCCGAGGGCGACCGGACCCAGTTCCAGACCATCGCCGACCAGATGATCACCAACGGCGTCGACGTCTTGATGATCGTGAACCTGGACTCCGGCACCGGTAAGGCGGTGTTGGACCAGGCCGCCGCCCAAGGTGTCGCCACCATCGACTACGACCGGCTCACCCTGGGTGGCAACGCCGCCTACTACGTCAGCTTCGACAACGTGGCGGTCGGCCGTCTGCAGGGCGAGGGCCTGGTGCAGTGCCTGACCGACCTCGACGTCGAGGAGCCGATGGTGGCCTACCTCAACGGTTCCCCGACCGACAACAACGCCTCGCTGTTCCGGGAGGGCTACGACTCGGTCCTGGCCCCACGCTTCGAGTCCGGCGAGTACGTCAAGGGGCCTGAGGACGACGTGCCGGAGTGGGACGGTGCCCAGGCGGCGACCATCTTCGAGCAGCAGATGACCCAGGTCAACGACGAAATCGACGCGGTCCTCGCCGCCAACGACACCCTCGGCAACGCGGCGATCACGGTGCTGCGTCGGCTGGGTCTCAACGGCACCGTACCGGTCACCGGACAGGACGCTACCGTGCAGGGCCTGCAGAACATCCTCGCCGGCGACCAGTGCATGACCGTCTACAAGCCGGTCCGCAAGGAGGCGGAGGCCGCGGCCGAGCTGGCGATCGCGCTGGCCAAGGGCGAGCGGCCGGAGACGAACCAGAGCGTCACCGACCCGGAGACGGGTGAGGAGGTCGCGGCGGTGCTGCTGGAGCCGCAGGCCATCTACCGCGACAACGTCAAGGAGGTCGTTGACGACGGGTACGTCTCCGTCGAGGAGCTGTGCACCGGCGACTTCGAGGCGATCTGCGCGGAGGCTGGCATCAGCTGAGTGAGCCGAGGGCCCAGTGTGGCGAACCGCCACGCCGGGCCCTCGCCCGACTGAAGGAGTCCATGTTGCAAGCCCCGCTTCTGGAGTTGCACGGCGTCGAAAAGCGCTTCGGCCCCGTGCAGGTGCTACGCAAAGTCGACCTGACGGTGCGTGCGGGCGAGGTGACCGCGCTGGTCGGTGACAACGGTGCCGGAAAGTCGACTCTGGTCAAGTGCATCAGCGGCATCCACCCCATCGACGCCGGCCAGATCCGTTTCTCCGGCCGCCCGGTGTCCATCCAGAGCCCACGTGACGCGGCGGCCCTCGGCATCGAGACCGTCTACCAGGACCTGGCGCTCTGCGACAACCTCGACATCGTCTCCAACATGTTCCTCGGTCGGGAGCGGCGCCGCGGCCCGATCTTGGACGAGACGACGATGGAGCGGTTGGCCGCCGAGACGCTGGCCAGCCTGTCGGTACGCACGGCCACCTCACTGCGTCAGCCCGTGGCGAGCCTGTCGGGCGGTCAGCGTCAGACCGTGGCGATCGCCAAGGCGGTGTTGTGGGACAGCCGCCTGGTGATCCTCGACGAGCCGACCGCGGCGCTCGGCGTGGCCCAGACCGCCCAGGTGCTGGAGTTGGTGCGCACCCTCGCCGACAAGCGCCTGGCGGTGATCGTGATCTCCCACAACCTCAACGACGTGTTCGCGGTCGCCGACCGGATCGCCGTGCTCTACCTGGGCCACATGGTCGCCCAGGTGTCGACCACCGATGTCAGCCACGCCCAGGTGGTCGAGCTCATCACCTCGGGCCGCAGCGGTGAGCTGGGCCTGACCGACGCCCACGCGGTCGGAAATGGAGCGTCCGCATGACCACGCAACAAACCGCCAATCCGCCTAGCCGCCTCACGGCTCCCCCGGTCACGCTCAAGGAGTACGCCCGCCAGTACCTTGCCCGCGTCCGTGGCGGCGACATCGGTTCCATGCCGGCGGTGTTGGGGCTGCTGGTGCTGTGCGCGGTCTTCGCCCAGATGCGCCCGAACTTCCTGTCCACCGGCAACTTCGCCAACCTGTTCCTGCAGGGCGCCGCGGTCACCGTGATCGCGATGGGCCTGGTGTTCGTGCTCCTCATCGGCGAGATCGACCTGTCGGCTGGGTTCACCAGCGGCGTGTGCGCCGCCGTGATGGCGGTCCTGATCACCTGGCACGGCCTGCCGTGGTACGTGGGGGTGCTCGCCGCCATCGCCACTGGCGCGGTGATCGGTCTCGTGCTTGGTTTCCTGGTGGCGAAGGTCTCCATACCCTCCTTTGTGGTCACTCTCGCGGCGTTCCTGGCCTTCCAGGGCGTCCTTCTCATGATCATCAAAGGGGGCAAGGTCATTCCGGTCCATGACCCGGTGATCCTCGCCATCGTCAACCGCACGATGCCGCCGGCGTTGGGCTGGGCGTTCGCCGGGGTGTGCATCGCCGGCTTCGCCGCCGTCCAGCTCGTCAGCCGGTACAACCGGGCTCGCCGGGGCCTGACCGCCCCGCCGGTGTCGGTGGTGCTCATCCGCATCGGGGTGCTGGCCGTGGTGCTGCTCGGTGCGGTGTACGCGCTCAACATCGAACGCAGCCGCAACCTGGCGGTGACCTCCCTCAAGGGTGTGCCGATCGTGGTGCCGGTCATCGCGGTGCTGCTGGTCGTGGGCACTTTCCTGCTCAACCGCACCAAGTTCGGCCGCTACCTGTACGCGGTGGGTGGCAACCGGGAGGCGGCCCGCCGCGCGGGGATCAACGTCGGCTGGGTGCGGATCAGAGCGTTCATGATCTGCTCCACCATGGCCGCGATCGGTGGGATCATCGCCGCCTCCCGCGGCAACTCGGTGGACGCCAACACCGGCGGTAGTGACGTCCTGCTGCTCGCCGTCGGCGCCGCGGTGATCGGTGGTACCAGCCTGTTCGGCGGCAAGGGACGACTGATCAACGCGGTGATCGGCGGCGCGGTCGTCGCGGTGGTGAACAACGGCATGGGGCTGATGGGGTACGAGTCCGGCCCCAAGTACGTGGTCACCGGGTCGGTGCTGCTGTTGGCCGCGGGCGTGGACGCCCTGTCACGACGTCGGGCGGTCGCCACTGGCACGCGCTGACCGCGGTCAGGGTGGACAGGTGGGTGCAGGACCAAGCCAAGAGGAGGTTCGCCGGCACAACCTCGGCGCCCTGCTGCGCCTGGTGCACCGACAGGGGGCGATGACCCGGGCCCAGCTCACCGCCCGGCTCGGGCTCAACCGCTCCACGATCGGTGCCCTCACCGCCGACCTGACCGCCGCCGGCCTGGTCACGGAGGAGGCCCCCCGGGAGACCGGGCGGGCCGGCCGCCCTTCGCTGGTGGTCTCACCTCGCCGCGACGCGGTCTACGCCTACGCCGTGACGATCGAATCGGACCTGATCCGTGCCGCGCGAGTGGGGCTGGGCGGGGTGGTGCTCGACCGCCGGGCACGACCCCGCCCAGCCGGGCAGCCGACCCCGCAGACCACGGCGGCCGTCGCCGACCTGGTCGGCGGCCTCCACGCGCCGACCCCGCCCGAGGCGCGGTGCCTCGGCGTGGGGGTGGCGGCGGATCCGCGGGCGTGCGCCCGCCCCGACTCGACGCTGCGACCCGGCGTCGGATGGCTGGAGGACCCACTCAGGACCGCGCTGGCGCCGGTGCTACCGACCGACCGTCCCGTGCTGGTGGGGGCGCTCGCCGACCTCGCCGCGCTGGCCGAGTCGGCCCGGGGCGTGGCGGTCGGCTGCGACGACGTCGTCTACCTGTCCGGAGGGCCGGGAATCTTCGCGGGCATCATCGCCGCGGGGCAGCCGGTCGTCGGTCACAGCGGCACCGCCGGCGAGGTCGGCCACATGGTGGTGCGCCCCGACGGTCGGCGCTGCGGCTGCGGCTCCCAGGGCTGTTGGGAGACGGAGGTGGGCGAACAGGCGCTGCTGTCAGCCGCCGGGCGTGACCACACCAGCGGTCGCGCCGCGGTGCGCGCGGTGGTGGACGCCGCGGTCCGCGGTGACGCGACCGCCCAGGCCGCGGTGCGTCAGGTCGCCGACTGGCTGGGTCTAGGGACGGGCAACCTGGTCAACATCTTCAACCCCGAGATGGTCGTCTTCGGGGAGAACCTGCGCGACATCTACCTCACCGCGGCGGCGTCACTGCGCTCGCGGCTCAACGCGGTCGCGTTGTCGGGCAATCTCGCCCACGTCCGTCTGCGCACCCCCGCGCTCGGCGACGATGCGGCGCTCATCGGCGCGGCCGAACTCGTCTTCGAGCGCCTGCTCGCCGACCCGCTCGGCGTCAGCGGTCCACGGGAGTGAAGTCCCACTCGTGGGGCTTGCGGGCCACCAGCTCGGCCGGTGGTGTCGGCAGCGACTGCGGTTCGGAACGCCAGCGGGAGATCACCACTACCCGGTGGTCGGTGGAGGAGAACACCTCACTGGTGACGTGCCGCGGGTCCACTTCGAGCTCCGGTACCGCCTCTTCACACACCCAGGCGAGCAGCTGCGGAAAGTTCTCCGGGCGTCCCCGGACCTCCCACATTCGCGCGATCACGTCGGTCATCCGCTCAGTCCAAGGAAACGGTGGTCAACGGTAGAGCCGAGTCGGCGGGCAGGTCGAGCCGGCTGGGCTCGACTCCGGCCGCTACCAGGTGGGAGCCTAGCGCGGCCACCATGGCGCCGTTGTCGGTACACAGCTTGGGTCGGGGAATGCGCAGGTGGATCCCGGCGGCTTCGGCGCGCTGTTCGGCCATGGCGCGCAGCCGCGAGTTGGCGGCCACCCCACCGCCGATCACCAAGTGGGACACCCCGTGCTGCTGGCAGGCGTCGATCGCCTTGCGGGTGAGGACGTCGGCGACCGCCTCTTGGAAACTGGCGGCCACGTCGTTGATCGGCACCGGTTCGCCGGCGCGCTGGCGCGCCTCCACCCACCGGGCCGCCGCGGTCTTCAAGCCGGAGAAGGAGAAGTCGAACCGGTGGGCGACGAGATCCTTGGGCGCGGTGAGGCCGCGCGGGAAAGCGATCGCGTCCCGGTCGCCTTCCTTCGCGGCCCGGTCGATCGGCGGCCCGCCCGGGAACGGCAGTCCGAGCAGCCGGGCTACTTTGTCGAACGCCTCCCCGGCGGCGTCGTCGATGGTGGAGCCCAGGGGGGTCACCTGCCCGGTCAAGTCGTCGACGAGCAGCAGTGAGGAGTGGCCTCCGGAGACCAACAGACCGATCGCCGGTTCCGGCAGCGGCCCATGCTCCAAGGTGTCCACGGCCACGTGGGCGGCGAGGTGGTTGACGCCGTAGAGGGGTTTCTCCGCGGCCAGGGCGTAGCCTTTCGCCGCCGCCACCCCCACCAGCAGGGCCCCGGCCAGGCCGGGCCCGGCGGTCACCGCGATCGCGTCGATGTCGGCGAGGGTCACCCCCGCCTCGGACAGCGCCCGCTGCATGGTCGGCACGATCGCCTCCAGGTGGGCGCGGCTGGCCACCTCGGGCACCACTCCGCCGTACCGGGCGTGCTGGTCCACACTGGAGGCCAACGCGTCGGCGAGCAGGGTGTGGCCGCGGACGATGCCGACTCCGGTCTCGTCGCACGACGTCTCGATGCCCAGGACCAAGGGCTCATTCTTCACGAAGCATCACCAACGCATCCCGGTTGCTCGGTTGGTAGTAGCGGCGGCGCACGGCTACGGGTTCGAAACCGTAGCCGGCGTAGAGTTTCTGGGCGGCCACGTTGTCGTCGGCGACCTCGAGCATCACCCGGCGGGCACCGGCCCGCTTCGCCTCGGCCAGCAGCGCCTCCAACAGCGCGCGTCCCACCCCTTGCCGTTGGGACTCACGCCGCACGGCGAGGTTGTTGACCCACGCTTCGTCCATCACCACCGCGAGCCCGGCGTAGCCGAGCACGTCGTCGGCCTCGTCGGCGAGGGCCACCAGGTAGTACCGTCCGGCGTCCAGTTCGGACCGGAACATCGCCGCCGTCCACCGTTCCGGGCCGAACAGGTCTTCCTCGATGCGCAAGATCTGGTCGAGGTCGCGCTCGAGGACGAGTGGCACCAGCCTCATGACCGGGTGGCGGGCTTGGGTGGGCGCGGCTCGGCTGCGTCGGGCCGTCGCAGGTAGAGCGGCACCAGCGGCTCGCTCGGAGCGCGGTCGAGGATCCGCTGTACCACGTTGGCGACCAGCAGCACCGGCTTTGGGTAGAGGGGGTCTTCGGCCACCGGCAGCGACAGCACCCTGCGGTAGCGCAGCGCCCCCTCGCCGTAGGCGCGGCGGATGCCGCGCGCGGCGATGAGCGGTAGCAGCTGGTCGGGGCGGTTGACCTCGGGGCCACTGACCCGGGAGCCGTCGGTGTAGAGCCCCCAGTAGATCTCCCGGCGGCGGGCGTCGGTGGCCACCAGCACCGGTTCGCTGCCAGGTTCGTCGGCTGCCGCGCCGATGCCGTCCAGCGAGCACACCCCGTAGGTCGGCACACCGAGCGTCTGCCCCATCGCCGCGGCGGTGGCCAGCCCCACCCGCAGTCCGGTGAACGGTCCCGGGCCGGTGCCGGCGACGATCGCGTCCAGATGCTCCGGGCGGATCCCTGCGGCGTCGAGCGCCTGGCTGATGTGCGGGGCGAGCTGTTCACCGTGGGCGCGTGGGTCGAGGAACCGCCGTTCGCTTTGCACGTCGAGCGCACCGTCGTCGCCCACCTCCACCACGGCGACGGTGGTGGCGGCGGTCGCGGTGTCCATCGCCAGCACCTTCACCGCGGTACCCCCACTTCCAGGTCGGCCAGGCGTGTGGCCCAGTCACCACCGTGTCCGTGCAGCGACACGGTCCGTGTGTCGTCGTCGCGCCGTTCGATCCGCACCAACAGGTGGGCGTCGGCGAGCTGTTCGACCACGCCTTCTCCCCACTCGACCACCACGACCGACTCCTCCAACTCCGCATCCAGATCAAGGTCGTCGATCTCGGCCCGAGGGTCGGGCACCGCCCCCAACCGATAAGCGTCCACATGCACCAGTGGCACGGTGCCGCCGCGGGCCGCGTCCGGCCGGTGGACGCGGGCGATGACGAAGGTGGGAGAGGTGACCTGACCAAGGACGCGCAGCCCGGCACCGATGCCCTGCACCAGCACGGTCTTGCCGGCGCCCAAGGGGCCGGCGAGCACGACCAGGTCGCCGGGGCGCAGCACAGCGGCGAGCGCCTCCCCCAACCTGTGCATGTCCTGCGCCGTGGGCAGCCGCAACGGGCCGCATGTCGCCTCTGCGCTCACGTCAGGAGATCTTCTCCAGGAAGTCGAACAATGCCTTGTTGACGTCGTCGGCGCGCTCCATCAGCACCATGTGGCTGCTGTCGGGCAGCACGATCAGCTCGGCGTCGGGCAGGTGGTTCTTCATCTCCTCCGAGTGCGCCAGCGGGGTGATGGGGTCCTTCTCGCCGCAGATGAGCAGCACGGGCTTGGAGCGTAGCGCCTCCAGCGCGGGGTAGCGCGCGTGGCTGTAGAGGGTACGCAAGTAGCGGGCGACGGTCTCGGTGGGGGTCTGGGAGTTCATCCGCTCGACGTGGGACACCAGCGCAGGGCTGGGACGCTCCGAGCCGAACCCGTAGCGTCGGGTGAGCAGCCAGGCCAGGTCGCTGGAGGCGCGGCGGGCCCGGTCGATCACCGTGCCGGTGATTCGGGTGGCGCCGTTGACCAGTGGCAGCAGGGGCCGCCCGACCCTGGCGATGACGTCGGGCAGGCCGGGGGTGACGCCGTCGAGGCGGCCGGCCGAGGTGGCGATGAGCACCACGCCGGCGACCCGTTGCGCGAACAGGTCCGGGTGCCGCTCCGCCAGCGCCATGATCGTCATGCCGCCCATGGAGTGGCCGACCAGCACCACTCGCCCGTCCGGCACGGTCTCCTCGATCACCGCCCGCAGCGTGTCGCCGAGGGCGGGCAGTTCGTATTCGCCGGTGGTGAGGCTGCCGGAGCGGCCGTGGCCGGGCTGGTCGTAGAAGACGGCGCGCCACTCGCCTCGGCGGATCAGTTCCTTGCGCTGGAAGTAGAAGGTGCCCATGTCGAGGCAGAAGCCGTGGGCGAAGACGACGGTCGGTTCCGGTTCGGTCGCGCCGAGCATGTCGGCGAATCCGCTGTCCAAGGCCACGCCGTCGGTCGGCTCCACGATCTCCACGTAGACGTCGACGCCGTCTTCGGTGGCGACCATGAGCGACTCGTCGTACGGCATGTTGGTGAACGGCTCCTCGGCGTACGGGTCGTCGGCGCGGCGCCGGTGACGCCGCATGATCACCCGTTGCGCGGCGACGCCGGCGGCTACTCCGGCGGCGAGGACGCCGACCGCCGCTCCGAACAGACCGGCGCGCCGCTTGACCCGGGCCCGACCGTCCGTCTCTTTATTCATGTTCGTACACCCTACGTACCCGGAAGCCTCCGAACCTAGTCACGATCTCATAGTTGATGGTGCCGACGGCCTCTGCCCAGTCGTCGGCGGTCGGTTCGCCGTCGTCTCCCGGGCCGAACAGCACCGCCACGTCGCCCGCGGCGACCGGGTCGTCACCACAGTCGATCACGATCTGGTCCATGCAGACCCGTCCGGCGATCGGTCGGCTGCGGCCGGCGAGCCACACCGGTGCCGTGTTGGAGGCGGCGCGGGGCACGCCGTCGCCGTAGCCGACCGGCAGCACCGCCAGAGTGGTGTCACGTTCGGTGACGTAGGTGTGGCCGTACGAGACGCCTTGGCCGGCTGGCACCCGCTTGGTGAGCATGACCCGGGCCCGGGCGGTCATCGCCGGTCGCAGGCCGAAGCGCTCCCCGGGCACCGGGGAGAGCCCGTAGATGGCGATGCCGGGACGGACCACGTCGAAGTGGGTGTCCGGTCGAGTGAGGGTGGCGGCCGAGTTGGCCAGGTGCCGGTAGCGCGGCCGCAGTCCGGCCCGCTCGGCGATCTCCAAACCCGCCTGGAAGACGATCACCTGACGGTCGATGGTCGGGTGCCGGGGAGAGTCGGCGTGGGCCAGGTGGCTCCACACCCCGATGACGTCGACGACCCCGTCGGCCTGCGCCTTCGCCGCCGCGTCCACCAGCGCCGTCCAGTCGGCCTCGGTGGCACCGCTGCGCGCCAGTCCGGTGTCGAGTTTCAAGTGCACCCGGGCCGGCCGGTCGGCGGCGGCGGCCGCGGCGGCCACCTCGGCCAGCAGGGCGGGACTGGCGACGGAGAGTTGGATGTCGGCGGCCAGCGCCTCGACCAACGGCAGTCCGGGCGCGATCAGCCAGGCCAGCACCGGTGCGGTGATGCCGGCGCGGCGCAGCGTCAGCGCCTCGTCGAGAGTGCAGACCCCCAGCGCGTCCGCCCCCGCCTGCAGCGCCGCCCGCGCCACCGGCACCATGCCGTGACCGTAGCCATCGGCCTTGACCACCGCCATGAGCCCGGCGGAGGGTGCGGCGGAGCGCAGCCTGGCGACGTTGTCACGCACCGCTGCCAGGTCGATCCGCACCTCCGCTTGCCACATATCCCGCACCCTACCTGGCCGATCTTGCCATCAAGGCAATTGTTCCCAGCGCCGCGCCCACGCGCCGGGCCTACTCCACCGGGCTGGGGACGACCGTGGGCAGGACGCGGGCCACGTCGGTGGCGGTGACCGCTCCGGCCTCCGCTGCCCGACGCCCGGCCAAGCCGTGGGTGTAGGCGGCGGCCAGCGCCGCCCGCTCCGGCGGCAGGCCGGCGGCGAGCAGCGAGGCGACCAGCCCGGTGAGCACGTCACCGGTGCCGCCGGTGGCCAGCACCGGCGTGCCGGTCGGGTTGACGAAGGCGTGACCGTCCGGTGTGGCCACGATCGTACGGTCGCCTTTGAGTAACACGGTCGCGTTGATCCAGGCGGCCAGCCGCAGCGCCGAGCCCACCCGATCCTCGCCTGGGTCGGCGCCAGCGAGCCGGGCGAACTCCCGGTCGTGCGGGGTGATCACTGTGGGCGCGTCACGACGCAGCGCGGCGGCGAACGAACCGTCCACCAACAGGTTGAGCGCGTCGGCGTCGAGCACCACCGGCACCGGGGTGGCCAACACGGCGCGCAGAATGGCCGCCGCCGTGGCGTCCCGTCCAAGCCCCGAGCCACAGGCCCAGGCCTGCACCCGACCGGCCTCGCCGACCGAGCGGCACACGATCACCGAGGGGTGGGCGCGGACCACGTCCGCGGCGGCGGTTCCGGCGTAGCGGACCAGCCCGGCCGGTCCGGCGAGCGCCCCGGCGACCGACAGCAGCGCCGCGCCCGGGTACGCCGCCGAGCCGGTGGCCACTCCCACCACGCCACGGGAGTACTTGTGCGAGTCGGGCCGGGGTCGCGGCCACCAGGAGGCGATGTCGTCGACCTCCGGGACCCACACCGCCGGTGCCGTGCGCAGGTAGGGGCCCAACCCGATGTCGACCAGGTCGACCTGCCCAGCCAGCGGCACGGCCGGGCCGACCACCAGGGCCGGTTTGAGACATCCGAAGGTGACGGTCACGTCGGCGGTGACCGCGGCTCCGGGCACGTGGCCGGTGTCCACCGCCACCCCACTGGGCACGTCCACGGCGACCACCACTGGCCGGTGCCCGTCGGTGGCGCGCAGCGCCGTGATCTGGTCGACGAGCGCGGCGGCCTGAGGGCGCAGCCCGCCGGTGGCGCCGATGCCGGTGATGCCGTCGAGTACGAGGTCGGCGGTCTGCGGCGGATCGGTCACCGTCACCCCGCCGGCGGCGCGCAGCGCCGCCATCCCACCGGCGTGGGCACGGGCCGGGTCGACGAGCCGCACCGCGACCGCGGCGCCGCGGCGGGCGAGCCGCGCACCCGCGTAGAGGGCGTCACCGCCGTTGTCGCCACCGCCGGCGAGCACCAGCACCCGCGCCCCATACACCCCGCCGTAGCGCTCCTGCAGCAGCAGCGCGCACCGGCGGGCGAGCCCGGCGGCGGCCCGTTGCATAAGCGTTCCCGGCGGCAACGTCGCCATCAGAGCCGCCTCGGCTGCCCGCACGTCGGCGACCCGCCACGCCCCTCTCACGACGCCTCCACCGGCGGACGACCGTCCAAGTGAGCGGTCCACATGCTCATGTCATCCCTCCGCAATGACCATGGCCGAGGCGATGCCTCCATCGTGTGACAGTGACAGGTGCCAGCGGGTGACGCCGCGTTCGGCGGCGGCCGCGGCGACCGTGCCGGAGACGGTCAGCCACGGTCGACCGTCCGGATCGGAGACGATCTCGCAATCGTGCCAGTGCAGTCCGGGCGGCGCGCCGAGCGCCTTGGCCACCGCCTCCTTGGCCGCGAACCGGGCAGCGAGCGACTCGGGTGAGCGTGCGTTGCCGGAGGCGGTGAGTCGCTCGGCCTCGGAGAAGAGGCGGTCGGCGAGAAGTGGGGTGCGTGCCAGAGCCTTGGCGAATCGCTCCACGAGGACGACGTCGATCCCGATGCCCACGATCACCAGGCCACCCTAACCTCCGATGGCGTGCCGCGGCTCAGTCGACGACCGGCTCCGGTGGCAGGTTGCCGATCAGCGTGTGGACCGCTTCGGTCAACGCGTCGTACGCCGCCTGACCGATCTCGCCGTCGGCCAACAGCTCCGCCAGGAGGTCGTAAAGCTCCTCGGCTTCCCGCGCGGCGGCCCGTGGTCCATCCTCGAGCAGCTCGGCGACCACGTCGTCGACGGCTTCGCGGAGGTCGTCGGCGGCGTCGGGGTCGATCTGGCCGAGGTCCTCGTACTCGTCGACGGTGGCGAGGACCATCTCGGCGTGGGTGTCGACCGCCGCGGTGAACGGCGCGGTGCTGGTGGCGCTGGGCGCGATGATGGTCGGCGCGGTGATCGCCGGTGGGCCGTCGCCGTCGGGCGAGCGCAGCAGGCTGACCACGGCGACCGCCGCCGCGGCGGTGACGAGTACCGCGGCGGTGACCACCGCTACCCGCCGCCACCTCGGCACGGCCGGCCGCGCCTCGACCCGCTCGGTGGGCAGCGGCACGGTCATCGGCGGGCCCAGTGGCACCCGGGTCGCGTCGGTCGGGCTGTCGGCGGTAACGGCCACGGTTGGCGCTGCGGCCGCGGCCTCCATCGTGGGTGCGGCACCGGTCACCATCGCCAGCCGGTGGCGTACCTCGACGGCGGTGGGGGGACGGTCGTCGGGGTTCTTGGCCAGCAACTGGTCCACCAGTTCGGCGAGCGGTGCGGGCACACCCGGGCGGTGGGAGGCGACCGGGGCCGGGGAACGGTGCAGGTGTTGGGAGAGCACCGCAAGCGGGGAGTCCGCGGTGAAGGGTGGGGAGCCGGTGAGCATCGCGTACAGGACACAGCCGAGCGCGTAGAGGTCGGTGCGCCCGTCGACCGGTGCGCCGCTGGCCTGCTCGGGGGCCATGTATTCGCTGGTGCCGATGACGGTGCCGGTGGTGGTCAGCTGGGTGGGCGAGGCGTGCAGTAGGCGGGCGATGCCGAAGTCGCAGACCTTCACCGTGCCGGCGGGGGTGAGCAGGATGTTGCCGGGTTTGATGTCGCGGTGCACGATCCCGGCGGCGTGGGCGGCGGCGAGCGCGTCGCAGACCTGACCGGCGATCGCGACCGCGTCACCGACGGTGAGCGGCCCCTTCGCCAGCCGTGTGGCGAGGCTGGTGCCTTCGATCAGCTCCATCACCAGGTAGGTGACGCCGCCGTCGACTCCCAGGTCGTGGCCGGTGACGATGTTGGGGTGTGATAGCCGGGCGACGGTGCGTGCTTCGCGGCGGAACCGCGCGAGCCGGTCCGGGTCGGTGGACTCACCGAGCAGCTTGACCGCGACGCGGCGTTCCAGGCGCAGGTCCTCGCCGCGCCACACCTCGGCCATGCCGCCTCGACCGATCAGCGAGTGCAACCGGTAGCGGCCATTCAACAGTCGCCCCGACACCACCCCACCCTCGCACACCGCCTGTAGTCGAGAAAGCTCGCCTGCCAGCGCTTGGGCGCCGGTGGGGCGGCGTATCCGGCGGGTCAGCGGCTGTACCACACCGTTCCGGACTTCTCCTCGCGGTGGATGCGGCCCCAGAGGGCGAGGAGGTCGAGGTGGGCGGCGGTCTCGGAGACGGCGAGCAGTTGGTTGAAGTCGTTCAGTTCGTCCAGGCGGCGCCGGCGCCGAGTCCACGGCAGTCCTTCGGCGACGTGGCGGGCGGAGACGGGGGTGGGGCCGAGCAGCGCCTGGCAGGCGTCGAGCCGCTGCTCGTGGTGGTCGAGTAGCTCGTGGACGCGGTAGCGGGTGGTGGAGCGCACCGGCCCATGGGCCGGCAGCATCATCAAGTCGGGCAGCTTCGCCACCGCCCGCAGCGACTCGAGGTAGTCGCGCAGGGGCAGCGCGCCGGGTCGGTGCTCCAGCCCGAGGGACGGTGTGATGTGCGGCAGGACGTGGTCGCCGGTGAAGATCACACCGCGGTCCTCGCCGACGTAGACCAGGTGGCCTTGGGTGTGGCCGGGGGTGTGCATGGCGGACAGGGTGGTGCGTCCCACGGTGAACGACTGACCGTCGACGATCCATTCGTCGGGCGGTTCCCACCGCGACGGGTCGAGGTCCCAGTCGAGGCTGCGCTCCTCCAGCCGTTGGGCCAGGTCGTCGGCGCCGTGCCGGCGTAGCAGCGCGAGCATGGCGAGGTTGCGTGTGGGGTCACCGCGGTGCAGGAGCTCCAGCGACGGCCGTTCCCCTTCGCCGAGTCCGAGGTGGCAGGCGGTCTCGCGGCGCAGCACCGGCCCCTGGCCGTAGTGGTCGCGGTGGATGTGGGTGACGAGTACCGTGCGGATGTCCGATACCGAGTAGGACAATGTGGCCAGCGCGTCGGCGAGTTGGGCGCGGGCCTGCGGCATGTCCCATCCCGCGTCGATGAGGGTGAGTCCGTCGTCGCCTTCGACCACGTAGACGTTGACGGTGCGCAAGGCGCCGTCGGGCATTGGCAGCGGGATCCGGTAGATGCCGGGTACCACCTGGTAGGCGCCGGGCTCCTGCCATCGGTGCCGATCGGTGTCGTCGACCCGCTCCCGCGTCACCCCCGCTACCTCCCCCGTGTCGTCACCTGGCCAGCTCCCACGATAGGGGCACCCCAGCTCTTGGACAAGCGTTTGTTTGGTAGATAACTCTCCCGACACCGGCGACGAGCCCGGCGGTATCACCATTTTGTGGGCTTTACCAGGCGTTCTGTCCGCCGTTAGCCTCGGGGCGAGCTGCCCGGTCGCACCCTGCGGGCGCTGGTCAGCGCGCCGCCGACCACCAGCGACGCCGAGCTGTCAGGAGGCTGGTTGGACGCCACGACGACGGATCTCACCGCCTTGCTGGCGACCTCGGCCCCGCCCGCCACCGTACCGCCGCCACGGTTGTCACTGTTGGGCGGCTTCGCGCTGCACCACCACGGCGCCGCCGCCCCCGTGACCAGCCGCCGACTCGTGGCGCTGGTCGCCCTGCGCGGCCCGATCAGCCGAGAAGAGGCCGCCGAGCTGCTGTGGCCGGAGACACCCCGCCGACAGTCCGCCGCCCGCCTGCGCACCTCCCTGTGGCGGTTACGCCGCGCCGGTCGGTCGATCGTCCACAGTGATGGCACACTTCTCTTGCTCGCCCCACAAACCGTGGTCGACCTGCACACGTGGCTCCAGCTCGCCACCCGGGTCCTGGAGCACCCGGCCACGGTGGAGCAGATTCCGCTGGCCGCCTTGGAACCGGCCGGCGACCTGCTGCCCGGCTGGTACGACGACTGGGTCCTACGGGAACGGGAACGGATCCGCCAACTCCACCTGCACGTCCTCGAGACCGCCGGTGGGCACCTGCTGCGCATCGGCCGGCACGCCGCGGCGTTGGACCTCGCCCTCGCCGCGGTGCGGCGCGACCCCAGCCGCGAAAGCGCCCACCGACTGGCCGTCGAGGTACACCTCGCCGAGGGCAACCGCGGCGAGGCGTACCGACAGTACCTGTCTTGCGCGAAGGTCCTCGCCAGCGAACTGGGACAGCAACCCTCCGCGCAGCTGCGCGCGCTGGTCGTCGGCGATCAGGCGGGGTGAGACCGACGCCAACCGCCACCCAGTGGGGCCGCCACCTTCGCCGACAGGTCCGGCGCCGGCTCCACGCCCAACTCGTTCCACAACAGATTCCGGTACGTCTCGTAGGTGCGCCTCGCCTCCACCCAGTTGCCTTCGGCGAGGTGCGCGTCGATCAAAGTCCGCTGAGCGCTCTCCCGCAACGGCTCGGCCGCGACCGCGGTCATCGCCACCTCGACCGCTTCGGCCCACCGGCCCATCGCGGTCAGATGGCAGCTCAACGCCTCCAGCGCGTGCAACACCCGCTGCCGCAAGCGTTCCCGCTCCAACATCACCCAGTCGTCGTACCAACCGGGGAGCAGATCCAGCGCTTCGAGGGCTCGTGGCGGGATGGTCAGGTCGCCCAGCTCGTACTGGCCGCGGATCAGCCGGCTAGCCCACTCACTGACCGCGCGAACGTCCACCCGCACACGTTCGGACAACGCCAACGCCGACTTGTCGGCGCTGACCAGATGGATACCGGCGGTACGCAGCCGCCATAGGGCCGACCGGAGATTGCCTGAGGCGCGTACCTCGTCCGCGTCGGGCCAGATCGAACCGGCGACCCGTCGGCGCCGAACCGGCATCGGATGCAGTGCGACGAAGGCGAGCAACCGCTTGCTGCCCTCCGGCACTTCACGCCGCTTCCCCGCCACCGTCACATATGGACCACCGAGCAGATGCAGAATGGGGGTTTCGACCGGATTACCGCGGACCGTGGAGGCCGCCATTGGTCGACTCGCCATGAACCCTCCTTCCACCGGGGAGCTCTGGCGCCACGGTACGCAGGGGGGCGTCACCGCGGTGTCACGCCGCGCGCCTCGAAGATCACCCCGCTTCCTCGTGCGGTCACCCGTCGGGGAGACTGCGCCGTCGTCCGAGCGCGGGCCGCAGGCGCAGCCTCCGCGATGGTCAGCGCGACGAGTCTTTCTTAGCCGGCCGCGACCTCCAACTCGTCGTCATCCTCGTCGTCATCCTCGTCGTCGTCTTCGTCGTCATCCTCGTCGTCGTCGGCGGCGGTCCACGTGAATTCGATCTCAACCGACAGTTCGTTGTCGTCCTCACGCTCGATCTCGAACTCACACTCGACGCGATCGGCGACCGTGACCTTCCCGCCCGCGCCGTAGAACAGGTGGCCGCCGGCGTCCAACTGGTCGGCAATCTGGCGCAGCCAGGCGGCGAGGTCGGCGCGGGAAATGATGCGGGAGTCTTCGTACATCGTCATACCGACATGCTCGCACCAGCCGGGGCAGAGGGCATGGACTCACCCCACAGCGGGCCGGGCGCCGCCGCCCCGAGCCGGTTTGCTACCCACGGGTACGCTGATCATCCGCCGAGCCGCAGCCACCCGCGCGGCGCCGAGGCGAGCATGTCGACGAGTGGCGGCTGGGAGGGCTACACATGGCGCCGGTCTGGGCGGTCGGTGGGGTGATCCTGCTGGCATCCGGCTTCGGCGCGGCGCTGGTGCCGTGGCTGTGGGCACGACACCGCCGCCGGCGGGTCGCCTGGTCCGCTGCCCGGGCCGCGATCGACAGCGCCGCCATCACCCGTGACGCGGCCCGCAGCCACCACCCGAAGGCCGCGCAGCTGCTCGCCCGCGCCGAGGCGCTCGCCGCCACCGGCGGTGGCCCGGACGCGGCCCGCACCGCCGCCGCCTACGCGCGCCGCGCCGACCAGCTGTGGCGGACGGCCGCCGGTGAGTAGGTTCCTGCGCGCGGAGTTCGTCCGCTGGGTGCTGCTGGGCGTGGCGATGGTGGTGCTGGTCGCCTTCCTCGTCGCCCAACAGCAGAGCGCCGGCGTCACCTACGGCGACTCACCTGCCCGCGACACCCTCGACGCCGCGGAACCGGCCGTCACCTTGCCCTCGGTGGAGGAACTGACGGCGCTGGTCGACGCCTCACCCGTGGTCCGCCTACCGGGTGCTGTCGCGACCTGGGACGCACCGCGGGTCGACGCGGTGATCGGCGACGCTGACGTCCGCATTCTGGTCACCCCACCCGGCCTCGACAAAGACCAGCGACGCCAGGTCTACGACGTCGACAACGTCACCGTTCGGGTGATCGGCACCCAGGTGACCGGCGGTGCGCTGGAATCGGTGCCCGACTCGCTGGCCGGCTGGCGGACCCGCCTGGCCACCGGTGATGTCACCGAGCAGCTCATCCCGTTGATCGCCCGGCTGCTGGACCAGCCCGAACCGCCCGAGGTCGAGCTGCCCGGTTACCGCGCCCCGACCGACGCCGAATTGTCCACCGTGGTCTCGGATCTGCGGTCGCACGGCGTCCACGTCGCCGCCGGTGCCGACTTCACGACAGTCCCCGCGCAGGCCGCCGCGGCTGCCTTCCCCGACCACGACCCGCTGGTCGTCGTGCTGCCCACCCAGCCGCCGGGGGAACCACTGCCCGCCTACGGGCCCGCCCTGGCCGATGCCTTCCCCGACACGCCGATCCTGGTGATGTACGGCGCGTGGGTCGAGTACCACGGCCCTCACGCCGACGAGTTCGGCGAACTCGCCGCCGTCAGCTTCTACAGCCAGTACGGCAGCGTGCTCAGCCGCGACCACTACCCACAGGAGAACGTGCTGGCGGTCTACCTCAACCGGGTGACCGACATCCGCTATTCGGGGCTGTTCGACCGCCCGCTGCCGTACCAACCTTTCGACCCGCTGCGGATGGCGCTGCCTGCCCTTCCGTGGATCTTCATGGTGTGCGTGCTCGGCTTCCTCGCCCTGTCGATGCGCCCCCTGGTGCGGGGCGTGGTCGAACCGCGGATGCAGCAGGCGTTCGGCGGCGGGCAGCGGCGTCGCGTCGGTGTCCGTGGCGTGGCCGCGCACCTGGCCGGGCTGTCGGCACTCGCGGTGGAGATGTCGATGGTGACCGACCGAGGCAGCGACCCGGCTCTGGCCCGTGGCATCAGCCACCTTCAGGCGGCCCGCACCGCCCTGGACGACCAGCTACCCCACCGTCACGTCCGCCGCCTGCTCGCCGACGCCGAAGCCGAACTGGACGAGGCCGCCCGTAAGGTCGGGTTGGACTTCCTGCGGCCCCGCCACTACCTCCAGGAGTGGCTGGCATGAGACGTCCCCCCTTGCAGGCACTGGCAGCCGGCGTGATGCGCCTCATGGCGTTCCTGCACACCGCGTTCGGGCTGTACGTCGCCGCTTGCCTGGCGTTCGCCGGATGGGCGCTGTGGTCGGCTGGCCTGTTGGACGGCCCGGTCGCGCGCGACGTCCGCACCTCCTCGGTGTATGTGGCGCCAGCGCTCGACGTGGACGAGGAGGCCGCCGAGCAGATCATCGGCAACCGCCGCCTGGTGGTGGTGTTCCTCGAGCCGGGCGCCGACCTGCGGGACACGTGCCGGACGTTGACCCGCGCGGCCGCCGGCACCCTGGTGGTCGTGCTCAGCCCGGCCGACGGCGAATACGACCGGTACAGCTGCGCGTTCCTCGGCGCGGGCGTGGGGCGAAGCGCGGTGATGGAGACGACGGCCCTCCGCGGCGTCGACGCGTTCGCCGACCGGCCACTGGAGGCGCTGAAGGTGATCGTGCTCAACTACGACCTGCTGGTGAAGGCCGGCACGATCCCCGACGACGCCCGGACGGTCAGCCCGTCCCTCCCCCGCTACGTGATCGCCGCCGCCGCGGTGCTCACCGTGGTGGCCGGGTCGACAGCCGCGTACGTGGGCGCTCGCCGCGCCGGGCGTCTCACCGCCCGCTACCTGGCCCGGCGCGAACAGGTCGCCGACCGTCGCCGTGAGTTGAGCGCGGCGCTCGCGGTGCTGGCTCAGCAGATCATCGACCTCGACCGCCGCCTCCCCGGCATGCGGACATCCGCCGCCCGGCAGTACCGCCAGCTCGCCACGGAGTACGCCGAGTTGGCGACGGAGATCAGCACAGCGGCGGAGTTGACCGGGGCGGACATCACCCGACTCTCCCGGCGAGTCGACAGTCTCAGCTCTCGCTGCCGCAAGCTCGCCCGGGTGTGAAGCTGCTCACCTGGTGGCGCGGTAGCAGATCATCACGCATGCCACGGTCGTGACCGCAGCGGTCCGTTTCCGACGATCGTCTGTAAGGGACTCATGAGTACGGCTTCGCACACGCAGCGAACCTCCCCCGAAGGGTCCACCAGGTCACGCGATCGCCTGATGGAACGACGTTTACGAGTTGAACCCTTGGGCTCCCACCGGTAACGTCGTTCGGCTCAGCATACCTAACGGTCGACTTTGGAGGGCAGCATGACCAACAGCTGCACGGTCTTCGTTCTTCACATGTCAGGCGCATCCAGTCTCGGCGTCGAGCGAGACGACGAGGACGGACAGGCGGCTGTTCTTCATCGACTACGGACGACCACCGACCCGGTGGAGATCAGCAGGATCCTGAATTTCGAGATGCCGGGCGTCCAGAACAGGGGTGACGCCGCGCCTCTCGCTGCCGCTCTCGCTACCCTCTCGGCTAAGCCAACGGCGTCGCTCCACCTGGTCATGCTGAGCACATGCAGGGTGCGTGACATCTCAGAGGCGATCGAGCGTGCCCTCCAGATCGCTCCCCATGCCTACGGTCGACCGTTCGATCACGTCGAGACGATCGAGTTCCAGGACATTACCGAGGAGGTCGTCAGACGGCGGACCGACGAGTACCTCCGGGAGAAGGTGCGGCCGAAGCGTGACCGGGTGGTGCTGGTCTGGGGCGCCGGGTCGACTCAGATCGCACTCGGCGCACTGGACGCGGTCGTCTCCTATGAGGCGTCGTGGCAGATGATTCATGTCGATCGGAGAGCGGCCGGGCTGCCGGTGACGTTCGAACCGGTCAAGGGTTTGCCGGTCGATCCTGTCGTCCCGTTGCTTCGGCGATGGCGCTACCACGACCTGCTCGTGAAACTGTCGCGCGACGATGTGCTGCGACTCAGCCCCGAACAACAGCGGCTCATCGAGGCGGAGGCTGCGCAGTGGGGGCGCGCCTACGCTGATCCGACCCCGGCGCGGCTTCGGGCGACCATGGCCGCGGCGTTGTTGCGCGGCGACGCCAGCAGTGGCTTCGCCGTACGGGCGTACATCACGCACCGGTACCGCGAACTGTTGGCCAGTGACGAGTTGGATCTCCTGTCGTGGGCCGAGCAGCCACGGCGCCGGGGCAAGAAGCAGCACCGGCACCCCACACTCGGCACGATGCTGAAGATCATCCGCGAGGAGCAGGACGACGATCGAGTGGTGGCGGCGCGGCGCAGCGTCGCCGGACAGTTCCTCGACTCGACGGATGTCGACGTCCTCAACGAGATGGGCAAGAACGCCTCGCACGAGTTGATCGGACCGACACCGAAGCACTTGCGGGTGCTTCGTCAACACCTGCTCGAGTTCGAGTCGAGTGATCATCCCCTGTCGGGCGAGTACGGCAACACGGTTCCGGGTTTCAGTCGGCTGAGTTTGGTGCCCAGCACTCGGGTGTGGTACTTCGGTGTGCTGCCGCCACCTCGGCGGGAAGACGACGTCCCGGCCATCTCCCAGGCTGTGACCAAGGCCGTGTCGCCGTCAGCCGGATCGGATCGACCAGTGCGGGACTACCTCGGCGCCACCGACGGTGATCCGTTGCAGGTCGGGCTGCTCGTGTTCGGCACCAAGTCGAGTACGGCGCTGCTGGCTGCTGCCCTGGCTGAGGAGTGGCGCCGTGACGATCTCCCCGCGGTCGCGGTGACCATCGATGATGTCGGGGATCAGCCGATCGACCAGCGGGCGCGCGAGTTCGAGCTCACGCTGCGCGAGCACATCGGACAGTCTGACGTCGCGGCCCTGGTTCTCGTACCCAGCGGGCCGAAGGAGCACGTGATGGCGCTGTTGATCGCCGCGCAGCGGGTCGCCGCCGAGTGGGGTGTGCCGCTGTACCTTCGCCAGCTGGTGGACGAGCGCCGCGACGTGGGCAACGCCGACTACCACCGGTTGCCGCTTCGGTTCGGCGCTGGGGTCGCCTTGTTGAGCGCGGCCCTGCACGCTTTCGACTGTGGGGAATGGGACACGGTGGCGAGGCTGCTCGGCGCGGCCAGCGAGTCCCGCGAACTGGCTGGCCGGGCGATGGCGTTGTCCCATCTCATCCGGTGCGACTTCCGTCACCGGGACACGTGGCCGAAGGAGTTCGACGGTTTCTCCCTGGACGACTTGAGTTTGATCGGTGACCGCATCGACGTCTGGGCGAGTGTGGCGAATCTTTCCGATGACGTCAGCACCCAGATCCGCGCGATCATCGGCGCGTGCGCCGCGATCGAGGTGTCGATTACCCGGTTTCGTTGGCGTGGCCCGGGCAGCCCTGACGAGAAGACCCGCAGGGTGATCGACCGGGAGAAGGACCAGGTGAAGGCCACCGTCTTGCAACTGTTCCAGGTACGCAACAAGCTGCCGGTGACCCATGGTGCCGGGCTTCGGAGCGACCACACGGTCGACGACTTGGTCAGGACGGTGACAGAAGGACGCTTCACCTCGGTGACGTCGTTGTTGACCGCCATGGCCGAGAGGATCCGCGAACGGTGGCACCCATCGGTTGTGGCTCGGCCACGGATGGTGGAGCTCGCAGCGGGCATACGCGACGAGCTTCTCCGTCGCTACGAGGCTGAGCGGCGACGTTCGACCGCGAACGCGTCAACCTGACGGGTTTCGACGCTTGGTGGAACCCCCACGCCGGGATGATCCGCCGCCATTCTGCGGCGGCCTTGACTGGTGCTTGGAACGGCCTCGTTTTTTCTCGGCTTTCGAGGGCCAGTACGGCAGTGGCAGCTCGCTTCGGTCGTCCAACTCGCCGAGGGATAGTTGTTTCCCCTTGACCCGGTCGTTCTCGTCGAACCACTTGAACGACTCGAGCGTCGACTGTGTGCTGACCCGCGGATAGTGGACGGGGAGGCCCGTGAAGCCACGCGCAGCGGTGAGGAACTCGTTACGCACCCGGGGCATCTCCTGCTGAAGCAGGCGATCGTATTCGTCGACGAGTTTTTCAGGTTGATGGTGGGTTCGGCGACTGGGCGGGCGCTGATGACCCGGTACCGGTCGAGGAGCCGATCGCCGTGGAAGAGCCTGGTGTTGTCCCAGTCCACTCCCACCTTGACAGCTCCGAAGCCGAGCGGCTTACCCAACCCGAGCTTCAGCGAGTCGTCGTTGGGCAGTTCGAGCAGCCACAGCAGTGCCGCCAGTTCGAGCCGGGTGAGGTTGTCGACCTGTAGGGTGAACCGGAACGTGGTGTCGGGTTTCACCCAGCCGGAGATCCGGGTGACGAGCTCAGGGTTGGCGCTGTGTTCCGGTAGCAAGTACTCCCGGTACCGGTGGTGGCCGGCGACTGTCACTGGCTGTTTCGGGCCCCCGTCAGGGTTCCAGTAGTCGTCGGCTCCTGGCTGCCCGTGGAGCACCTCACCGTGGGTCAGGTAAACCTTGCGTCCCCGCAATCGCCGCTGTCCGGGCTCGGCCGGGTAGCCCTCACTGGGGGTCTTGGCCACCTTCCCCAACGGCTTGCCGTCGGCGCCACCCAGGTAGAAGCGGAATTGCGTCGGTTTGGGTGTGGCGAGGATCGCCAGTGCCACCGGACGCTTGAACGTCTTCACCGTGTCTTTCCGCGGCGCCCCTCTGTCGTCCGGCGGCAGCACCCGCAGATGTCCGCGGTACGCGACGCCGGCACGGTCGGCTCCTTGACGTACCCAGCCGAAGACCCGGTCGGCGGGAGAGAGTTCACTCAGGCTTTCGGCGGGCCGGTGTGTGGCTGGCAGGCTCACCCTCGGCGGTCCTGGGAAGGGCTTACGCCCGACCATGGCCGGGTACAAGCCGATGATCTGATCGTCGTCGCCGAACTCCACGTGGAGGGTGTCGCCTGGGAGCAGGGTGCGCCAACGCTTCGGGTCGGCGATGTAGTCGCCGTAATTGGTCAGCGGGGTCCGGTCGTGTTCACGTGCCCGGTGGTAGGAGTCGATGACGGCTTCCCAGGCGGCGACGTTCTCGGCGGTCAGTAGCCTCTCCTCGTGCTGCACCCTTGCGGGGCCTTCGAGCACTTTCTCGACGACCATCCGCTCGTCGTGTTTGCGGTCGCCGCCGGGCGGGAAGGTGGCGCCGTTCCAGTGCAGCCGGCCGAGTACCCGGACCATCGGATAGCCGGCTACCGGCTCGGGAACCGACGTGGGGTCTGGGAGCTCTACTGCGCTACGGTCAGGCAGCCGACCCGGTTCGGCGTAGGTGGCGACTCGCCACAATGGCGTCTTGCCGAGTGTCGCCAGGTAGATCCACGCCTCGACCTGCTTACCGCGCGGCTCCGCACAGTGCCTGCCATCCCGCTTGCGGCATCGCGACTTGCCGCAACGGTGACGGCAAGCGAGGTGCCGGGGCACCCACACCGCCAGCAGCATGTCCTTCTCGAGCGGGGAATCGAGTTTCCCGTGGGCTCGAGTGCGGTGACGACCTTCAGGGTAATCCTGTTGGAGTCGGCGGAGCTGACCCAAGCGGGGCGGAGCTTCGCCACGGTCTCGTCGGCGCGGCTGCGGATCGCCAACGGCAGGTCGTGGTCTTCGAACACGCCCAGACGCGAGTTGGTGATCGCCTCGTAGGCGCTGCGTAGGGCACCTTTGACCGCCGACCCGGCCAGCAAGGGCCGGCCCTGATGGTCGAGCCGGACCGGCAAGCCATCGCCGCCTGCCGCGGCGGCCCGCGCATGGTCGGGCAGCAGCAGCGGCGTCCGCGTGGTGATGGTGATCTCGACCGTGCCGGTCCAACGGTCCTGGTCGTACCGGTCGTGACCGGCTGGCTCGACGTCGTCGCCCAACCCGGTGGGCCGCTCGTCGGGCAGGGAAACGAAGGCGTACGGGTTGAGGAAGTGGTCGCCCTTGGGAAGCGGAATGGGGCCGCTGCCCTCGGGCAGCATCACGTTGATTTCGACGATGCTCCCCTCAGCGACGTCCCACACCACGGTTGCTTCTAACCCGTCGAGCTGGTCGGTCACCGCCATCGCAGGCCGCAAGTAGCGCGGCTTGGCGTCGTAGGTCTTTGTTTTCTTCTTGTTCGGGCCTTCGCTGACGACTTTCAGTTGGCCGTCGACGATCTTCAGCACCCCGTGGGTTTCACGCCGCAGCATCACGCCGACTCCTTCTGCCCCGGGGCAGCGGCCACCAAGGCGGCCAAACGTTCGTCGATCACGGCGACGTTGCCGTGATCGTCCTCACTGGAGTATTCGACGGCTCGAAGCCAGATCCGAGTGTCTGGGCCAAGCTGCGGGGTGTCCACTGGGACGGTGAACGTGCCGATCCGCGCGTCGGCGAGGGTGACCCAGCCGTCCCGCCACTCGACCGGTGCTCCCCACAGCAGCCGGTGGTAGGGGTCGTCGAGCAGGCCCACACCGGGCAGCATCAGGAACGGAGCGATACCACCTAAGCGTAGTCTAGATAGATGTCGATGGACTCGAGCTCACGAAAGTCTCCACTAGGGTGTGGATCAACAGTTCTGTCTACGCTCGCAGATGTCACGGTGAAATGTCCGTTGAGCGACACCCTCGGCAGACTGGTGGGCGACTCGACACCAAGAAACTCTTCAGGGAATATGCTGTCGTAGACGAAATCTTCGGGAAAGATCATCGTCAACGTAAGACAGTAGCCAAGGTCATCTTCTTGGCACGTGTTATGGGGCAGCATGAACGTGACGTGGTCTCTGGTGCCGTATTCCGGCCCCCAAGGCTGACCAAGGAAATACACGAAAGACGGGTCATCGGCGTTCGCCTCGATTGCGACATAGACCTCCTCTCCCTCGCGCTCTGCGAGTGACTTCGCCGCAGCGCGGACGGTGTCGAGGTCGGCACGCTTTTCATATGGGATCTCGATCCTTGGCACGCCTGCTGGCGATTCCTCAGGCGAGGGCACATCCTCCACATTCGGTGATTGCTGAGTCTCGTCGTCGCCAGCCGTCTTCGAGAGAAGGTACAGGTTGGTGCTCCAGTGAAAAAGCTGCACCTCTTGGCCGATCTCGGTGTCACCGGCACCGATGCCGTACTTGAGGAAGATCTTGCCTTTGAAGGGGACCTTGAATTCCTTCTCCGTTTCTTCGACCGCGAGGGCCTGTTCCACGCCGATAGCGACGCCGATCAGCCACGTCAGCTCACCGCCGATCGCCAACTCAGCCGCCAGCTCGACTGAATACTTGGTCTCGGTAGACGCCACGTCGGTCTTGACTTCTTCATGGGTTTCCGAGATCGTTCTACCATCGACGTTCCCATCCGAATCGCGCGTCGCCACAACCCCATACGTGAAGTTTCCGCTGCGCTCGATCTTCTTCCCATCACTGGTCAAATGAATGTTCGCCTTCACAGCGGCGCTGACTTCGCACGTCAGGTGTATGGGGCCGGCTCGAACGATCTTCGAAGCACCCAAGACTTTGCAAAGCTTGTCGATGTGAATGTCTTCGAGGTGCGCCTCCAAAGCGCACTTGGCTTCCACCGGCGCCTCGGTGGCGACGGTGTAGGCACCCCGAATGGTCAAGCGAATAGAGGTCGGCCGCTCGTCTCCGCCCCAGCCAATCTCGCCACCCTCAGCAATGACAGCGAAGTCGTCGAGGCTGAACTTCGTGGGAGGAATCTCGAACGCACAGCCCTTGACCTTCTTCACATCTGGAGACTTCTCATATGCCCCTTTTGATGTAACACCGGCCTGGTAACCACTGAAACCGATCTCGAAGACAGGGCCGTCACCCGTCTGCTTCGCCGGTACAACAAACGGGCCTGAGCGGTCGTAGGATGCTGGCACGACATGTGATGTCGGCTCGATCACATCGTCGCCAAACTTGATGACCCCTTTGGGCATCGCCTCGTACAACGGAACGTCCTCGCCGGTGACGACGACAGCGTCAGTGCCCCAGTCGACGGCCTCGATCCGTTTGACCACGACTCCCGTGTCAGTGTTCGCGCCAGTGGCGATCACGTACTCGCTCGTGTCAAGGTCAGCCGGAGCGACGTCACGTGGGAGAACCAGCTCGCCGCCCACCACCCGGGGTGCGTCATCCCCGAGCGACGCGTCGACGATGCTCGTGTGATCCGGGATCTCCACCCGGTAGTCGACTTCGAAGCTCGTAGTCTGATGCGCCTCGACCGTGATCGCCTCGACGTCGAAGTCCGTGTAGTAGGTCGACCCAGCGGCGCTGACCGCCCCGGCACTGACGATGTACTCGCCCGGGTCTACGTCGAACTCCTCATCACCCGTCACCACATAAGCGGAACCGTCCGGCCCCTCGACCGTCACCTCCGGATCAGCACCATCCGGCAAACCCACCACGGTGATCCTCAGCGTGGTCGGCTCGGCAGCGGGCCTCGAACAGGCAACAGCGGTCAGAACACAAAGGAGGAGCAGTGCGGTCAGGGCGCTCAGAGGTCGTCGCACGAAGTCCCCTTGCTACATCCACCGGAGTAACCAACCTGCGGCGCCGCATTCTACTGACCGGACACAAAACCGGATTTGACCGCAATAGCGCCCTTTGCACACCCCGGCTAGGTGGGCTCGAGAACTGGACTGCCGCGCCCAGCAGGAGCACCAGCAGTATCCGCGACGGCAACCACGACACACGGTTACGGATCTTGAACCTGGACGGTCACGGGTGGTTAGGTGGACACGTGTCAGGGCAAAACGATCAACAGCTGACCGAGCAAGACCGCCAGTTCCTGCGCCGGGCCATCGAGCTGGCGTGGCAGGCACGCCGCGAAGGGCAACGACCGTTCGGCTCGGTGCTCGTCGACGGACAAGGCAACGTCGTAGCCGAGCGGTACAACACCGAGGCCCGAGACCAAGACATCAGCGCCCACCCCGAACTGAAACTCGCCGTAGAAGCGGCACGGCTCCTCAGCCCAGAAGAACGCCGCCAGGCGACCATGTACACCAGCACCGAAAACTGCGCCATGTGCTCAGGCGCGTTCGCCATCGCCGGCATCGGGAAACTCGTCTTCTCCGTCAGCGCCGCCCAACTCGCCGAAATCCGCGGCGAACAGAGAACCACCGCGGTGGACGCCCCGACCCAACTCCTCCTCACCCGGGCCAACTACCCCATCACGATCATCGGACCGGTCCTCTCCGACGAGGGCCTAGCCGTGCACCGTGACTACTGGCACTGCCAAAGTACTCGAGCGTGAAGACCTCGGCACCGGACTCAGACGCGGTCCCCATCAGCTTAGGCGTATGGATCTCGGTGAACCGCTGACCGTAGACGCACTCACGCATCGCCTGCTCGACCGTCGTCTGGATCTCGAACAGAAGCCGCGCCTCAGGACGCATGCGAACGTCCAAAAACCGCCAGCTCAGCCGGTGCTCCAAGCCAGATCGGTCATCAATCGACAACGGGGCCTCTGCCCGGCCCAAGACCTCCACCCAACTGGGAACGATCACCAGGCCCCCAAATGTGGTCACAAAGATCACGTACGAGCGTCCTAGCCATCGGAACCCGCTCAGTGGACATAGACGCCGACGTAGCCGACCGGGCAGCGGCGCTGCTCGACCACGCCGGCTACGGCGACCGAGTACAGGTCCTCGTCGCCGACACCGGACAAGGGTTGGCCGGTGAAGGAGCGTTCGACGCCATCGTGGTTGACGATAGGTTGCGTGGGACATCACCCCCGCCTGGGTTGGACCAACAACAAGCGATAGCTCGCCCGTGCCGCCGTTGATCATGAACGGTGTCACGCACGCGATCGGTTTCCGCCGTGAAGGTGATCATCTGACCAGTACGTCGAGCGACGTAGCCGGGTTCGTGCCGATGCAGGGCGCGGGCCGACACCGCGAGCGGGCGTTCCAGCTGTCCGACAGCAACGGCAACCGCGCGACGTTGCGCTTTCACTCCGCTGTCCCCGACGACGTGAGCAGGCTCGAAAGTCCGCCCGTCACACCGTGTACCGAAGTGTGGTCTGAGGTGACGATCAAGACCCGGGTGTCGTTCGCCGACCTGCACCCGTGGCTCGCCTCTTCTTCCTCACTTCTGCCTCCTCGCCGCTGACGACGGAACCATGTCAGCTGCCGAGCGCGGCACGTGGTTCCCGTTCGCGTGCGTGCATGGGTCGGGATTCACGTACCTGGCGGTCCGCCCCGCGTTGAACAGGGCAGGGTCGAGTTTGGCGCTCGTGCCTGCGGAACCGAGGGCGAGATGGCTGCTGCGCCGATGGTCAAGCAGATCTAGGCGTGGAACCGCGAAGGCCGGCACACGTCGCCGACGTTCGGGTACTGGCCGGCCAGTCGCGACCGCCCCGAGATCCCGCCGAGCGTCGCCGTTATGGAGAAGAAGCAGGGAACCGTCACGATTCCTGGCCCACAGGCAACCACGCAGCGAGCGTGCCCTAGCGCTCAAGCGAGCGACCGAACCCTCTCGGCCCCTCTCAGGGGGGATGAGGACCCCCTATGGCCAGGCCCAAACGCGTCCTCATGGGGGTGTTGCGATCCCTCTCAGGGGGATGAGGACGTGCCAGCGTTATCTACCGCATGGCCAGCCTCGCGTTGCGATCCCTCTCAGGGGGGATGAGGACCCCAATCTTAAGTCGCAGGTCAACGCAGGTGTCTAGGCACCC
>CAYTMR010000024.1:0-32334 GCA_964438855.1 uncultured Micromonosporaceae bacterium
GGCCAGCACCGCACAGACTGCCACCGCCAGCAGGCTGGCCAGCCGGTAACGAACCTTGAATCGGCGGCAGCCATGCTCGATGCCGATCCGGACGATTTCCTCCAAATCATCAAGATTGATGCGATTCACCACAGTGTTAATCACAGGATCGGCAAACTGGCTGATCCTGCTGATCCCGACCAGGGTCCTGGTAAACGAGCCTGGCGCGCCCCGGATAAGCTCGTGAGTGGCGGCGGTAGCGCCGTCTAGTGACACCTGGACAGCGCCGATCCGCAGTTGGCGTAGACGGTCAAGTACGCGATCTGAAAGGACGGTTGCGTTGGTGCTGACGCCAAATCCAAGACCTCGGGCGAGGATTTCATCTGCAATTTCGAAGAAGCCGTCTAGTAGCAGACTTTCCCCGCCGGTGACATAGACGTCGAGCACACCGTAGTCGTCCAGCTTTGCGACAATCTCCCGCCATGTGTCGACATCGATCAGGAATGGGTCGGCTTTGGGTCCACCAGAGCAGTAGCAGTGGATGCAATGCTGGTTGCACAGCGTGAACGGCTGAAGATGCGCCCACAGTGGCTTGAGTACGGGGACTTTCGGCTTGCTGGCGTCTAGAACCATCGCAGCACGGATTACGGCTTCGGGGGTCAACGTCTCGGCAGGCTCTGGAGCCTCGATGAGCACGCCCGCCTCCACCAAAGACATCATGGTCTGTCGTAGTTCAGTCCTGCTAATCTGAAGCGCCACGGTCGCATCCACTGGGACTTCGCTTTGACGAGGAAGTCGATAGAGAAGCGCTATTGTGGTCGCTACCTCATCCAAGCGAAAGAGGCGTCGCGGGTTAATGCGCCACGCCAAGGAGCCAAAGTACTCTTGCCGGAAGCGCAATCCAGGGGCAGTAGCCAACACTCGTGGCAGTTCAGGCATGGTATTTCCAAGGCAGCTCAGCGGAGGGATGGGGCGCCAGTTTGCTCCGGCGCCCCGGCAAGGTTGGCCAGCGCAAGTACGAAAGCTGCGGACTATGACAGGCGCTCGGTTGCTGCAACCGTACCCGTGTAGGTTCGGTGCCCCAGCGACAACGCTGCTTCTGACACCGATGTGAAGCGCTCTACCGGGCCCGTCTGCCGCTCGGTCGCCGCCGACCGTACCCGTGTAGGTTCGGTGCCCTAGCTTCATCGCGGCCTCGGTCACATCTGTGTATGCCTGAACCGCCGGAAACCTGTCAACCACGTAGACATACCTCCTTCACTGCGATGAGTGGACTGGTTGGTCATGTTCTTATTGATGCGCACTTTGGTTGGTGGCGGAAGAGGAGCGATCCGTACAAGTAGCTATCCCGGTGTACTTGTACGGACGGAGGTGTCAGCCGCCCGACAAGCAGCGATACGCGCCAGCAAGGGTTAGAGGTAGCGAAAGCGTACGTGTGTGCTGCTAGGAACGCCGCAACCCTCACGACTCGGCGTCGATGGCGCCGTGGCAGGTATCCGGATCAGGATCCGTAAGGGTCTCTGGTCCGGTCGTCCACCGCGGAGTCAGCGTCGACGCGGAACCTCGCCGCATTGGTGATCGGCGCGTACGACTCCGGACACTAGTCACCGGCCGGGCAACGGCCAACGGAGCGGGCCGTCGGGGTCATCCAGCCAGGCGAACTGGTCGCCACCGGCTGCTCGCGCGGCGCCCTCGTCGCCGCCGGCCGTTCCCGCGGCGTCGCCGGTCGTGGCGGTGAGGCCGATCCGGGTACGGCCGGGTCGCCTGTGCCGCTGCCAGCGCTGCCACGCCGCCTCGACGGTGTCCCACAGCCGCGCCGCCTCCTGCCGCACCGGCCACGCTCCCTCCTCGCCGCGCCGGTAGTCGACCTCGGCCCGCGCGTCGAGGGTGTAGACGGTCACGCCGGTCCGGCCGCTCCCGTCGTCGAACCGGTCGGCGATGCGGCCGGCGGGCAGGTGCAGGTCCAGCCACAGCCGGAAGTCGAGATCCTGCCAGGCGGTCACCGGCGTGCCGGTGGTCGTGAGCGACACCGGTCCGTGGAAGCCGGGTACGTCGACCCGGCCGTCGTCGTCACCCGGATCGGCGGGTCGCATGGTCATGAAGTACGCCGGCTCCGCGTCCAACCGGCCCGACACCTGCCCAGGCGCGGTCTTGCGCAGCACCGCCAGCCCGCCCTGAAGGGTGAGCGGGGCGACGATCACCCCGTCGTCGGCCAGTTGCTCGATCCAGGCGGCGGGGATGCGGCTGACCGCGCAGGTGGCGATGATCCGGTCGTACGGGGCGCCGTCGGCGTGCCCGCCCGCGCCGTCACCGACCACCAGGGTCGGCCGGTAGCCGGCCTCGGCCAGGTGCCCCGCCGCCTCGGCCGCCGTCGCGGGGTCCACCTCCACGCTGGTGACCTTGTCGTCACCGAGCCGCGCGCACAGCAGGGCGGCGTTGTAGCCGGTGCCGGTGCCGATCTCCAGCACCCGGTGCCCGTCGGCCACCTGCAACCGGTCCAGCATCACCGCCACGATCCGCGGCATCGACGCCGAGCTGGTGGCGATCCGCACTGGCTGCCCGTCCGGCAGCAGCGCGCCGTCGATGGTCTCGAAGTGGGTCACCAGTACGTTGTCGCTGTAGACCGCGTCCAGCCAGGTCTCCCGCCGCCCGGGCTCGGCGCCGTCCAGCAGGGTGCGCGGCTGGGCGTACCGGTCGAGGGCGTAGAACCGGGGGACGAAGACATGCCGGGGCGTGCCGGCGAACGCCGCCCGCCACGCCGGGTCACGCACCGCGCCGGTCTCGGCCAGCCGGGCCACCAGATCCTCTGCCCGTGTCTTCCAGGCGATCACAATCGTCCTCTCTCCAGCAGGTCGGCCATGGCGGTACTGATCGGCGCCCCGGTGGCGGCCTGGAGCCACCCGTACTGGCCGCCGGGATTCGCCTCCAGGAACCACCACCGCCGGTCGTGGTCCACCGCGAAAGCGCTGCATGTCGTGGATGAGTAGGGCTGCGCGATCCGCTTCCGGCTGCCAATCGGCGGGTTGGGGGGAAGATCAGATTCAGCGGGGAGTCGGTATGCATCGATGGTTGGTATCGTCATGATTTCTTCTCTCCAGGTCGGTGCCGACGCCGGGGTCCACCTTGGGGCGGAGTCACACGCCGAGCGCAGCGCCACCGTCGACGTAGTTCCTGCATGGTGATGTGGCGCGCCCGAGGTGAGGAGAGGAACAGCACGGCGTCGGCGACGTCCTCAGGCTGAGCTAGCCGGCCCAGCGGGATGCCTGTTCGGAATGTCTCGAGAGAGCCTTCGATCACCGTGGCCTTGTCCTCAGGTCGTCGCCACATGCTTCTTTGCATGTTGGTGTCGGTCGATCCTGGCGCCACGACATTGCATCGAATGCCGTGCCGTGCCAGCTCCAACCCGAGGCACTTGGTGAAGGCGGTGACCGCGGCCTTGGAGGCCGCGTAGGCGCCCATGTGGACTCGCGGGATGGCCGCCGCGTTGGAGCTGACCGTGACGATGCTCCCGAAGCCACGGCCGACCATGTGGCGTGCCACGGCTCGGCAGATGTGGAACACCCCAGTGGCGTTGATCGACAGCACGGTGTCCCAATCTTCGTCGCTGAGCTCGATCACCGCCCCCATCCGCAGCACGCCGGCGACGCTGACCAACACTCGGATCGGGCCGAGGTCCTGCTCCACGCGTTCACCACCGCCTCAACTGCGGCAGCATCACGGACGTCGACGGGAAAGCCGACGATCCTGCCAGGCGCTGCCTGCGACGCGAGACGCTCCGACCCGTCGGTGTCGACGTCAAGGGCGGCCACCCGGGCGCCCTGGTCCGCCAAGGCCGCCGCCACGGCGGCGCCGATGCCGGCGGCGCCGCCGGTCACTAGCGCCACCTGGTCGCGAAACTCCATCTCATCCCTCCTGGCTGACCGCTGAGGCCGCGTCGTAGCCGTAGAGCCACGCCTGTGCCGCCAGGCCCCAACGCTCCGGCATCATCCGGTCGCGGGCCTGTTGTTCCTCGCCATCGGAGTAGTGGTGGTTGCGCGTGTTCTCCCGCATCGTGCGGTGCACCTGTTCGGTCCGCGCGATGCGTACCGCCTCGTAGCGCTTCAGCGCCATGCCGATCCGTCCCGGTGCCTGGCGCAGAGCAGCGGCGAGAGCCACCGCGTCCTCGATCGCCTGACTCGCCCTCTGCGCGCCGAACGGCAGCATCGGGTGGGCGGCATCCCCGATGAGAGTGATGCGCTCCGTGCTCCAGCTCGGCACGGAGTCCCGGTCATGGATCGCCCACCGGGTCACCGCGTCGGCCGCCCCCAAGACCCGTTGCACGTGGGCCGACCAGCCCTCGTAACCAGCGAGGAGCTCCGCCACGTCGCCCGGGGCGGTCCACGACTCCGTGCGCCACTGCGGGGCCGGAGCGGTGGCGACGAAGCTGATGAGACGTCCAGCGGAGATGGGGTAGTAGACGCAGTGACGACCAGGGCCCAGCCAGATCCGCACCCGCGGGTCCGAGGCCACGTCGGGCAGCCGCTCGGCGGGTACCAGACCCCGGTAGACGGCTTGGCCGGAGAAGCGGGGCTGGTCTGCCACCAACCCTTGCCGGATGACCGAGTGGATGCCGTCGGCACCGATCACCAGGTCAGCGGTGAAGCGTGCGCCATTGGCGAAGCGGAGTTCCACTTCGTCGGGGCCTTCGTCGACCCCGACGCACTCGTGCCCAAGGCGGAGATCGGCGTCGCTGGTCGCCAGTGATACCAGTGTGTGTTGCAAATCCGCCCGGTGCACGGTCAGGTACGGCGCCTGGTATCGGCGGGCACACTCCTGCCCCAGCTCGGTGCGCAGCAGGAGATGGCCGTCCCGCCATCGCCGCATCTCGATTGCGTGCGGGCGGACGGCCTTCACGTCCAAAGCTGGTCCCAGGCCAAGCTGATAGAGCGGCCGAGTGGCGTTGGGAGACAGCTGGATGCCGGCGCCCACTTCCCGAAGCACCGTCGCTCGTTCGAATATGACGCACTCGACGGCAAGCTGCTTCAGCGCGGCGGCCACGGTCAAACCGGCGATACCCGAGCCGATCACAGCGACGCGGAGTCGTGACGTACGCATCGGTCCCTCACGAATCGTCGAAAGTCAGTAGTAGAGCAGGGCCTTGTCCCAGTCCTCGTCCGGACCGAACAAGGCACGTGGCTTGACCACGTCGTGGATCGAGGTGAGCACCGACATCGGCACGAGCGTGCCCGGCGGGCTCACCACCACCTCAGGGTCGATCCCGTACTCGTCGCGGATCGCAAGGGCCAGCTCCGCGGCTGTCGCGTCAACGTGGCCCGGTGCCGCCTCCACCTGCACCGTGAGACGGTCGGGGTGGGCCTTGGCCCGCCAGAACATGACCTCACGCTCGACCGGCAGCCCGAACACCAGCTCCTCAAGGCGCGCCTGCGTGATGCGCGCGGGGCCGACCTGATAGCCGAAAGCGGAGCGCCCCAGGACCCGTACCGTCGGCAGCTGCCAACCGCAAGGGCAGCCCTGATAGGACACCTCGACGTTGTCTTCCAGGTTGTAGCGCAGCAGCGGCATAGCCTCCCGGTACAGCGGCGTGACCACCAGTTGCCCGGTGCCCTCAGCGACGGTGTCGCCCGTCTCTGGCCGGTACACCTCGAACACCGCGCGGTCAGCCCACAGGTGCATGCGCCCGTGGGGGCACTCGCCGGCGAGGCTGCCGGTCTCGGTCGACCCGTACTCCTCCACGACCGGCACGCCCCAGATCTCACTGATGCGGCGGCGTCGGGCCGGGCTAAGTGGCTCACCGCCCACGAACAGTGCGCGCAGCGCGGGGAAGTCGGTGCCGGGGCGGTGCCCGGCCGCTCGCGCCGCGGCGGCCCACAGCAGGGTCTCGGTCGGCATCGACCAGGTCAGTGTCACTCCCAGGTCGTGCAGGACGCGGACCACCCGGGAGTACGGCATGGCGAGGGAGCGGTTGTCACCCGGCACCACGGTTGCCCCGCCCAACCGAGCAGCCGCATGCGCCAGATGGCCGGTGATCATGAGTGCGTACGGGGTCCGGACCAGGAAGACGTCACTGGGGTGGATGCCCACCCACTTGCGGGCATACCGCTCGGCCAGATCGATCCAGTCCTCGGCGGTGTAGTACGACGGGGTGGGTTGCCCGGCGGTGCCGCTGGACTCGTGGTAGGTGGCGAGCCGTTCCTTGGCCACCGCGAGCATTCCGAACGGATAGTTGTCACGTAGGTCCTGTTTGGTGGTCAGGTCGAGCGTGGCTAGCCCAGCGAGAGTGGCGGGAGTGTCCGACGGGATTCGGTTTCGGTAGAAGGGCGAACGTCGGGCAGCTTCCATGAGACGGGGCAGAGCCTGCTCTTGCAGTGCCCTCAGTTCCTCGACGTCGCGCCACTGCCCCAGCTGGGGCAGCCTCACTGTCTTGGCGTCCATTATGTCGTCTCCTTGTCCTTGCCGAGTAGTCGCAGAGCGTTGTGCCATGTCATCTGCTGCCAGGTGTCGCGGTCGAGCCCCAGGGACCTGAGCTTGGCCAGCTCGACCTCGGGCGCCTGCAACGGGTATTCGCTGCCGAAGAGCACCCGACCCGGGCCGAGCCGTGCCAGCGCCACTTTCACCACCACGGCGAAGCAGCCGGAGGTCTCGGCCACGATGTTGGGTACCGCGGCGATCTGCTCCACCCCGTGCACGTCGATCCCGAAGAACCCACAGTGGCCGTAGATGAAGGTGACCTCTGGGTAGTGCGAGGCGAGCGTGACCAGATCCTCCGCGCGGTGACCTGGTCGGCCGAGGCAGACCAGATAGACTGGGTGCCCATGCTCGGCTGCCACGTCCACCAGCTCCCGGTTGCGCCGGTCTTGCAGCGGTACGCCGTGGACGGCGGGGGAGAGCTCCAGTCCGCGGAACTGGTCCGCCCGTCTCCGGCAGTCGCGTCCCGATGGGGGTTAGCGAAGTAGAAGGGCTCGAGCCGGTCGCCGAAGCGCTGGCAGGCATCGAGGACGGCGTCGTTGTCCGCATCGGCGCGGACGTAGGTGCCGTCGACGATCTGTGCGGAGAGCTGTCGCAGGTCCACGACTCCTCCGGCGCTGACCGCGGCCCGGGCCACGCCGGCCCGGTCGAGCGCGGCGACCAGGTCGGTCGCGGCCCCCGGCCGGCCGGCGAGGCGTGTCGCAGCGACGGGACGCCGTTGGTGGCGTTGACGGTGACTCGGCATCAACAGCTGTCCACAACGGAGTTCATGGCGATGGTGCCAGACACGCCAGTGGTACTGGAGGATGAGCACTTCGACCTTACCGACGACGAGTACGCTGAGGTCGTCAAGGCGGTACTCGCGGACGAGATCGGGCGCGATGAGGGCTCGAACTTCGTCGTGAAGCGGGCTTTCCAGGCCCGGGTCGCGACTTCTCACCGGCTGTCGCCCTGGCCCTCTACGCCCGCCTCCTCCACCAGGAAACCGGCGCCTATTGGACCTTCCTCATCCACACCGGCGACCGCACGTTGATCGGTGCGACGCCGGAGCGACACGTCAGCGTCCACGACGGCACCGTCACGATGAACCCAATCAGCGGTACGTTCCGGTATCCACCGGATGGTCCGAACGTGGCGGATCTACGGCGTTTCCTCGCCGACCGCAAGGAAGCCGAGGAGCTGTACATGGTGGTCGACGAGGAACTCAAGATGATGGCCCGCATCTGCGACAGCAGGATACGGGTCCACGGTCCCTATCTGAAGGAGATGGGGCGACTGGCGCACACCGAGTATCTGCTCACTGGTCACAGTTCGCGGGACCGACGTGAAATTCTGCGGGAGACGATGTTCGCCCCGACAGTGACCGGTAGCCCGTTGGAGAACGCCTGCCGGGCCATCGCACGCCACGAGCCGAAGGGCCGCGGCTACTACGCCGGGGTGGTGGCGTTGTTCGGGCGCGAGCGAGGGCGGCCGACGCTCGACGCATCGATCGCCATCCGGACCGCCGACATCGACCGCGGCGGTGCGCTAAGCCTAGGGGTCGGCGCTACCTTGGTGCGACACTCGGACCCCGGCAGCGAGGCAGCCGAGACCCGCGCGAAAGCCGAAGGCCTGCGGGCGGTCCTCAACGGTGCCGGACGGCCTGTCACCCGGACGACGACGCCCCGACTGGGAACGCACCCAGAGATTCGGCGCTCCCTGCGGGCACGCAACGACGGGCTGTCGGACTTCTGGCGACGGGGTGAGACGGCCACGCCTCACGACACGGCGTTTGGGGGACTGCGGGTGCTGGTGCTCGACGCGGAGGACACCTTCACCGCGATGCTGGCCTACCAGCTCCGCTCCCTAGGGCCGGCGGTGACGGTGCGTCGTTTCGACGAGCCGTTCGCTCTGCCCGAGTACGACGTGGTCGTCATCGGACTCGGACCCGGGGATCCTAGAGACGACGACGACCCAAAGATGCGGGTGCTGCGAGACGCTGTCGGGCAACTGCTTCGTCACCGGCAGCCCTTCCTCGCGGTGTGCCTAGGACACCAGGTGTTGTGCCGGACCCTCGGGCTGCGGTTGGCGCGTCTGCCCCAGCCGCACCAGGGCCTGCAACGGACCATTGACTACTTCGGCGGAGAGCAGCGGGTCGGCTTCTACCACAGCTTCGCGGCGTGGTGTGACACCGATTCGCTCTTCAGCCCGGTCGTGCCGTGGCCGATCCGGGTGAGCCGGGATCGCGCGAACGGGGAGGTGTACGGCCTGTGGGCCCCCGTATTTCGATCGATGCAGTTCCATCCGGAGTCGGTCCTGACCGAGTCGGGACCGCAGATCCTGGCCGAGGCGTTGGCCTCGGTGAGCACGCGGGCGCCGGCGGCGCTGGTGGGATGACGCCTCCGGGCGCGCCGGGCCACCTGGATGACGCCACCGTCGCCGATGCGGCACAAGAGCGCGAGGAGGTAGAGGCGCTCGAGAGTCGGTTGGACCAAGTGGATGTGGAGTTGCTCGGCGCGGTCCGACGGCGTACCGCCCTGGCCCGCCGACTTGCGGATTTGCGAATCTCCACCGGACAGCCTGCCTTCGCCCACCAGCAGGAGTTGCTGGTGGTGAGGCGGTTCATGGCACTCGGCCCCGCGGGCCGCGACTTGGCGGCGCTACTGCTGCGGATGGCCCGCAGCGCCCGCATAGGAGCTGGGTCGACCCCGCGGATGCGGCCGTAGGGGCAGGTGGCTTGTCACCGTTTCTCGTGGTTACCGAACCCAGGGCCGACGTGCCGGTTTGAGCAAGGTTGGCCCTGGGTAGACCTTCGGCGGATCGCCGCCTGCGCAAGACGTGAAGCCCACCGTGACATTCGTCAGCATCCGACTGGGTGACATGCACTCGAGGGTGATGACGCTACACACTGGAGCGCGCGCCCGCGGACCGCCAGACTTCGGTCGTTGACTGAGGACCTGGGCCTGGGGTGGGCGATGAGTGATCACTATGATGCGTACTGCGCGGTGGATCCGCTCTTCTTCGACGCGCTGAGCGCAAAACCCGAGCATGACTTCGCCCTCGCGCGGATGCCGGTTCCCGCCGGCTGGCGTCGGGAGTCGCTCGACGAGTGGTTGAGCTGCGCCCCGGAAGGGGTGGCTCTGCCGCCTCAGGGTTGGAAGATCCACGTGTCGGCGTGTCTGGACAACGCCGAGCGGGTGTTGCAGGCGGTGTGGGACTACTGCCTGGCCCACCGCCTCGCGTTCAAGTTCCTCCGCGGACCCCGCGTGCTGCTGATGCGCAACTCTAAGTACGCCGGGCGTGCGTCCAGCGGCAAGTTCGTCACGATCTACCCCTGCAACGAGGATGAGCTCGAGGTGGCCTGTCGCGACCTGGACCGCCTGCTCTCCGGGGAGCCGGGCCCGTACATCCTCAGCGACCTGCGCTGGGGAGCTGGGCCGGTCTACGTACGCTACGGTGGTTTCGCCAGCCGCTTCTGCATCGACGCTGGTCAGGTAGTACCCGCCATCGAGGACCCGGACGGGACCTTGGTGCCTGATCAGCGCCAGCCGGTCTTCACCGTGCCGTCGTGGGTCACGGTGCCGGACTTCCTCGGTCCCCATCTGGCCGCGCGCAACGCCACCACCACTACCGACTTGCCGTACGACATCGAGAGCGTCTTGCACTTCTCCAACGCTGGCGGGCTCTACCTGGCCCGCGACCGGCGCAACGGCGCCAAGGTCGTGCTCAAGGAGGCGCGGCCCTACGCCGGGCTGGACAGCACCGGGGCCGATGCGGTGACTCGGCTCGAGCGGGAACAGCGGATGCTGGAGCGGCTGGCCGGCCTGCCTGCGGTACCCACACTGTGGGGCAGCTTTTCGCTGGGAGAGCACACGTTCCTCGCCATCGAACACATCGACGGCACACCACTCAACCAGCTCGTCGTCCGCCGCTACCCACTGGTCCACGCCGGTGCGACCGAGGCTGACGTCGCCGACTACACGAACTGGGCGATGGACGTGTACCAGCAGGTGGAAGAGGCGGTGACCGCGATCCACGACCGGGGCGTGGTCTACGGCGATCTACACCTGTTCAACATCATGGTCCGCTCGGACGGCTCGGTGGCGTTGATCGATTTTGAAGTGGCGTCGCCCGTCGACGAGTCGAACCCGCCGGCACTACGCAACCAGGGTTTCGCCGCGCCACGCCACCTCAGCGGACCCGACGTCGACCGGTACGCGCTCGCCTGCCTGCGACTGGCGTTGTTCGCTCCGCTGACCGCCCTGCTGCGCCTGGCTCCGGGCAAGGCTGCGCACCTGGCTGACGTCGTCGCCGAATACTTCCCGGTGCCGACCGCGTTCCTCGCCGAGGCGGTGGGGACAGTCGCCGGTGGTGCGACACCGGTGCGGCCTCGTCTGACAGCCGACACCAGCGGCTGGCGTACGGCCCGGCAGCAGCTCACTCAGGCGATCGTGGCCAGCGCCAGCCCGCAGCGGTGCGACCGGCTCTTCCCCGGCGACATCGCCCAGTTCCGGCCCGGTGGTGGCCTCGGACTGGGGTACGGCGCGGCGGGTGTCCTCTATGCGCTGTCAGTCACCGGCGCCGGAAGGTTCCCGCAGTACGAGGAATGGCTCGTCACCCGGATCAAGGACCTGCCGTCCGGCACGGGGTGCGGCTTCTACGACGGACTGCACGGCGTCGCCTATCTGCTGGAGCATCTGGGCCGGCGGGCGGAGGCCCTTGACGTACTCGAAATCTGCCTGCGCCAGCCGTGGCAGCGACTCGGCACCGACCTGTGGGGCGGACTGTCCGGGATCGGCCTCAATCTGGCGCACTTCGCGGAGCTCACCGGGGAGTCGGCGCTGCGGGAAGCGGCGGATCAGGTGGTGGAGCTGGTCGCTGATCGCCTCGCCGTCCCCGACGACGGTCCGGCGGTGAGCGGGGACGGCAACCCTTACGCCGGACTCACCCACGGCGGTGCTGGCGTGGCACTGTTGTGTGTGCGGGAGTACGAGCGCCGCGGTGACTCGGCGCTGCTGGACCTGGCCGCCACCGCCCTGCGGCGAGACCTGCGTCGGTGTGTGGTCCGCGCCGACGGCGGCATGGAGGTCAACGAAGGCTGGCGTACCATGCCGTACCTGGGTCGCGGCAGCGCCGGGATCGGTGTGGTGCTCGACCAGTACCTCACCTACCGGGACGACGAGCAGTTCGCCGAAGCAAGCGCGGCGATCCACCGGGCGGCGCGGGCGCCGTTCTTCGTCCAGTCCGGACTGTTCGCCGGACGCGCCGGCATCCTGCTCTACCTACGACACCGGGGCGAGACGGCGGACGTGGCGGCACAGGTGCAGCGGCTGGCCTGGCACGCCTTGCCCTACGCCGATGGGCTGGCCTTCCCCGGTGAGCAACTACTGCGCCTGTCGATGGACCTTGCCACAGGCACTGCCGGGGTGCTGTTGGCCTTGGGAGCAGCGCTGCACGACCGCCCCGTCGACCTGCCCTTCCTCACCCCGACCAGACCACCCTCACACGAGGGTTCGATCCCCTACCCACGGAGAGAGGAGGTGTCCCAACATGGCTCTTCTGGACCTTCAGGGCATGAAGCTGGCCGAGCGCACCGGCATCGCCGGCGGTAGCCGCGCGAGCCTGCTGCTGTGCGGCCACAGCGCCCTCAGCCTCGTTACCTGCTACTGATACTCCGGTGTGGCCCCGGGCGGCGACCGTTTCCGCCCGGGGCCCGCGTCCACAGCCCCGAGGGGGTGGCGATGGCGGCCCACGGCGACCACTTGTTGCTGCGGGTGGCCCGATACGGCGGCGGTTGGACTTGGCTGCTGGCCGTGATGGCAATCGTCGGCATCGGAGCGGAGCTGCTGCTACCGACCGCTCTCGGCCGTGCCCTCGACGCGGTCGTGGGAGACGGCGGCACAGCTGGTTGGTTGCTCGCAGCGGTCGGGTTGGTGGTGGTCGTAGCCAGCGCAGAAACCCTCAGCGACCTTGCCGAGGGGTACGGTACCGCCCGCGCCACGGCGCACCTGCGTCGCATCCTGAGCCGACACACCCTGGCGCTCGACCCCCGCGCCGCGAGCCGGTTCACCGACGGTGACCTGGTGAGCCGGCTCGCGGCACAGGTCACCGACGCCGGTGGCGCCGGGGCCGCGGTCGTGGCGCTTGCCACGACCGCGCTGCCGTCGCTTGGCAGTGTCGTCGCCCTGGCTCTCATCGACCCCTGGCTAGGGCTCACGTTCGTCGTCGGCTTGGTGTTGCTCGCCGGTCTGCTGCGGGCGTTCGTCACCGACACCTCCGACGCCGTCACCGGCTACCAACGGGCGCAAGGTGCACTGGCCACTCGGCTGGTAGAGACCCTTGCTGGGGCTCGCACCGTGGCGGCCGCCGGTACGGCCGAGAAGGAAATCACCCGGGTGCTCGCCCCACTGCCGGAGTTGCGCCACTACGGGACGCGAACCTGGATCGCGCTCGCTCGTGCCTCCGGGCGTGGGGCGGTGGTCGGTCCTCTGCTGCAACTGGCGATTGTGGGAGTGGGCGGGGCCGGGTTGGCGGCGGGTCGGCTCACTCCTGGCGAACTGTTCGCGGCGATCCAGTACGCGGCGCTCGGCGCCGGGTTGGGCGGGGTGGTGTCGGTGCTGACCCGGGTTGCTCGGGCCCGTGCGAGCTGCCGGCGGGCGGCCGAGGTGTTGGCCGCGCCGATCCGTCGGTACGGCACCGACCAGCTGCCGATCTTCCGTACCGGTCTACGGTTGTGTGACGTAACCGTCCGGTCCGGCGACCGGGTGTTGTTGGACCGGGTCGATCTGGCCGTACCACCTGGTGCCGCGATGGCGGTGGTCGGACGCTCCGGCGCCGGCAAGTCGGTGCTCGCGGCGGTGGCCGGGCGATTGTGGGACCCGGACGAGGGCGAGGCCCGATTGGACGGTGTACCACTGGACCAGCTGGACCGGGCGGCGTTGCGGGAAGCAGTCGGATACGCGTTCGCTCGCCCCACGTTGGTCGGCACCACGATCGGTGACGTGATCGGCCTCGGACACCCCGTCCACGATCCATACCGAATCCGGCAGGCGGCGCGGGAGGCGTGCATCGACGTGTTCGTGGAACGGCTGCCGTTGCGATACCAGACCCGCCTCGCCGACGCTCCGATGTCCGGCGGCGAGGCGCAGCGGTTGGGGCTGGCCCGGGCGCTGCACGCCCAGCGGCTCCTCGTGCTCGACGACGCCATGTCCAGCCTGGACACCATCACCGAGCGGCAGGTCACGCGAGCGATCACCGAGGCGGGTGACCGGCGTACCCGGGTGATCGTGGCCCACCGGGCCGCCACCGCCGCCCGCGCCGACCTCGTCGCCTGGCTGGAGGAGGGACGGCTGGTAGCGGTAGGCCCGCATCACCAACTGTGGGCTAATCCGCGCTACCGCGCCGTGTTCCAAGGCTCGGCTGCGGAGCAGACCCGGTGACTAAGACCTTTCGCCCCGCTCGCCAGGTGATCCTCACGGCCGTACGGAGCCGCCCTCGCGCCTTGGCAGTCCTGGTGGCGTGGTCGTCGGTGGAGGCACTGCCGGCTTTGATGTCCGGCCACCTCACCGCCCGCGCCGTCGACGCCGGCTTCCTCGCTGGCCGGGCTGGGGTCGGGTTCGGGTTTCTCGCGGCTCTCGGCGCCGCCGTCCTCATCGGCGGCTACGGTACCGACCGCACCCACCGCGCCCTGGCCGGGCTCGTGGAGCCGTTCCGTGACGACTTGTTGGCGCGCGTGGCGGCTGGTGCCGTGCACCGAGCGGTGGCCGCGGGCGGGCGGCTCGACACCTCGCCGGTGGCCCGACTCACGCATCAGGTCGAAATCGTGCGCGACACGTTTGGCGGCATGGTGATGGTGGTCCGCGGGTTCGTGTTCGCCGCGGTAGGCGCCCTGCTGGGGCTGTTGAGCCTGGCGCCGCTCCTCGCCGCGCTGGTGGCCGGGCCGCTGCTACTGGCGCTGGCGCTCTTCTTCGCGATCCTGCCGGCGGCGGTGGCACGGCAGCGCGAGTACGTCCTGGCCTCCGAACGGCTCACCGAACAGGCGGGTCAGGCGGTGACTGGCGCTCGCGACGTGATGGCCTGTGGAGCGGAAGAGAGGGTCGCCGCCGACCTCGCCGTCCACATCGATGCCCAGGCGCGGGCGGAACGGCGGTTGGCTGGGATGGCCGCCATCCGCAGCACCTGCCTCGCTATCGGTGGCTGGCTGCCGCTGGTGCTGCTGTTGGCTGCTGCCCCGTGGTTGATCGGGCGTGGACTGACCGCCGGTGCGGTGCTGGGCGCGCTGGTCTACGTGGCGTCTGGCCTGCAGCCCGCGTTGCACACCCTGGTCCAGGGCTTGGGCGGGGGAGGAGTCCGGCTTCTAGTGACCCTCGACCGGCTCCTGACCGCCGATCAGCCAGTCGTACCGACGGCACGCCGCCGCAGGCCCCGACCGGCCCCGATCCGCGTGCCCCGCGGATGGGCCGACCGTCGGCTCGTCGACGCCGACATCACCCTGCGCGGTGTCACCTTCCGGTATGGCCCGCACGCCGAGCCGGTCGTCGCCGATCTGAACCTGGCGATCGCCTCGGGTGAACATCTGGCCATCGTGGGCCCCAGCGGCATCGGCAAGTCTACGTTGGCTGGCCTGCTCGCCGGCACCCTTACGCCGGAGCGAGGTGAGATCTGGTTTGGTGGCGTGCCGTTGGACCGGATCGCCCCGGAGGTCCTGCGCCGTCACCGGGTGCTGATTCCGCAGGAGGCCTACGTCTTCACCGGTACCCTGCTGGAGAATTTGATCTATCTGTGGCCCGAGTATCGGGCCACGGCCGCTGATCGCGCCGCGTTGGAGCAGGCAGTCGACCTGTTGGGACTTCGATCTCTGGTCACGCGCCTTGGTGGCTACCGGGCCATGGTGGAACCGGAGGCACTGTCGGCTGGGGAGCGACAACTCATCGCGCTGGCCCGGGCGTACCTCGCCCCGGCTCGGGTCACGCTCCTGGACGAGGCCACGTGCTACCTCGACCCGGTGACCGAAGAACGGGTGGAGCAGGCGTTCGCCGCGCGCCCCGGAACCTTGGTCGTGATCGCCCACCGGATCACCTCAGCCGAGCGTGCCGACCGGGTGCTCGTGCTCGACGGCACGGATGCGGTGGTGGACCGACCCGAGGCGCTCGCCACCCGGTCGGCCCTCTACCGCGACCTGGCGGGGCACTGGTCGGCCCCGCCAGGTTCTGATCTTTCGAGCATCCCGGCGGTCCAGTAGGGGCAGACGCGAGGGCGCTTAGACCCAGCCGGCCTCCTGGGCGATACGCAGCGCCTCGATCCTGGTCCGGCCCCCGGTCTTCGCGATGATTCGCGACAGGTGGTTGCGGACGGTCCCTGGTGCGAGCGAGAGCTGGGCGGCGATCTCTTTGATGGGCTCTCCCGTGGAGGCTGCCGCAAGGACCTCCGTTTCGCGGAGGGTCAGCGGACTGCGCACCGTGGCCGCCGCCATCACCAGGTCAGCGTCGAGGACTGGCTCGCCTGCGGCTACCCGCCGCACCGCCGAGACGAGGCGTTCCGGCGGTGCGTCCTTGGTGAGGAAGCCGACGTCGGCGCGTCGGGCCATGATCGGAGCCAAGAGCCGGCTGTGCCGTAGCTCGGCGAGCAGCAGTACCCGGGTACCGGGCGGCGGGTTCAACGCCACCTGTGGCACGGCCCGTCCAGTCGGGCCGAGGAGATCGACGTCGATAACGGCGATCTGTCCGCGCCGTTCGGCCAGCGCGCCCGGGACGTCTTCGGCTGAGTCCAGCTCGGCGACGACCTCGATGTCGTCTTCGGCGGCGAGCACGAACGCCAGCGCACCCCGGTCGAGAGCGCGTTGGTGGGCGACGACAGTGCGGATCACGCATACCTCCGACTCGTAAACTGATGCTGATTCGCCGATCCGGTTGGTAAACTGCGCGATCGCTGTTTCAGTGACGTTGCGGGGGCGGGGGATCACAACCAGCCAGCGTCGCGAGCTCGTCGTGCCGCCTCCAGGCGGTTGCGGGCGCCCGTCTTGCGAATCGCAGCGGAGAGGTAGTTGCGGATCGTGCCGGGCGCCAGGTAGAGGCGTTGGGCGATCTCACCGCAGGACGCGCCGTCGGCGGCGAGCCGCAGGGCCGCTTGCTCCCTGGGGGTGAGCGGATTGCTGTCCGGGTCCAGCAACACCGCCGCCAGGCTCGGGTCGATCACCCGTTCGCCGTCGGCGACGCGTCGGATCCACCGTGCCAGGGTTTCGGGGGGTTCTCCCTTGCCGACGACCCCCGCCACCCTGGCGTCGAGGATGGCGCGCAGCGTGTCAGGGCGGCGCTGCCTGGTCAACACCAGCACCCGACACATCGGCCGGAGTGTGGTCAACCGCCGGGCAGTCGCCACACCCTCGGCTTCCCAGCCGTCGAGGTCGAGGACGGCGACGTCGGCCTGATGGTCGTTGGAGTCGGCCTGCTCGCGGGACAGCGCGGCTACCACCTTCAAGTCAGGTTCATGGGCGAGGATCACGGCGAGAGCGCTGCGGAACAAACCTTCACCGCCGAGGATCATGACGCTGATCACGGGCCCTCCGTGTGTCACAGCCAGCTGGCGGGGCCGGGCTGTCCGTTCCCCCTGATGGCTAAAGCGCGAACCCGCCATTGGGTGCGGGTGAGTGGGGGATGTCTCGGGGGAGCGCCCACGAAGCGCCGTACGACCGCCGGGCGGCGGGCCGAGACAGCGGCGAGAAGAGCGTAGGGTGAATTCGGCAGCGGCGTGACTCTTGCTGCGGTGAAAGCGGCCGCTGTCAGTCGATGTTCAGCGCGTGAATATGGGTGCGATCACCAATAGTGCTTTCGACCACCGATCGGACGCCCGAGAGCACCCAACAAGAACAGGATCGCCCCGATTACCGCCAGGATGATGCCGATGGTCCAGAGGATCTGCACGTCGAAGATGGCTCCGAGGATCAACAAAATGACGCCGAGAATGAACATTTGTCCTCCCACTGCCGTGCTATCCGTTTACCCTCAATACCCCATGCGGCGGTCGTCAACCCTCTGCCTGTCAAGATGACCGGCATGGCATATGACAGCTCCGAGTTGCCCGACGTAAGCGGGCTCGCGATCGGAATCCTGGGCGGCACTGGCGATCAAGGGCGAGGACTGGCATACCGGCTCGCGCGGGCGGGTCAGCGAGTAATCATCGGGTCCCGTACCGCTTCCCGCGCCGAGCAGGCGGCCGCGGAGATCACAGGCTTGCCGGGTGTGACGACTCAGGTGTCCGGGGCCGACAACCGCTCCGTCGCCGAGCAGGCGGATGCGGTGATCGTCGCGGTGCCCTGGGACGGTCACGCCGCCACGCTCACCGACCTGGCCGCACCTCTGGCAGGGAAGATCGTCATCGACTGCGTCAACCCACTCGGGTTCGACCGACAGGGTCCCTATGCGCTGGACGTTCCGGAGGGCAGCGCGGCCCAACAGGCGGCGGCGTTACTGCCCGAGTCGCGGGTGTGCGCGGCCTTCCACCACGTCAGCGCAGTGCTCCTGGCCGATCCGGAGGTGTCCGAGTTCGACCTTGACGTGCTGGTGCTGGCCGACGACCGGGAGGCCGGTGCGGTGGTGCAGGCGATCGCCGCGCGTATACCAGGGATGCGTGGGGTGTACGCGGGTCGGCTCCGTAACGCCCGACAGGTGGAGGCGCTGACCGCCAACCTCATCGCCATCAATCGCCGGTACCGGGTCCACGCGGGGATTCGGGTGACCGACTTGTAAGGGTTTGGCCCGCTCGGCGGAGGGAAGTGGTCGTGGCGAGCCCACGAAGGAGGAGCCATGACCAAGGCGCGCGACGTCATGCATCTCGGAGTTGAGTGCATTCGAGAGGACGAAACATTGTCCACCGCTGCCGAGCGCATGCGTGAACTGCAGGTGGGTGCGATGCCGATCTGCGGTGAAGACGATCGACTGCGGGGTATTCTGACCGACCGCGACATCGTGGTGCGCTGCATCGCCGAGGGCGGCGACCCCACCGTGGTGACCGCCGGCGAACTGGCGCGCGGTACTCCGATCTGGGTGGACGCCGACGCCGACCATCGGGAGGTGCTCCAGGTGATGCAGGAGCACAAGATTAGGCGGTTGCCCGTGCTGGAAGACCGTCGGCTAGTCGGCATCATCAGCGAGGCCGATGTCGCCACCCAGTTGCCCGAGCCGGAGTACGCGTCGTTTGTCAAAGAGGTCTACTCCGCGCCACCTAACAACTGATCGGTGGACGGTAGGGCCCGAACTTACTGGTGGATTCGGGCCCTACCGTCATGTCGCTACCTCTGCCCATACCGTCTTGCCCTCATGGGTGGACAGCGTGCCCCATCGAGACGCGAACGCATCGAGCAACAGCAGCCCACGACCTGCCACGTCGGCGTCCTTCCACGGTGCCCAGGCGCGTGGAGGGCATGGATCAGGGTCGTGGATGGACAACATCAGCGCACCGTCACGATAGGCGATCGTGAAATCTAGTGCGGAACCGTGGATCGCATTGTTGACCAGCTCCGACGCGACCACCTGGGCGGAGCTGATGGCCTGGGGGACTCCCCACTGTCGACACGTACGGGCCACCATCGCCCGTGCCCGTGCGGCTGCCTCCACCCCGACCGCCAGCCGGTGCTGAACCCGCGGAGGCGCCGGCACCCTCTCGGCCTCGGTGACAGCCTCCCGTTCGGTGTCGCACAGCTGCGCGTACCGACTCACACCCGTGCGTCGCAGCAGGTCAGTCGTGGGTGGGCGGACTGGAAAGATGAACAGCGACGCGGCTGGCCAGTAGGCGTTACGTCGACCCACATCGAGCAGCATCCGTGCGCCGGAGGTGTTCACGTCAGCCACCTGCTGCAAATCGATGAGCAACGACGCCGGGAGATGGGAAAGGCTACTGAGTAGCGCCTGCCGCGCGGCAGTCGTCTCACGCGGGCTCAGAGTGCCGCGTAGCCGCACCCGGGCGACGGGAAAAGCGCGCTCGACATGGTACCTCAACGGCAGCGGCTGGCTCATCGTAATCGCACGATACCCACCCGGTGCCCACTTCAACCGCGCGGCTCTCAGGTAGTTGCTAGCTGAGACGGGTTTGAGTCATGCCACCACCGGGGCAGTGGTGACGAGACGAAGCACATGTCGGATTCGTGCAGAGGAGTCTACGGTGAGGACATCCTGCCTAACTGAGAGTAGCAGCCAGGCGGCGGCCGTAGTGACGGACGCCGAGATCCGGCGACCGGGCGAGGATGATGCTGACGCCCTGCACGCCTTGATCTCCGAGGAGCCCGCAGAGCTACTCCGTAGCCTGGCGGCACTGCCCCCGCGTCACCCGAGTCGACCGGCGTTGCGGGCCACAGTGATCGAGGCGTGGCTGCCGTTCGCCCAGCATCTGGCGAACCGGTTGTCCGGGCGCGGCGTACCGCTCGACGACCTCCACCAGGTGGCCGCGCTCGGCTGATCAAGGCGGTGGACCGGTTCGACCCGGCACGGGGTCACGAGTTCGTGGCGTTCGCCGTGCCCACCATCATGGGTGAGCTCAAGCGACACTTCCGAGACAGCACCTGGGACGTGCGGGTCCCGCGGCGACTACAGGACCTGCGACTGCGGATGATCGACGCGGTGGCGGTTCTCCAGCAGGAGATGGGGCGCCGACCTACGTACGCCGAGATCGCCGACCACTTGGAGGTTGGCGAGGACGAGGTGCGGGAAGGCGCCAAGGGCGCGCAGGTATACAGCGCGGTCTCTCTGTACACCCCGATCCCGCCCGGCGACGGCGACAGCCTCGTCGACCTCATCGGGGAAACCGATCCCTGTTACGAGAAGATCGAATACCGTGCTGCGCTGAGATGGGCGTTGGCGGCGCTCGACGAGCGCTCTCGTCACATCATCATGCTGCGCTTTCGTGGCGATCTCACCCAGACCGAGATCGCGGCGAAGGTCGGCATCTCCCAGATGCACGTCTCCCGCCTGCTGTCTCGTGCCCTGGCCCGACTACGCGAACTAATCGACCCCGAACTGCCTTCACCTCGGCGTAGCCATGACCTGCCTTCTGGGGTGGGCGTGGATCGTCATCGGTGACCTGGTTAGTCTGCCGTCATGGTGGAGCACGAAGCCTGGCTAAGGGTGGAGCGGGGAACGGCCACCGACGAGGAGATCGCCGCGCTGGTCACTGTGCTCTCTGCGGTGCAGCGGGCCCGCTTGCAGCGCGTGGAGACCAGACCGCCCGCCTCGGCGTGGGCGCGCGCCGCCCGCGCCGGGCAGCGGTGGCCGCAGTCGCTGCCTCCGGTCGGCCCGGACGCGTGGCGGTCGTCTGCACTGGTGCGCCCGTAGGGGACCGGTGCCTAGCGGTAGGTGTGCTCGTCAGTAGGGAACACTCCGGTGCGCACCTCCTCGGCGAACCGGCTGGCGGCCTCGGAGAGCACCCCGGCAAGATCGGCGTAGCGCTTCACGAAGCGTGGCGGGTTCGGGTTCAGACCGGCCAGGTCCTGCCAGACCAGCACTTGTGCGTCGGTCGCCGGGCCAGCACCGATCCCGATGGTCGGGATCGAGATCTCCTCGGTGACGCGCTTGGCGGTCTCACCGGAGACCAACTCCAAGACCACGGCGAAGGCACCCGCCTCGGCGACGGCATGGGCGTCGGCGACCACCTCGTCGGCCGCGTCACCACGACCCTGCACGCGGTATCCACCGATGCGATGCTCGCTTTGCGGGGTGAACCCGACATGGGCCATCACCGGGATGCCGGCCCGGGTCAGCGCCTCGATCTGAGGGACACACCGACGACCGCCTTCGAGCTTGACCGCGTGACAGCCACCCTCCTTCAGAAATCTGACGCTGGTGCGTAGCGCCTGCTCCGGCCCTTCCTCGTAGGAGCCGAACGGCAAATCTCCGACCACCATGGCGCGCCGACTCCCCCGCACCACCGCCCGCACCAGCGGCAGCATCTCGTCGACCGTCACCGGCAGGGTGGTGTCGTAGCCGTAGACGTTGTTGGCGGCCGAGTCGCCGACGAGCAACACCGGGATACCGGCGCGCTCAAAGATGCCGGCGGTGTACTGGTCGTACGCGGTCAGCATCGCCCACTTCTCGCCGCGCTCCTTGGCAGCGATCAGGTCCCGGGTGCGCACCCGCCGTTGTGGGGCGCCGTAGAGAGTAGGTGTGTCTGTGGACATGGGCTCTCCTTCCGCCTCGAGGCCGCGCCGGTCGCGGTCCCCGGGCCTGTGGCGATCGTCCCACGTGACCGGCGTCGCCGACGACGGGTGGTGGATCTTTTCACACGCCGACCATGGGTGAGGGAGGCCGCCCGGGGCGCTCCGGATGCACCGACGACTCCTGGAATCGGTTGGTAATCGGCAGTCGACGGTCCCGCCCGAACGCCTTGATAGAGATCTTGGGGCCGGGTGCGGACTGTCGGCGCTTGTACTCGGCACGGTCGACCATGCGTAGCACCCGGTCCACTAGCGCGGGATCGTGCCCGGCCGCGACCAGGCCGTCTCGGCCGAGATCACCGTCGACGTAGCCGGCCAGGATCGCGTCGAGGGTCTCGTAGGGCGGCAGCGTGTCGGTGTCCAGCTGTCCCGGGCGCAGCTCCGCGCTAGGGGGCTTGGTGATCACCCGCTCGGGGATCGGGGGAGCCTCCCCGCGCGCGGCCGCGTCAGCGTTACGCCACCGCGCCAGCCGCCACACCATGGTCTTCGGCACGTCCTTGAGGGGGTTGAAGCCGCCCACCGAATCCCCGTACAGCGTGGAGTAACCGACCGCCAACTCGCTCTTGTTGCCGGTGGTCAGCACCAGATGCCCTTCCTGGTTGGACAGCGCCATGAGGATGACGCCGCGCACCCGGGCCTGCAGATTCTCCACTGCCGTACCAGACAACGACAGGTTCGCCAAAAACGCGTCCACCATCGGCTGGATCGGCTCGACCCGGTAGTCCAGGCCCGTGCGCTTGGCCAACTCGGCGGCGTCGTCTCGGGAGTGGCGAGAGCTGTGCTGGCTGGGCATCGAGACGCCGACCACCTGCCCCGGGCCGAGCGCGTCCACCGCAATCACCGCCACCACCGCGGAGTCGATCCCGCCGGAGAGCCCGAGCACCACGGAGGGGAAGCCGTTCTTGCGGACGTAGTCGCGCAGCGCGAGCACGAGGGCCTGCCAGACTTCAGCCTCGTCGACTAGTCGGGGCGCCACCCCTCCGTAAGCGATCGGCGCGGTCGGGTCGGGCAGCGCCGCCTCGACCATCACCCGCTCCACGCGCATCGGAGCAGCCTCACCGTCGGGAGTGCGCGTATCGGCTGGTGGCAGGGTCAGGTCGTGCACCAGTAGGTGCTCATTGAATTGCGGAGCGCGGGCAAGCAGCTCCCCATCGGCTGAGACGATCATGGAATCACCGTCGAAGACCAGCTCATCCTGGCCGCCGACCTGGTTGACGTACGCCACCGGCGCGCCGGCCTCCGCTGCCCGGCGCGCCACCAGTGGCAGGCGCAGATCGTCCTTGTGCAGTTCGTACGGCGAGCCGTTGACGTTGACCACCAAGCCCACCCGAGCGGCGCCGGCCGCGGCGAACGGACCGCCAGGCTGCCAGAGGTCTTCGCAGATGGTGAAGGCGACGTCCACCGCTGCGGTGGAGGATCCGAGCCTGACCACGGTCAGGGTGTCGCCGGGGACGAAGTAACGGTCCTCGTCGAAGACCCCGTAGTTTGGCAGATGGTGCTTGAAGTACCGGGCCGCGACGCGGCCGCGGTGCAGGAGCGCCAGTGCGTTGCGAGGCCCGGCGTCGCGAACGGTGTTGGCGCCGGCGCGTACGTCGCCGTCGGCGTCGAGGTAGCCCACCACCACCGCCAACTCGCCGAGCCCGTCAGTGGCCAAGTCCTCGGCGAGACGGGTGAGCGCGTTACGGGAGGCCGAGACGAACGACTCGCGGAACACCAGGTCCTCGACGGGGTAGCCGGTGAGCGCCAGCTCCGGAAACGCCACCAGGTGGGCGCCGGCGGCGGCGGCCCGACGGGACCACTCCCGGATCAGCGCCGCGTTACCCTCCACGTCACCAACGGTCGGGTCCGTCTGGGCGAGGGCCAAGCGTAGCGTCGGCATGCCTCCATCTTCCCGCATCCGTGAACAGCGGCCGGCTCGGTGCGGCCGGCGGGCGCGGAACCCACCTCGTGCCGTAACGTTCTCGAAAAGAGGTCGGCGCACACTGGCGGTGAGACGCCAGCTAACCACGGCAGAGAGGCGACATGGACCGTCAGCAGGAGTTCGTGCTCCGGACGCTGGAGGAGCGCGACATTCGGTTCGTCCGGTTGTGGTTCACGGATGTGCTCGGCACCCTCAAGAGTGTCTCGGTCGCCCCAGCGGAGCTGGAGGCGGCCTTTCAGGAGGGGGTCGGCTTCGACGGTTCGGCCATCGAGGGCTTCGCCCGGGTCCATGAGTCCGACATGATCGCCATGCCTGACCCCACCACGTTCCAGGTCTTCCCGTTCGAGGGCGGGGCCAGTGGCGAGAGTGCCCGAATGTTCTGCGACATCCTCATGCCTGACGGCTCTCCGAGCTGGGCAGACCCTCGGCACGTCCTACGCCGCGCCCTTGCCCGGGCCGCCGAGCAGGGCTTCACCTTCTACACACACCCGGAGATCGAGTTCTTCCTCGTCCGGCCCGGCCCTGACGACGGCTCCGAACCCGAACCGGTGGACTCCGGCGGCTACTTCGACCACACCACCCACGAGATCGCCCGCGATTTTCGGCGGCAGGCGGTGCTGGCCTTGGAGCGGATCGGTATCTCGGTCGAGTACAGCCACCATGAGGTGGCCCCCGGTCAACAGGAGATCGACCTACGGTACGCCGACGCTCTCACCACCGCCGACAACATCATGACCTTCCGGCACGTGGTGAAGGAGGTCGCGCTCTCCCACGGAGTCCGGGCCACCTTCATGCCCAAGCCGTTCACCAACCAGCCCGGCAGCGGCATGCACACCCACATGTCGCTGTTCGAAGGAGAGCGCAACGCCTTCCACGACCCAGACGACCCGATGAAGTTGTCCAAGGTCGCCCGCGCCTTCATCGCCGGGTTGTTGGTCCACGCCCGCGAGTACACCGCGGTCACCAACCAGTGGGTCAACTCCTACAAACGGCTGTTTCCGAAGGCGCTGCCCGACCGAATCACCGAGTCACCGGCGTACGTGTGCTGGGGGCATCTCAACCGCTCCGCGCTGGTACGGGTCCCCGCCTACGGCAAGCCCAACTCTGCCCGGGTGGAGATCCGCTCCGTGGACTCGGCGTGCAATCCGTACCTCGCCTTCGCCGTGCTGCTGGGTGCTGGGCTCAAAGGCATCGAACAGGGCTACGAGTTGCCGCCCGGGGCGGCCGATGACGTCTGGGCGCTCACTCCGGCTGAACGCAAGGCGATGGGGTACGAGACCCTGCCAGAGAACCTCGCCGAGGCGATCGAGGTGATGTCCAACTCAGAGCTGGTCGCCGAGATTCTCGGCGAACACGTCTTCGACTACGTGCTGCGCAACAAGCGGGCGGAGTGGGAGCAGTACCGGCGCCAGGTCACGCCCTACGAGAGGCGCCGCTATCTGTCGCTTTGAGTCAGAACATCACTCTGAGTCGTGCCAGGAATGCTTATCCGCGCTGTCGCGGTCTAGCATGAGTTCATGCCGGAAATGCAACAATGCGAGGTTCCGGAGTACGGGGCCCTGGCGGAGGCGGTGGAGAGCGCGGCCCGTGGCCACGTCGTCCCATTGATGCGCGGTGGTGAGCCCGTCGCGGCCGTGGTGTCGCTCGAGGCTGCGTACACGGCCAAGATCTATTCGGTCATGGAGGAGAGTCGTGAGTTCTTTTCCCGGTTACGGGCGTCCTGCCCCACTCCGCCTCGCGACCCGGACGAGCTCCAGGCCCGGATGATGCACCGAAGTGGCCGGCCTACCACCGAGCACTATGCGCGGCTGTTCCGCGCCGAGGGCATGCCGGCCGACGAAGCGGAGAAAGAGGCAGTACGCATGGTGGAGGCCGACCGCGAGCTCCTGGCTCGCTACCGCGCATCGTGATCAGCGACGTCGGCGGCTGGGTGCTAGACACTGGCGCCCTGCTCGCATACGCCAACGACGACCTCTACCTGCAGTCGGTGGTGCGCTCCTGCCGCCGTCGTGGACGCACGCTGCTGGTCTCCGGCCTGTCGCTGCGTGAGGTGCTCGAGCTGCGCCCAGGGTGTGAGCAGCTCACCGAGCTGCTGCATGACGCCGGCACCGTCCTAGCCGAGCTGATGGAGCGGGACGCCGCGGCGTTGCGGGAGTCGATCGGGCGCACCGGTGGTGACGTCACCGCCGCCCACGTGGCCTACCTGGCCGGTCAGCGGGGCTGGCCGGTGCTGTCGGACCGACCCAACCAGCTCTTCGCCTCCGAGCCCTCACTGCTGATCGAGCCGGTCTGAGGTCGGTACGGCAGCGGTGCTGGCCGAGTCGATAACCTCGACGGGTGAGCGCTGCGCTGGTGATCGAAACCGATCCCGCCGATGACATCCGGCGGCTGGGCGAGTGGTTGACGGAGGCGGGCCTGCGGCTACACGTGGTGCGGCCACACGCGGGGGATCCGCTGCCGGAGGATCTCACCGGCTATCAAGCCCTCGTGCTGTTGGGTCGGGAGCCCGCGTCGGGTGCCGAAGGGATGAGCGGGTGGCCGCCGATGGCGGAGTCGCTGCTGCGCAAGGCGGTACGGCAGAAGGTCGCCACGCTCGCGATCGGCCACGGAGCGCAGCTGCTCGCCGCCGCGCACGCCGGCACGGTAGCTCCCGCTGCCAACGGCCCGGAGTACGGTGCCCGACTGGTGGCGCGTCGCGACGTGGCCGAGTCTGACCCGCTCTTCGCCAGGGTGCCGTTCTCGCCCGACGTGATCCAGTGGCACGAGAACGAGATCACCGAGCTGCCAGTCGGCGCGGTGCTGCTCGCGGCCTCCACTCGTAGTCCACATCAGGCTTTCCGGCTCGGACCCGTGGCGTGGGGACTACAGTTCCACATCGAGGCGGACATGGACATGGTGGCGAGCTGGGTGGCGACCGACTCCGACCGGCTCCACGCCCACCAGCTCGACCCGGAGGCCGTGGTCGCCGCTGTGGAGGAGGTGATGGGTCTGATCACCGACGTGTGGCAGCCTTTCGCCGCCCGGTTCGCCGCCGTGGCCCGCGGTGACCTACGTGACCCTTCTCGGACCGTCCTACCGCTGATCAGCCCGTGAGTCGAGCTGCGAGCTGGCCACGGCGCTACGACCAGGTAGCCGGCGCCGCCGACCCGGAACTCGCCATCCACCAGCTGGAACGGCTCGTGGAGTCCGCGCGGCGTTCCGGTGCGGATTGCCCACTCGACACCCTGGCCCGTGACGAACACCTGCGCCGCCGACTGGTCGCAGTGCTCGGGGCCTCTTCTGCCCTCGGCGACCACTTGGTGGCCCATCCACAGCAGTGGCGCTGCCTCGCCGAGCCCGGCGACACACCAGCTCACCAGGGTGTCACCGACGTCGCCCAGCTACGCCTGTCCTACCGACGGGCGTTACTGCGGATCGCCGCCGACGACCTCACTGGCGCTCGTGACGTCGAGCAGACCATGGCGGCGCTGTCAGCTCTCGCCGACGCCACCCTCGCCGCCGCGTACCGCCTGGCTGTCGGCTCCAGCCCCGAACCGGGCCTCGCGGTGGTGGCGATGGGCAAGTGCGGCGGTAGCGAACTGAACTACGTCTCGGACGTCGACGTCATCTTCGTCGGCGCCGACGATGCCGGGCTTGCCTCCGCTACCGGCGTCGCCGCCGAACTCATGGGCATCTGCGGGCGGGTAGCGTGGCCGGTCGACGCGGCGTTACGCCCCGAGGGTCGGCGTGGGCCTCTGGTCCGCACCCTCGCCAGTCACCTTGCCTACTACCACAAGTGGGCCCGTACCTGGGAGTTTCAGGCCCTGCTGAAGGCTCGACCGGCGGTCGGCGACCGTGAGTTGGGCACCCGTTGGTGGCAGCAGTTGCAGCCGTTGATCTGGTCGGCGGCCAGCCGCCCGGAAGCGGTCGCCGACATTCGACAGATGCGCAGTCGCATCCTCGACAGCGTGCCCCGGCGGGAACTGGAGCGAGACATCAAACGAGGCCCAGGTGGGCTACGGGACATCGAGTTCGCCGTCCAGCTCCTCCAACTTGTGCACGGCAGAGCCGACGAGTCACTGCGGGCGGCCGGCACGCTGCCGGCCCTGCGAGCCCTTGTGGACGGTGGCTACGTAGGTCGGGCCGACGGCGAGGCGCTCGTCGAGGCGTACCGCTTCCTGCGCACCGTCGAGCACCGGCTACAGCTGCAGCGGCTGCGTCGCACCCACACAGTGCCCGACCAACCGGCACAGTTGCGCTGGCTCGCCCAAGCGCTGGGTTACGCCGGCGACGCTCGCCGGGACGCGCTGGAAGCGTTCCGAGCCGACTGGGTGAGCCACGCCCGGCAGGTCCGGCGCCTGCACGCCAAGCTGCTCTACCGGCCGCTCTTGGAGGCGGTGGCCCGGGTACCCACCGAGTCGCTGCGCCTCACGCCGGACGCCGCCAGGGCACGTCTGGAGGCGTTGGGCTTCGAAGACCCACCGGGCGCCCTGCGCCACCTGCAGGCACTCACCGGCGGAGTCTCTCGCACCGCCGCCATCCAACGCACCCTGTTGCCGGTCCTGTTGCAGGACTTCGCCGATGCACCGCAGCCGGATCGAGGACTGCTGGCCTACCGCACCGTCTCCGAGGCGCTCGGCACCGTCCCGTGGTACCTGCGGTTGTTGCGCGATTCCGGTCCGGTCGCGCGGCGGTTGGCGAGAGTACTCGGGCTGTCTCGATACTGCACCGACCTGCTTGCCCGCGATCCCGAAGCGGTGCGTCTGCTCGCCGACGATGCCGAGTTGAGGCCACGGCGGTCGGAGGTGCTCCGAACCGGGTTTGCCACGGCCGCGGCGCGGCACCTCAGCGTCGCCGGTGGTGAGGCCACCACCGCGGCGGTGGCGGCGGTACGGGCATTGCGACGCCGGGAACTGGTTCGCATCGCGTTCGCTGACGCGCTCGCCGGTAGCGAGTTCGCCCCGGAACACACACTGGACGTCGTAGCTGTCGGACAGGCGCTCGCAGACGTCACCGACGCGACCCTCGCCGCTGCACTGGACGTGGCGCGGGTCGGGGCCCCACCGCAGTTGCGATTCGCGGTGATCGGCATGGGGCGGTTGGGCGGCCGCGAGATGAGCTACCCGTCGGACGCGGACGTGCTGTTCGTCTACGAGGCCTCGCCACCGCTCGCTGACCATGAGGCCGCTGCCGCCGCCGGCGAGATCGCCGAACGACTGCGCAAGCTGCTCGCCGCGCCCGCACCAGATCCGCCGCTGGGCGTCGACGCCGATCTGCGCCCCGAGGGTCGGCAGGGACCGCTGGTACGGAGCTTCGCCGCCTACACCCAGTACTACGCCCGCTGGTCGCGGGTATGGGAGGCCCAGGCCCTGCTACGGGCCCGGTTCGTCGCCGGCGATGCCGATCTCGGTCAGCGCTTCCTCGCGCTCGTCGATCAGCTCCGCTACCCGGCTGATGGGCTCAGTCGCGAGCAACTGGTGGAGATCCGCCGGCTCAAGGCCCGAGTGGAGTCCGAGCGGCTTCCGCGGGGAGCAGATCCGCGTACCCACACCAAGTTGGGGCGCGGCGGGCTCGCCGATGTGGAGTGGACCGTCCAGTTGCTGCAACTGCGCCACGGCCATGGCACCCCGGCGTTGCGCACCACCGGCACGCTCAAGGCGCTCCGGGGTGCGCGTGACGCCGGGTTGGTGGCCGCGGGTGACGCGGCGGCGCTGGAAGCCAGTTGGGTGTTGGCGTCGCGGGTTCGCAACGCCCTCACCCTGGTTCGGGGCCGGCCCGCCGACGAGTTGCCCGCCCACGGCCCGGACCTCGCCGGTGTGGTCAGGCTGTTGGGTTCCCGCCTGTCACCGGGTGCCTTCTACGACTACTATCTGCGGACCGCCCGGCGAGGCCGGGCCGCCATGGAACGGGTCTTCCACAGCTGAGTCGGGCACCGTTGGCTAGGTCGGCGGTACGAGCGTCAACGTGTGGACCGCCTCGGATTCGATGGTGGCCCGCTCCCAGCGCATCGGCAGCGTTTCCCCGGTCCGCCACAGCTCCAACTGGTCGGTGTAGTGCGGGTGGTACGCGTGGCCCGAGTTACCGGTGAGCTGGATCCAACGGGACGCATCCCAATGAGACAGATCAACGACCATGCGCATCGAGGGCACCCCAGTCACGTGGTAGCCCTCGGCGGCGTTCCAGGCGTTGGCGTTGACGATGCCGGTCCCCCCGGCCACCTCCACCGGGCCTCGGTTGAAGAGCGCCTCGACCGGGCCGATCCCCGAGTTGCCGAAGCTGCCGTCGCGGATGGTGAGGGTGTGCAGCTCGCCCCAGCGCCATTGCGTCGGGTCGTCGCCGTAGGCGATGGCGAGTTCCCGATAGGCGTCGGCGAGCGCCCGGGACAGGACGTCGTCGCGGGTCTCGGTCGCCGGCGTGTCGACCCGGTCCCACCACGGTGAGTCCGGTTCGTCCAGGAGCCGGGCCACCACCTCGAACCAGCGGCCACCGCCGCCGATGTTCGCACCGTCGGGAAGCTCATCGAAGAGCAGCATGAGCAGGTGGCGCCAGACAGCGTTGAAGTACGCGGCCGCAGCGGAGCTGGCTTGCTCCGGGGTGCCCGGCGCTCCGCCCGACGGTTGCTGGTAGTCCCAGCGCCGCAACATCTCCAACGCGGCCTGCTCGCCCTGGGCGAGTGGTGCCTGCGGTGCCGTCAGCAGGTGAGGCACCAGGATCGGGGCCATGCTGTTGTAGTTGTCGAAAACGATCCGTTCCATGTCGGCGACTCCGATCGGCCCTGCTGCTTCGGCCTCGTCCAGCAAGGCGTGGATACGGGTGCTGCGGTGCCCGTACGACCAGTCCTCGCTCAGCCACGGTTGGTACTGCGGCCCGGCGACCGCCTGGTTGGCGGTGACGATCCGACCGGAGTCTGGGTTGAACTGATAGGGCAACTCCTCGAAGGGCACGAACTCCACCCAGTCATAGGCGGAATCCCAACCGGGGGCGGGCCACCGCCCGTCGCCCTTGCCCCGCACCGGCACGCGGCCCGGGGCCTGGTAGCCGATGTTGCCGTCGACGTCGGCGTAGAGCATGTTCTGTGCTGGCACTTCGAACAATGCCGCCGCGGCTCGGAACTCGTCGAAGTCGCGGGCCTGGTTGAGGGCGAACAGCGCATCGATGGTGCGGCCGGGCGTGAGCGCGGTCCACGCCAGCGACACCGCGTATCCGCCGAGGGATGCCGCTGATACGGGCTGTCCGTCGGGGCGCACGGGCGGACGCTCACCGATGTCCCGCAGATCGCCTGAAACGTCGGACAGCAGCGGGCCACGATGAGTCAGGCGTACGGTCACCGTCACGTCCTCACCGCCAGCTACCCGGATCGTCTCCTCGATCACCTCGAGGTCACGCCACTGTCCATCCACCTCGTACCGATCGCCGTCGACGCGCTCCAGATAGAAGTCACTGACGTCGTGGGCGAGGTTGGTGAAGCCCCAGGCGATGCGGTCGTTGTGACCGATCACCACGCCGGGCAGCCCGGAGAAACTGAAGCCAGCCACCCGGTAGCCGCACTCGCAGTGCAGGCCCATCTGATACCAGATTCCTGGCGCGCTCGGGGCCAGGTGCGGGTCGTTGACCAGGATCGGAGCTCCGGTCTCGCTGAGCGCGCCGCTGATCACCCACGAGTTGGATCCCACCCCAGCCCTCGCCATCCCCACCAACGTCGGCAGGGTCCGGATGCGGTGGCCGACGTCGACCAGGGCCGGCGCCGTGGTGGCCAAAGTCTGGATCGGTACGCCTTCCGAATCCTGGTCGGTCTTCGCGGCAGGGGCAGGCGCCGTCGGGTCGAAGACGCCATCCACGACGAGGCCGTCGGGCACGATCGCGGTATGCCGGTCATGGGGATAAGGCGGGTAGAGCTGCTCCACCTGCTCACGGGTGAGTCCGGAGGCGAGCAGCAGAGCCCGCTCCTGTTCGTCTTCCATGTTGGCGCGTAGATCCCACGCCATCGCCTTGAGCCACGCCAGACTGTCCACCGGGTGCCACGGTTCAATCTCGTAACGCGGGCGCTGGAGACCCAGTACCGCGTACTGCAACGCCTTACGCCCGGTCGCCGCCGGTCCGCCAGTCGCGTCGATCCAGGCGTTGACCCCCTCCGCGTACGCGGTCAGGTAGCGGCGGGTATCGGGGGAGGCCATCTCCCACTCGGCCTCGGCGACCCGGCGCCAGCCTAGTGTGCGGAGGAAGGTGTCGGTCTCCACCTGGCTTTCGCCGAACAGCTCCGACAACCGCCCAGCGGTGACGTGCCGACGGAAATCCATCTCCCAGAACCGGTCTTGGGCGTGGACGTATCCCTGGGCGCGGAAGAGGTCGTCGAGGTTCTGCGCGTACAGATGGGGGATGCCGTACGCGTCCCGGTGGACGGTGACTGGGGCGCTCAGTCCGGTCAGGGTGAGCTCACCGGCGTAGGTCGGGAATGGGCGCCGCACCGTCCAAACCACGCCGAGTCCAACCACGAGGACCATGGCGAGCACCGTCGCGACTAGCGACATCAGGACCGTACGGAGCCGGGGAAGGGGAGGGCGTTTCACGATCGGCAGCCTAGTCGTGTCACACCATCGGCGGCTTCGCACGCACGGTGGAGTGTCGACTCGGCCAGCCGCGCAAGTGTCGACGTCGCTGTCGTCACCACCATGGGCTGATTTTTCCGGATCGCTCCGCAGCCGGGCCGTCACGCAGCTGACCCGCTACGTGCGGGAACACGACGGCGGTCGGGGGCGGGGGGGGGCCCCCCCCGGGGGCCCCCCCCCCCCCCGTCGATATCGACAGGATCGGC
>CAYTMR010000025.1:0-32205 GCA_964438855.1 uncultured Micromonosporaceae bacterium
CAGCGACACACCATGAACTTGATCACCCAGGCCCACTTATGAAACACGGCCTAGGCGAGGTGGTCGACAGCCATGTTTCGCGCGAGTGTCGACGATGTGAGGAAGCAACAGGATTATCGGCGCGTGCTTTGGACCGGCACGCACACGCAGATCGTCCTGATGACGCTTCAGGCGGGTGAGGAGATCGGCTCCGAGGTGCACGAGGACACCGACCAGATCTTCGCCTTCCTCGACGGAACGGGTGAGGTCGAGATCGATGGCGAGACCGCCACGGTCGGAGCCGGTGACCTGGTGGCTGTGCCTGCCGGCGCCCGCCACAACGTCCGCAACACCGGGGCCGGGGCGCTCGCCCTTTACACGGTCTACGGGCCACCCGAGCATCCACCGGGTACTGTCCACACCACTCGACCCGCCGGTGGATAGCCGATCCTGATCTAGTTCGCCTCCGAGGCGGGGACGTACTCGTCGGTGAACTCGTTGGCGAACTTTCCTGATGGATCCAACGTAGCCCGTAGTTGGCAGAAGTCGCGATAGCGGGCATAGCGGGCGGCGATCGCCGTGGGCTGGGTAGCGAACAGTTTGCCCCAGTGAGGGCGGGCGTTGAAGGGAGCGAGCGCGTCATCCAGCGCCGCTACCGCTGCTCGGACCGGTTCCTCCTTCGGCTGCCACGTGAAATGGAACGCGAGGCTGTCGCGGCCGTACGCGGGGCTCAGCCACAGGTCGTCGGCGGCGACTGTGCGTAGCTCTGAGATCTGGAGCACCGGCGCGACGAGATGCCGGATGGCGTTGATTGCCTCGATGGCCGCTGCGGCGTGTTGACGATCGACGAAGTACTCGGTCTGAAGTTCGTCTCCATTGCTCGGGGTGAACTCCATCCGGAAGTGCGGCAGCCGCTGATGCCACGGGCCCGGTTCCCCCAGCTGTGGCGTGCAGTGGGTGGCGGGCATGCCCGCGATGGGGTGTCGGGCGCCGTCGGCCCGCGTGGCATCCAGCCACCGTGGAGGTGGAGGGGTCTCCTCGTCGCGCAACTTCAGCCACACCTGCGGAACGGACGGGCCGTCGCCCCAGTCGGTGAAGACGCTGACGCTGTAGGCGCTGGCAAAGATCTCGTCGAGGTGTTCTGCCAGGTGTTTCCGGGGCAGATCCTCGTACACGTACTGGCGGACCTGGTAGGTCGGCACGATGCGGAGTGTGACCGCGGTGACCACGCCGAGTGCGCCGAGGTTGACCACCATGCCAGGGAAGCGGTCCGGGTCTAGGTCGCGCCCCACGTCGAGAAGCTCGCCGTCGGCGGTGACCAGCCGCAGACCGGTGACCGCGGTAGCGAGGCTCCCGTTGTGATCTCCCGAGCCATGGGTTCCGGTAGCGCAGGCGCCGGCGACGGAGATGTGGGGGAGGGAACCCAGGTTGGGCAACGCATACCCTGCGGCCTGCAGGTGTTCGGCGACCTCGCCGTAGCGCATTCCGGCGGCGACGATCGCGCTACTTCGGTCGGGGTTGATGGTCACGAAGCGGGGTAGTCGATCCAGACTCACGAGGTCGCCGGTGGTATCGGCGATTCGGTTGAACGAGTGGCCGGTACCCAGCACCCGCAACCGTCGGCTCTCGGCGACCAAGCTGCGCAGCTCGTCGAGCGACTGTGGGCGGTGCACGCGCGCCGCGCGGTAGATCACGTTACCGGCCCGGTTGCGTACCGTGTCGTTGCTGTCGCTCACCGTGTCGCTCCCGCGTGTCGTGCACTGATGCCGAGACATATTCGGCCTTCCCAGCGACCGAGTGCGGCGAGCTACCAGCCCTTGCGACATGCAGATGGCCCAACGGTCAGGGGATCGCTAGGACGATCTTGCCTTGAGTGCGGTTGGTCTGGCTGCGTTCGTGCGCCGTCGACGCCTCTGCCAGGGGCAGCACACTATCGACTTCTGGGCGGAGAGTGTGGGTGGCAGCGAGATCGGCGATCGCCTGCATGCCTGCGCTGTCCGGTTCGACCAGTACGGTGGCTGCCCGGTGCGAGCGTTGTGCAGCCGCTGTCACGAGTTCGGGTGAGACAGCAGCCAGCACGACGAGCACACCATTGGAGCGAAGAATCTCGAGCGACCGCTCGGCATAGTCGCCGAACGGGTCGAGTACGACGTCGACGTCACCGGCCGTGCTGGTGACGTCCGTCGTCGTGTAGTCGATCGCCGTGTCGACACCGATGCGGCGGAGGAAGTCGTGTTTGCTCTGCCGGGCGGTGCCGATGACCTCCGCACCGCGGGCTTTGGCGATCTGCACTGCTAGGTGGCCCACTCCGCCGGCAGCACCGTGGATGAGGACACGCTGACCAGCGGTTACCTCAGCGAACTCCACCAAGGACTGCCAGGCCGTCAAGGCGGCCAGGGGTAGTGCCGCAGCCTGGATGTGGTCGAGGTTGGCGGGTTTGCGTACGAAGTGGCGAGAGGGGGCGGTGACGTACTGGCTGTACGCACCGGCTTGGTGCGGGAACCGCGGCATCCCAAACACCTCGTCGCCAGGCTGGAAGCGGGTCACCCCGAACCCCACCGCCTCGACGACTCCGGAAACGTCCCAGCCCAGGATGAACGGTGTGGCATCGGAGACTGTGGAGCCGTCGAGCATGGCGCCGCTGGTGCGGACCTTCCAATCGACCGGGTTGACCCCGGCTGCGTGTACCCGAACCAGCACCTCTGTCGGCCCAGGCTCTGGTCGTACCACCTCGGTCAGACGGAGCACTTCGGGACCACCAGCAACATCCTGGACAATCGCTTTCATTGAGCACCTCTATGTACAAACAGAATTGTGTGCGATTCTCTCTCCGGACTGTCCACCGCGCCGTAGCCTGAGCCGAGGACCGGCCCTCATGGGGAGGTGCGATGCGATTTCGGCATGTCTGGTTCTTACTAGTCGGTTTGCTGTTGTTGGGTGCGCCTGCGGCGGCGGTGGCGGCGGAAGGTGGGGGCACAGCGGAGGTCACCGTGCGGGTGCTGCCACCAGCCGACGACGAACCACCGCCGGAGCCGCCCGGCCGACTGCCGATCACCGCTTGGGGAGGTGCGTTGGCGATCCCCATGGCGGTGGGCGGCGTCCTCATGATCTCGCTGGGTGTGCTGCTCGTACGACGGGCGCGGTGATCACCGCCTCCGCCGCAGTCGAAGCAGTCCAACCCACGCTGAGTGCCATACCCCGCGACGCCAACCCACGTAGACGATCGCTGCGCTGGTGAGCAGCGCGAGCGCCGCACCGATGAGGTGAAGCGGAACGATCACCACCTCGACTGACTGTCGCTGCATCCGGCCGTTGAGATCGGGTACGGTCAAGGTCGCCTTGCACAGACAGAACCAGGGTGGGTCGTCCCACTGCACTGTGAGTTCGCGGGTCGCGCCTCGCATAACCGTGAAGTCCGGTACGTCCAGTTGGCGGCCGGCCACCTCGACCGCGAGCCGGCGGTCACCACGGAAGTCCCGATGGGCGGTGCCGGTGTGGCGCAGTGCGGCGGAGAACGTGACCGGTCCGCGCACGGCAAATCGAGGCGCGGTGAATCCCAGCAGTTGTACCGACCGGTCGACGATGCCGGGCACCTCGACGTAGACGGGAATACCGATGCCACGGTTGATACGGATGTTCCCGTCGGATTCACCGCTTGGAGACACGAACACTAGGCCGACGTGGTGGTCGCCCGGCTCAGGATCCGCCGGCAGATCGACCTTCACCGTGACCTGTTTTCGCTGGCCAGGCTGAAGGAGGAATTGGTGCGGGGTGACGGTCACCCATTCCATGGCCGAGTACGGTGCGTGGTCCACCAGCCGTAGCGTGCCGGACGGGTCGACCTCGACGTCCTTCTTCATCACCACGACTTCCGTGGGATGACGGCCCTGGTTCCTCACCTCCACCGTGGATTCGTGTAGCCGGTCGCCGACCGGAACGATCACTCGGGTGGGGGTCACCAGAAGTGAAAAGTCAGGGGTGGGCTCGGCCGTCGCTGGCCCTGCCGTGATGAACGCCCCCAGCAGGCCAGCGACGGCCAGCACCGCCCCCCAGCGGTCTACCCTGTGCATCATCGGTTGGTTACGTGTTCACCGTCGCGACGTAGGTGATCTCACCGGTGTAGTCGTCAGGCGTCACGAACGGGACCGTGAGTTCGTAGTCGTGCGTGATGGTGTCGCCGCCGGGCGCTGAGGCGGTGGCCTGCGTGTGGACCGTCACCGGGTTGGCGGGGTCGAGTGGTACCAGGGTGGCGGTGTCGTCCTCGACCAAGATGTCCGAGAACGGGATGGTGTCCGGGTTGGTGGGGTCGGCCGGCACGAGGTCGGTCGTGACGGGTTGGACCGTCACGGTGTAGCCGAGCGGATCATTGCTCGTGACCGTGAAGGACACGCTGGTGGTCGCAGCGTCGCCCGGCACGCCGGCCAGGGTGAACGTCGGGTCCACCGTGATCGTGATCGCGGCCTGCACCGTGACCGTCGCCGTGGTTGCGGCATCGTCCGTCTGTGCCTGCGCCGGAGTGGCGTAGGTGACCACGGCCGCCGCGGCAGCCAACGTCACGCCGGCAGCGGCGGCCCTTCGTGTGAGACTCGTCATCCCTACCTCCATGATTATCGGGCAAACCGGACTTTATGGCACGAAACCTTTTCTCGGGGCGGAATGGTGGAGATGAATGGACTTCGGTCGTGCTGGCGTGGCGTCGCCTTCTTTCGCCCCGAGGCCCGGGGAGGAATTCTGCGGAAGTTGCCCGTGCGCAGTGCCGGATGTGCGACGGTGAGAAGAGACCATCCGGGCGAGGTTGGTGAGGTCGGTGGGCGCGGGCGAGTGGTTGCGACGGTGGCCGGTGTACCGGCAGCTCACCGGCGCAGACCGCACCGGCCGAGGCGCCGCGGCCCGATCCCGGGTCACCGACGAGCTCACTCCCAGGACCGAGACCGCTGACCGGGTTGTCAAGTCGATCTGTCCCTACTGTGCGGTGGGCTGCGGCCAGGACGTCTACGTCAAGAACGGTCGGGTCATCCAGATCGAGGGCGACGACGACAGCCCCATCTCACGGGGGAGGCTGTGCCCCAAGGGCGCCGCGAGCGAGCAACTGGTCAACTCGCCGACGCGGGTCACCAAGGTCAGGTACCGTCGCCCGTACGGCACGCAGTGGGAGGACTTGGACCTCGACACCGCTCTCGACATGATCGCGGACCGGGTGATCGAGACCCGGCGACGGACCTGGGAAGAGACCGACAGCGAGGGGCGGCTGTTGCGGCGTACGCTCGGTATCGCCCACCTGGGCGGGGCGACGCTGGACAATGAGGAAAACTACCTCATGAAAAAGCTCTACACTGCCCTAGGTGCGATCCAGGTGGAGAACCAGGCGCGCATTTGACACTCCTCCACCGTCCCCGGTCTGGGGACCTCGTTCGGGCGCGGCGGAGCCACCACCTTCCAACAGGACTTGGCAAACGCTGACTGCATCGTCATCCAGGGCTCGAACATGGCCGAGTGCCACCCGGTCGGGTTCCAGTGGGTGATGGAGGCGAAGCAGCGTGGTGCGGTGGTGATCCACATCGATCCGAGGTTTACCCGGACCAGCGCGATGGCTGACCTCCACGTACCGTTGCGGGCCGGTACCGACATTGTGTTCCTCGGTGGACTGATCAACTACGTGCTCAGCAACGGCCTAGAGTTCCGCGAGTACCTGCTGGCCTACACCAACGCCCCGGCGATCGTGGACGAACGGTTCCGCGACACCGAGGACCTCGACGGTCTGTTTTCCGGCTACGACCCGCAAACCGGCACCTACGATCCGACCAGCTGGGCGTATGAAGGAACGACCGCCACGCCGGCCGCCGGACACCGGGAGACGGCTGACGTAGCGGCGGATGAGGCCGCGCAGGTTGAGCAGGCTGGCGCGGGTGGGCCGTCGGTGCCGCGCAAGCCGAAACTCGACCACACTTTGCAGCATCCGCGCTGCGTGTACCAGATTCTCAAGCGACACTTCGCCCGCTACACGCCCGACATGGTGGAGCGGGTCTGCGGGGTGCCGCCTGCGCTCTTCCAGCGTGTGGCGGAGGCGGTGACGAAGAACTCCGGCCGGGAACGCACCACGGCGTGGGTCTACTCGGTCGGATGGACCCAGCACACAGTAGGGGTGCAGTACATCCGCACCGCCTCCATCCTGCAGCTGTTGTTGGGTAACATCGGCCGCACTGGCGGTGGCATCCTCGCCCTGCGCGGCCACGCCTCGATCCAGGGCTCCACCGACATCCCCACCCTGTTCAACCTGCTGCCGGGGTACCTGCCGATGCCCCACGCCGGCAAACACCTGGATCTGGACTCGTACGTCGCCTCCGACGCGAACAGCGCCGGATTCTGGGGCAACATGCGCGCCTATGCGGTCAGCCTGCTCAAGGCATGGTGGGGGCAGGCGGCCACCGTCGACAACGACTTCTGCTTCGACTACCTGCCCCGGCTCACTGGCGACCATGGCCACTACCGCACGGTCTTGGACCAGATCGCCGGTAAGGTCAAGGGCTACTTCGTCATCGGGGAGAACCCCGTGATCGGCTCGGCCAATGGGCGACTGCAGCGGTTCGGCCTGGCCAACCTGGAGTGGCTGGTGGTTCGGGACCTCCAGCTCATCGAAACAGCGACCTTCTGGTACAACGCACCCGAGATCGAAACCGGCGAACTGCGCACCGACCAGATCGCCACCGAGGTGTTCTTCCTCCCGGCGGCTGCCCACACCGAGAAGGATGGGAGCTTCACCAACACCCAGCGGCTGCTGCAATGGCGCCACGCCGCCGCCGAGCCGGTCGGCGACCAGCGCAGCGACCTGTGGTTCTACTACCACCTGGGCCGGCGGATCCGGGAGAAGCTCGCCAACTCCACCGACCCGCGCGACCGGCCTATCCTCGACCTGACCTGGGAGTACCCGACGCACGGTGCGCGGGACGAGCCGAGCGCCGAGGCGGTCCTACGGGAGATCAACGGTGTCGGGCCGGACGGTTCGGCCCTCTCCTCGTACACGGAGTTGGCGGACGACGGCTCCACCTCCTGCGGCTGCTGGATCTACTGTGGCTGCTACGCCGGCGAGATCAACCAGGTGGCGAGGCGCAAGTCGCGGCACGAACAGTCGTGGGTGGCACCGGAGTGGGGGTGGGCATGGCCGGCGAACCGCCGCATCATCTACAACCGGGCGTCAGCCGATCCGTCGGGCCGGCCGTGGAGCGAGCGTAAGGCGTACGTCTGGTGGGATCCACAACAGCGCCGCTGGACCGGCCACGACACGCCCGACTTCCAGATCGAGAAGGCGCCGGACTTCCAACCGGAGCCGGGGGCCAGGGCGGAGCACGCGCTGGCGGGCACCGACGCGTTCATCATGCAGACCGACGGTCTGGCCTGGCTGTACGTGCCGACCGGCCTGCTCGACGGTCCCCTGCCAGCGCACTACGAACCCGACGAGTCGCCGTTCGACAACGCCCTTTACCGCCAGCGGGCGAATCCGGTGCGCGTGCACTACCGGCACCGTGACAACGCGTCGCATCCGGCCCGGTCGGAGGTGTACCCGTTCGTCTTCACGACGTACCGGCTCACGGAGCACCACACCGCGGGTGGGATGAGCCGCACCCTGCCCTACCTGGCGGAGCTGCAGCCTGAGTTCTTCATCGAGGTGTCGCCGCAGCTTGCGGCGCAGCGTGGGCTCAAGCACCTGGGCTGGGCGACGGTGGTGACCGCACGCACGGCGGTGGAGGCCAGGGTGCTGATCACCGAACGGGTCCGGCCGTTGACCATCGATGGGCGCACGGTGCACCAGGTCGGGATTCCGTACCACTGGGGTGGCAACGGCTTGTCGATCGGCGATCCCGCCAACGACTTGCTGCCGGCGGTGCTCGATCCGAACGTCCACATCCAGGAGTCGAAGGCGGCAACCTGCGACGTCATCGCTGGTCGCCGCCCGCGCGGTCCGGATCTGCTGAAGCTCGTCGAGGACTACCGCCGTCGTGCCGGCATTTCGGAGGGAGGGACATGAGCGACGCGCAGGACCCCGCCTCCCGCACCGGGTACGTCGACCCGCCGCCCCGGGTTGGGTTCTTCACCGACACCAGCGTCTGCATCGGATGCAAAGCATGTGAGGTGGCTTGCAAGGAGTGGAACGGTGTGCCCGCCGATGGGCTCAACCTGTTGGGCAGCTCGTACGACAACACCGGAGGCCTGGGCGCGAGCACGTGGCGGCACGTCGCCTTCGTGGAACAGGTACGCCGTGGACCGGTGCCGCTGGGCCTGCCCGAGGTCGGGCCGCCCGGCGGCCAGAGCACCCCGGAGAGCGGACGTGAAGTCAGGTGGCTGATGATGTCGGACGTCTGCAAACACTGCACCCACGCCGCCTGCCTGGACGTCTGCCCGACCGGATCGTTGCTGCGCACCGAGTTTGGCACCGTGGTGGTGCAGGAGGACATCTGCAACGGTTGCGGCTACTGTGTGCCCGCCTGCCCGTACGGCGTGATCGAAATCCGCCCCGGCGATGGGCGGGCCTGGAAGTGCACCCTCTGCTACGACCGTCTCCGCGGTGGCCTGGAGCCTGCCTGTGCCAAGGCCTGCCCGACCGACTCGATCCAGTTCGGCCCGTTGGACGAGTTGCGGGAGCGGGCCGCGGCGCGGGTGGCGCAGCTGCGCGCCAGCGGTGTCGCCGGGGCCCAGCTCTACGGGGCCGACCCCAACGACGGCGTGGGTGGTGTGGGCTGCTTCTTCCTCCTGCTCGACGACCCGGAGGTGTACGGGCTGCCACCCGACCCGGTGGTCACGACCCGGGACCTCCCGTCGATGTGGCGGCACGCGGGCCTGGCCGCGTTGACCGCAGCCGCGGCGATGGTCGCGGCCTTTCTCGGGAGCCGCCGATGAGCGCGGCGGAGCTTTCACGTCCGGGCCGTCCGGGCCGTCCGGGCCGTTTCCGTCGCAGCCGCGGTGGCGAGCAACCGGTGGTGCCCCCGGCGGAGTTCCGCTCCTACTACGGGCGCCCAGTGATCAAGCAACCTGCGTGGAAGTCCCCCGATGTACCGGTCTACCTCTTCCTCGGCGGCTTGGCCGGAGCGTCGGCCACCATGGCTGGGCTCGCCGAGTTGACTGGACGCGCTCAGCTGGCCCGTGTCGGTCAACTGGTGGCGGCGCTCGCCGCCACCAGCGGCACCGGGGTGCTCGTCCACGACCTGGGGCGGCCGGCCCGCTTCCTCAACATGCTGAGGACGGCGAAGATCACCTCTCCGCTCAATACCGGCTCCTGGGTGTTGGCGTCGTTCAGCACCTTCGCCGGTGCCGGGGCGGCCTCGGCGGTGACGGGTTGGCTGCCGCGGCCGGGCCAGTGGGCCCGAGCCGGTGCCGCGATCCTGGGGCCGCTCATGACCAGTTACACCGCGGTCTTGCTAGCCGATACCGCGGTCCCGGCCTGGCACGAGGCCCACCGCGAGTTGCCGTTCCTGTTCGCGGGTGGTGCGTTGGCCAGTGGCGCCGGCGTGGCGATGATCGCTGCTCCACCGGAGCAGTCCGGTCCGGCTCGTCTCATGGCGGCCACGGGTACGGCGATCGAGCTCGTCGCCGAACGCCGACTCACCTCCCGGCTGGGGTTGATCGCGGAGCCCTATCAGACCGGTCGGGCCGCCAGGTTCATGCGGGTGGGTCGCCTGTTGGCCGCTGCGGGTGCGGTGGCGGCGTTGGCGGGCCGCCGCAACCGGGTGGTGGCCGCCGTCGGTGGTCTGGCGTTGGTTGCCGGTTCACTGTGCACTCGCTTCGGGGTGTTCGAAGCGGGACGGGAGTCGGCACGCGATCCCAAGTACACGGTGGTGCCGCAACGACAACGGTTAGCGGCGCGCCGCCACTCCAGCGCGACCTGATCGGGTGACACTCAGGTACGCACCCTGTTGCGTTTAGGGTAGACGTGGAGGCGGTCAGGTAGCTGGTGCTCCTCCCGGTCTTCAAAACCGGTGCAGTCCGGATCACCGGGCTGGGCGGGTTCGATTCCCGTACGCCTCCGCCAACCGTCCAGGTAGGAGGACCGGTGGAGCAGCAGACGGACCCGCGGCGAAGCGTACCGCGCACGGATACGGTGCTCGCCGACCCGCGGCTGGTAGCCGCGGCGGCCGTGCTGGGGCGCAGTGTGGTGAAGGAGGCGGTCACCGCGGCGCAAGACCTGGTACGCCGCGGTCGGTTGGCGCCGACCGACGTGGTCGACGCGGTGGTCGCCGACCTGCCACCGACCGCTGCTGGGCTACGCCCGGTACTCAACGCCACCGGCGTGGTGATCCACACGAATCTGGGCCGAGCGGCACTCTCACCAGCCGCGGTGGACGCGGTGGTCGCGGCCAGCGGGTATACCGACGTGGAGTTGGACCTCGCCACCGGGCGGCGAGGCCGGCGCGGGCGCACCGTGTTGAAGGCGTTGGCGGCGGCGGTGCCGGCGGCTGAGGCGGTGCACGTAGTCAACAATGGAGCTGCTGCCTTGGTCCTGGCAGCGACCGCGCTGGCGGCTGGCCGCGAAATCGTGGTGAGCCGCGGCGAGCTGGTCGAGATCGGCGATGGATTCCGGTTGCCGGATCTGCTTCAGTCCACCGGTGCGAAGATCTGTGAAGTCGGCACCACGAATCGAACCACCCGCGCCGACTACGCGGCGGCGGTGGGACCAGAGACCGGCTTCATCCTCAAGGTCCATCCGTCCAACTTCGTTGTTCGCGGGTTCACCGCAGCGGTGCCGGTAGCCGACCTGGTCGGCCTGGGAGCGCCGGTCGTAGTGGACATCGGCTCCGGGTTGCTGGCGCCCGACCCGCTTTTTCCCGACGAACCAGACGCCGCCTCCGCTCTTCGGGCCGGCGCATCCCTGGTCACCGCCAGCGGTGACAAGCTGCTCGGCGGGCCGCAGGCGGGTCTGCTGTTCGGCCACGCCGACGTGGTGGAGCGGTTGCGGCGCCACCCACTCGCCCGTGCACTGAGAGTCGACAAGCTGACCCTGGCAGCCTTGGAGGCGACCGTACGTGGACCCCGTACCCCCACGTGGCAGGCGCTGCACGTCGACCCGGCACAGCTGCGCGCGCGGACCGAGGCGCTGCGGGAGAAGACCGGGATGGGCGAGGTGGTCGCCACCTCGGCGGTGGTCGGAGGTGGTGGTGCCCCCGGTGTCGAGCTGCCGTCGTGGGCACTGGCACTGCCGGAGCGGTACGCCACCGCCTTGCGCCTCGGGGATCCACCAGTGGTCGGCCGGGTCGAGCGTGGCCGGCTGCTGCTCGACCTGCGCTGCGTCCCGGCCGACCAGGACGACGCCATCGCGGTGGCGATCAAGAGGGTGTGACGCGGACGCCGCCAGGCATCCATGCCCCCGCCGAGCGTGGCGAGGTGGCCAGGACCGGCGCGGCTCTCGGCTGGGCGGCGGGGATGAGTGGGGCCGCCCCCGCGAGGCCGAGGTGCAGGCCGGGTGACGAGTACCAGGCCAGCCTACGGACCGCTCCTCCTCGCTCACCATCCACTAGACCTCGAATCAGGGTGGGCCTAGACCCACCTCATGCGGGAGCCCAGCAGGATGGTGGGTGCACGGCCGGGCGGTGAGACTGTCAGCATGCAGAGAATGCGTGAAGGTCTCGTCGCGGCCGGACGCGGCGTCGTATTGGCCGGGTGGTCCTTGGTAGGGCTGGGCGCGTTGACGGCGCTCGTCGGAGCGCTGTCCCTGATACCACTCGGTGTCGGGGTCTACCTCGTGCCGGCCACGGTCATGATGGTGCGTCGCTGCGCTGACCAGTCACGTCGGTGGGCCGAGCAGTGGTCGCACATACCCATCGATTCGCCCTACCGCCGTCAGGCCGCTCCACGCGGTGGTTTCGTCGACAACGCGCGACGGACCGCCGCTCTGATCACCGATCCGGCTACCTATCGCGACGTTGCCTGGCTGGTGTTGAACCCGATCGTCGGCTTGGGGTTGGCCGTCCTGCCGGCTACGCTGATCCTCCACAGCCTGTGGAGCTTCGCCTATCCGTTCGTATGGCAGAGCCTCGCCGAGGCCGGTGACTGGTACCTGATCTTCCCGGCTTCCAGGGCGGTATCCGTCGTAGCGCTGCCACTTGGCGTGCTCAGTCTGTTCGTCGGGGTATGGGCAGCACCGGTGTTGCTGCGTGTCCACGGCCGTTTCACCCGGTGGTTGCTTGGGCCGCCCTCTGGGGCAGAGTTGGCGTCGCGGGTGGAGCACTTGGCCCGCACCCGCTCGGAAGCGGTGGACACACAGGCAGCCGAACTGCGACGCATCGAACGGGATCTGCACGATGGGGCACAAGCTCGCCTGGTAGCGATGGGCATGACGTTGAGCACGGCCGAACAGTTGCTGGAGGCCGATCCTCAGGCGGCTCGCCTCCTGCTCGCCGAGGCCCGTGAGACATCAGCGAAAGCGCTGCACGAGCTGCGTGACCTGGTGAGGGGAATCCATCCTCCCGTGTTGGCCGATCGTGGTCTGGTGGACGCGGTACGGGCGCTCGCGCTGGACAGCCCACTGTCGGTAGAGGTGGAGGCCGCGTACTCGGGTCGGCTGCCGCTTCCGATCGAGTCTGCCGCCTACTTCGCAGTGTCCGAGTTGTTGTCCAATGCGACCAAACACGCCGAGGCGCGCCGGGTTACCGTCGCTTTGCACCATTCCGGGGACCGGCTTCGCATCACGGTTACCGACGATGGTCGCGGCGGCGCAGATCTCAACGAAGGGACCGGACTGCGCGGGATCGCGCGTCGGCTGGCTACCTTCGACGGCACCCTTTCCCTGTCCAGCCCGCAGGGCGGGCCCACCACGGCGACCATGGAGGTGCCATGCGAGTTGTCATCGCCGAAGATCTCTTCCTCCTGAGGGACGGCTTGGTGCGCCTGCTGGAGGCACATGGGCTGACAGTGGTGGCGGCGGTGGACTCTGGGCCGACGCTGTTGGAGGCGATCGAGCGGCACCAGCCTGATGTCGCGGTGGTGGACGTGCGCCTGCCTCCGTCGTACACCGACGAAGGGCTACGCGCTGCGATCACCGCGCGTCAGCGCATCCCGGACCTGCCGGTTCTGGTCCTCTCCCAGTACGTGGAGCAGCTGTATGCGCGGGAGCTGCTCGCCGACGGTGCCGGTGGGGTCGGCTACCTGCTCAAGGATCGGGTCATGGACAGCGGACAGTTCATCGACGCGGTGCGGCGGGTAGCCGGTGGTGGCACGGCGATGGATCCGGAGGTGATCGCGAAGCTGCTGACCCGTCACACCCGGGACACTCCGCTGTCTCGCCTCACTGAGCGGGAGCGGGACGTGCTCGCGTTGATGGCAGAGGGCTGCTCCAACACGGCGATCGCACAGCGACTCTTCATCTCCGAGGGCGCCGTTGCCAAGCACACCACCAGCATCTTCGCCAAACTGGACCTGGCGCCTTCCGACGACGTCAACCGGCGAGTGCTCGCTGTCCTGGCCTATCTCCACGGGTGAGCCTCAGGAACCGACGCCGGCGGGCAGCGTGAAGCGCCATCCGTCAGCCTTGAGGATGGGGATGATCCGCTCGACGGCCTCTACGGTCTGGCTGCGGTCACCACCGGCGTCGTGCAGCAGCACCACGGCGCCGGGGGTGATGCCGGTTAGCAGCCGGCGTACCAGCTCGTCGGTGCCCGGTGGCACCCAGTCTTCGACGTCCAGCCGCCAGCCCAGGGAGCGCATCCCCAGTTCGGTGGCGACCTGTGGGCTCTGACCCCACTCGCCGTAGGGCGCCCGGAAGTAGGGGATGGGGACCTCTGACACGGCTGCCCGGATCGCTTCCTGGGCTTGCAGCAGGTCGGCGCGGATGTCGTCGACGTGCCAGGTGCTGAGGTTGTGATGGTGCATGGAGTGATTGCCCACGATGTGGCCGTCGGCGACGATGTCCTGGACGATGGAGGGGTGCTGCCGGACGTGGTCACCCCAGAGGCAGAACACCGCTGTCACCTCGTGTGCGCGTAGCACTCGCAGCAGAGCGGGGGTGTGTTCCGGGTGCGGTCCGTCGTCGAAGGTGAGGCTGACGACCTTACCGGGCTCACCCGTCGAGTCGATGATCTCCACGCCGTTCACAAGCGTCAGTCTATTGATTCTGGTGGGACGATCGGGCGTTCACGCGCGCTAGGCCGCTTCCCCGTTGTGATCCGCATGGTCGAACGGTCGGTGAGGGTGGTCTTGAAATACTGGAGTACTAGACTCACCTGCCGGTGAGCGGGTTGGGGGACGGGCTGTGAGCGCCACCATCATTGCCCGGTGTGTGCACGGCATCGAGTGGATCAGCGCTGACGAGATCGCGCAACGGGTGGCCGACGCCAGAGGGCTGTCCTTGGCACGGAGGGAGATCACCTTCCAGCTCCCGGCCGCCGACGCGGCCCTGACCGAGTTGCGCACGGCCGACGACGTCTTTCTCCACGTGGGCGAGGTCGACGGAGTAGGCGCCGGCCGCTCCGAGCCGCCGGCCGTGGCGCGTCGCCTGGCGCGGTTGGACTGGAGACGGGCGATGGTGGAGGTGCGCCGGGTCCGGCGACTGCCCGATCGGCCCCGGTTCGACGTGGTCGCCAGCATCGAAGGACGGCGGTCATACAACCGGTATGCCGTGCAGGACGCGCTCGGTGCCGCGCTGGCGCGGGTGCTTTCGGGCCGATACCTACCGCGCACCCCGACTGTGGGGCCGAGTGTCGAGCCGGACCTGACGGTACGGGTTTTCCTGCGTGGACCACTCGCGATCGCCGCGGTGCGTCTCAGCGCCCGACCACTGCATCGGCGCGACTACAAGCTGGACACCGGTGCCGGCACCCTACATCCGCCACTGGCTGCGGCGTTGATTCGCCTTGCTGCCCCACCGCCTGATGGGACCGTGCTCGACCCGTTCGCCGGCGACGGCACCATCCCGATCGAGGCAGCCGTGGCGTACCCGGCGCTGCGGGTACTCGCCGCCGACCTTGATCCCACGCGGCTACGCAACGCGCAGCGTAACGCCGGGCGGGCCAGGGCAGCGATCACGCTGTTAGAGGCCGACGCTGCGGCGCCGCCTCTGCGCCATGGGAGCGTAACGACGATCGTGGCCAACCCGCCCTGGAACGTGGCTGTGGAAGCACGAGGTGAGTTGACGGGAGCGCTCGACCGGTTCTGGCGCGCGCTGCCGGATATCACGGCCCCTGGTGCGCGGGTGTGCCTGTTGTCCGACACCGCCCTAGAGGTCCCCGAGGCGCTGCGGCGTTTCGGTTACCACGTGTCACTAGCCACCCGGCTCCGACTCGCGGGGCGAATCTCTCACCTGGTCCTGTGCGCACCGCCCAGGGCCGACGTGCCGGACCTGCCCGCCGGTCCGGCTGCGTGGCGGCAACGGGCGATCGCCGCCGGCGTGGTGACGGAGGAAGGTTTCTGAAAGTCTCGGGCTTGCCCTCCGAAACGTTTCAGGTACATACTCATGAATCTCACTGCTATCAATGTGGGGTCTCTGGGGGAGACGTTTGGGAGGATATGGATGAGAGTATTGCGAAGATTGGCCGTCGCCGCAGCAACGGCCCTTACCTTCGCCGTCGCGTGGCTCGGATTCACTCCGCTAGCCTCGGCGGCTTCCCTGGTGGAGGTGACGAACTTCGGTCCCAACCCCACCAATCTGCGGATGCACCTGTACGTCCCAGACCGGGTCGCCCCACGGCCGGCAGTGCTGGTGGCCTCGCACTACTGCACCGGCACCGGTCCAGCGTTCTACTCTGGCACTGAGTTCGCCTCGCTGGCCGATCAGTACGGGTTCATCGTCATCTACCCCACGGCCAACCGGGACGGCAACTGTTTCGACGTCTCCTCCCCGGCCACGTTGCGGCACGACGGCGGCAGTGACTCGCTGGCCATCGTCTCGATGGTCCGGTACGTGCTGCAACACTACAACGGTGACTCCTCTCGTGTCTTCGCCACGGGGATGTCCTCCGGCGCCATGATGACGAATGTGCTGCTCGGCGCCTACCCGGACTGTTCGCCGCCGGTGCTTCTTTCGCTGGGGTGCCCTTCGGCTGTTTCGCCACCACCGACGGCTCGATGTGGAACAGCACCTGCGCCAACGGCCAGCTCATCCGCACGGCCCAGCAGTGGGGCGATCTGGTGCGCAACGCCTATCCCGGCTACCGCGGGCCATGGCCTTGGATGCAAATCTGGCACGGCACCAACGACGACATCCTGCGCTACCCCAACTTCAACGAACAGATCAAGCAGTGGACCAACGTCCACGGCGTGAGCCAGACTCCTTCGTTCACCGACAGTCCACAGCCGAACTGGACTCGGACCCGCTACGGTGGCACGGGTACCCAGCCGCTGGTGGAGGCGATCAGCATTCAGAACGGGCCTCACAACATTCTCACCAATGGCATGGCGCTGCGGGTGATCCAGTTCTTCGGGCTGGACCAGACCACGCCTGCGCCGAGCAGCCCGCCACCGAGCAGCCCACCGCCCAGCAGCCAGCCACCGCCGACCAGCCCGCCGCCGGCACCAGGCGGCTCCTGCCAGGTCCGCTACGACAACAACTCGTGGGACAACGGGTTGGTCGCCAACATCACCGTGACCAACACCGGGAACAGCACCATCAATGGCTGGTCGCTGGTGTTCACCCTGCCCGCCGGGCAGAACATCATCTCCGGGTGGAACGCGTCCTACGCGCCGACCAGCGGGGTAGTGACCGCTACCAACCTGGGATGCAACCCGGTGATCGCGCCCGGACAGTCGACGACGATCGGCTTCCAGGCTACTCACACCGGCAACCCTGCCAGCCCGACGTCCTTCACTCTCAACGGTCAAACCTGCACCGTCGCCTAAGCAAAGGGAGGGAAGCCGGCCTCGCAGTGGTGGGGCCGGCTTTTCCGCCGCTTACCACCCGCCCGTCGGAGCCGGTGTCGCGCCTGTCGATAACCTGACACCGGAGCGTCGAGTCGAGGAGGTGCGGATGCGTGGGCTGGGCCGATGGGCCGTGCTGGCAGTGTTGTCGGTGGGACTGGTCGCATGCGAGGTGGAGGCAACCTCGCCCGACGATGAGGCCGGCGCGTCGTCTGCTCCCGTCGCCCCCTCGCCTGCCTCCGATCCGTTCGACGCCATCGTCTTTGTCGAGCTCGAAGGGGCGGCGATCTCCCGTGCGGCCGGGGTGGTCGTGGACGACGCTGGCCACATCGCCACGGTCCTTCACGGTGACGAGGTGGCGTCCGGCCAGCGGGTCACGATCATCCCCACCGAGGGTGAGGGGATCGACGCCGACGTCATCGGCGCCGACCCCCGCACCGGGATCACCGTCGTGCGTGTCAGTGACCCGACGTCCCTGGTTCCGGCGATGCTCGGTGACAGCGACCAGGTCGCCGCCGGTGACAAGCTTGTCGTGGTGGGCGCGGCGGGCGACCGCGTTTCTGGCGCGGTGCGTGACACCGGGGTGCTCAGTGGTGCCGTCAGTACGATCGCCATCGACGCCGCGGTCGAACACGGCGGGGTGGTGGCCACCGACGACGGCGAAGTCCAAGGCCTGATCGTCGGTTCCTCCGTGGGTGGTGATGTGGAAGCGTCCCTCGTACTGCCGATCAACCTTCTGATACGTGTCACCAACCAGCTCATCGCGGGGGAGGCACCGGCCCACCCCTATCTCGGAGTGTCGGTGGAGTCCGCACCCGGCGGGGTCGTCGTGCGGCAGACAGTGGCGGGCAGCCCGGCCGACGGTGCCGGCCTGCAGCCCGGCGACCTGATCACTGCTCTTCAGGGACGACCGGTCGAGGACACCGGTGACCTGATCGCCATCGTCCAGCAGGCCGAGGTGGGTCAGGACATCACGGTGACGTACCAGCGCGGTGACACCGAGCATGAGGTCACCGTGACCGTGACGGCGGCACCCGAGTAACTGGTGATCGCCGCTCGCGCAGTCGTGACTCGTTTGCGGTAATCCGCTCCCTTTGGTGGGGGAACGCCGCCATCATTGGTTCATGGCCGGCCAGCGGACCTTTCCGGAAGCGCGCCGGTGGCCGGTGATCCTCGTGTCCGCCACCGCGGCGATCGGCGGGTTCCTGTTCGGCTTCGACACCGCGGTCATCAACGGCACCGTCAACGCCGTACGGGACGAGTTCCGGATGTCGGCCGCAGGGATCGGCTTCGTCGTCTCCTCTGCGCTGTTGGGATGTGTGTTGGGCGCCTGGATCGCTGGGCCGATCGCCGACCGCATCGGCCGGGTGAAGGTCATGCTCATCACCGCCGCTACCTTCATCGTCAGCGCCGTGGGCTCGGCGCTCGCTCCAGACGCCTTCGTCCTCACCGCGTTCCGGATCATCGGCGGCCTCGCCGTCGGCGCTGCCAGTGTCATCGCACCCGCCTACATCGCCGAAATCGCACCGGCCCGTAGGCGCGGGCGGTTGGGCTCACTACAGCAGCTCGCGATCGTGGTGGGCATCTTCGCCGCCCTGCTGACCGACTACGCGATCGCCTCCGCCGCCGGCGGCGCCGCCGAAGCGACGCCGTGGGGCGGAGCCGCGTGGCGGTGGATGTTCGCGTCAGCGGCCATCCCGGCGACAGTGTGGGCGGTGCTGGCGCTGCGCATCCCAGAGTCGCCTCGCTACCTCGTGCGCCAGGGGAAGGAGGACGAAGCGCGATCGGTGCTGGCCCGCTTCGTCGGCGGGGACGTGGCGTACCGCGTCGAAGCGATCAAGGAGACGCTGGTCGGTCGGATAGGTCAGGTCAAGCTCCGCGACCTTCGCGGCCCCCGCTTCGGTCTGTTGCCGATCGTCTGGGTGGGCATTCTGCTATCGGTGTTCCAGCAGTTTGTCGGCATCAACGTGATCTTCTACTACTCGACCACGCTGTGGCGCTCGGTCGGATTCGCCGAGGCCGACGCGCTGTTCACGAGTGTCGTCAACAGCGCCGTCAACATCGTCGGCACGTTCGTGGGGATCGCGTTGATCGATCGTGTCGGTCGCAAGCCACTGCTGCTGACCGGCGCCGCCGCCATGGTCGTCACCCTCGGTGTGCTCGCGTTGGCGTTCACCACCGCTACTGGTACCGGCAACCAGGTGTCCTTGGGTCCAGTGTCGGGGCCAGTGGCGTTGGTGGCGGCGAACCTCTATGTGTTCTCTTACGCCTTCAGCTGGGGTCCGGCGGTGTGGGTGCTGCTCGGGGAGATGTTCAACAACGTCATCCGGGCGACCGCGTTGGCGGTAGCGGCCAGCGCCCAGTGGCTCGCCAACTGGCTCATCACCACGACCTTCCCGGTGCTAGCTGGGGTAAGTGTCGCCCTCGCGTACGGACTCTATACCTTCTTCGCCCTTGTCGCCCTCGTCTTCGTCGCCACCGCGCTTCGAGAGACCCGGGGGCGACAATTGGAGGAGATGTAGCGATCAGACCGGCAACTCGCCGGGTGGGCCGGCACTCCCGGCAGGATACTGGTGCAACGGCACCCGGTCTTCCCGCCACGCGTCGAGCACCGGCTCGACGATCTCCCAGCACCGGACAGCCGCCTCCGCGCCCACCGACAGCGGTGGGTCGCCATGGATGATGCCGCGAAGCACCTCACCATAGGGCGGGAGGTGCCCGGGGGCGAAGGTCGCCTCGAGCGTCACCCGGTCGAGTTCGAACGGGTCGTGCGGGCCGTTGATGTTGAGGCCGAGGCCCAGTCGCCGGGGCCCAATGCCGATCATGAGCTGGTCGGGTTTGGCCTCACCTCGTAGGCCCGACAGCATCGGGGGAGCCTTGAAGGTGATCAAGACTTCTTCCCGCGGGGTGCCGAGCGCCTTCCCGGTACGCAGGCGGAACGGCACTCCATCCCACCTGGGGTCGGCCACCTCCAAGACCACCTCGGCGAAGGTCTCGGTGCGCCGTTGCGGGTCGACTCCCGGTTCGTCGACGTACGCGGGTAGCCGTCGTCCGCGGATGTCGCCGGCGGTGTAGCGGGCTCGCCGGCTGTAGGTCACCGGGTCTTCGCGCCACACCCGGATCGCCTGCAGTACCTCCAGCTTGCGTGCGCGGATGTCCGGGGCGGTGAGGCTCGCCGGTGGGGGCATGGCGATCAGCGACATGACCTGGAGCAGATGATTTTGGATCATGTCGACGAGGGCGCCGGCGTGGTCGTAGTAGGCGGCACGGCCTTCGAGCGCCAGAGTTTCGTCGAAGCGAATTTCGACCGAGGCGACGTGGTCGGCGTTGAGTAGAGGCTCCACGACCCGGTTGGTGAACCGCAGGCCCAACAGGTTCAACACAGTGGACATGCCCAGGAAGTGGTCGATCCGGTGTATCTGGGACTCCGGGACCATTTCCGCCAGCACCTTGTTGAAAGCTCGGGCGTTGTCGGAGTCTGTGCCGAAAGGTTTCTCCAGCACCAGTTCCGTACCGGTGGGGACACCGATGGCGGCCAGCGTCGTGCAGGCACGCATCATGACCGTGCTGGGTAAGGCGAAGTAGATGATGAGGCGACCGGGGGTGGCGGCGAGCAGACGCCGTAGTGCTTCTTCGTCAGTGACGTCGACCTGCTGGTAACGCGCATCGGCCACCACCTGGTCCGCCCGCGCGGCGGCGGCTGGCACCGCGGCGAACGCGTCGGCGATCCGCTTGCGCCACTGTTCGTCGTCCCAGTCGACACGATCGGCGCCGATCAACCGCACCTCGCCAAGGCGGCCCATCGCCAACAGCCCTGCCAAGCCGGGCAGCAGCCACCGTTCCGTGACATCGCCGGCTGCACCAAGGACGAGCAGTGTGATAGTTGGGGCGCTGTCCTTCGCCGCGGACCGTCCGACGTCCATGTCCCCACGATGGCAGAGTCCCGACCACGCGGGGGCCGATTCGCAGGGTCTCCTACCTCAGAGATCGTTGCCGGCGTAGGACAGGTTGAAGCTCTTGTTGACCAGTGGAAAGTCCGGCACGATCGTGTCGGCGAGGCTGACGGGCAGAGCCGGCCAGTTGAAGAACGACGGATCGACGATCTTGTTGCGGGTCAGCGTGCCCTCGGCGTCGAGCTCGACCCGGTGGACGATGGTGCCCCGCCAGCCCTCCGCGATCCCCACCCCAGATCGAGGATTCCCGCGCTCCTTGGGCAGCGGCACCACTACGCGGTCTGGGCTCAGCGTCGGCAAGAGCCGGTCGATGAGCGCGAAGGAAGCGGTAATTTCGTCCGCCCGCTGCTGGAAACGCGCGAGCACGTCGCCGTCGGTGCGCAGAGGTACGGCCGGTACCGCGTCGTCACCCAACCCAGCGGGGGGATGGTCACGGCGGGCGTCGGTATCGACGCCGCTGGCGCGGCCGACGTAGCCGAGCGTGCCCATGTCCCGGGCATGGTCGGGGGAGAGGATGGCGGTGCCGGTGAATCGCTCTGCCACCAGCGTGTTGCGCAGGGCGAGGTCCACCACGTCCTGGATATCGGCGGCGATCGCGGCCAGGCGGTCAGGCGAGGGGAGTCGGCGCAGGTGAGCACCGCCGACCAGCACGCCGCCGCGCAGCAGCCGGTGTCCGGTCATCTCCGCGTTCAGGCGGAGCAACTCTTCGCGAATCCGGAACGCGTGGGTATGCAGCACCCCGTGCCCGACGTCGTTGCAGAGGGCGCCCAGATCACTGACGTGGTTGTAGAGGCGTTCGAACTCCAGCAGCAAGGCCCGGGCCCGCAGCGCCTCGGCGGGCACCGTGAGTTCCAGCGCTTCCTCGACCGCCTGACAGTAGGCCAGGGCGTGGCCCACCGCCGTGTCACCGGAGATCCGTTCGGCGAGGGGCAGGCCGGCATCGACGGTGCGCCCTGCGAACAAGCCTTCGATGCCTTTGTGGACGTACCACAACCGGGCCTTGAGTTTGAGGATGGTCTCCCCGACGACCGAGAAGCGGAAGTGGCCAGGCTCGATCAGCCCGGCGTGGACCGGGCCGACGGGGATCTCGTACACCCCGGGTCCCTCCACGGTCACGAACGGAAATGGTTCCGGCTGCCCGAACGGCGGCGGTGGCCCGGCGTCACGGCGCATCGGGTACCAGCCAGCGGGCCAGTGGTCATGGCGGACCAGCCGGCGCGGCAAGGGGTGACCGATCGGAATGACGCCGTACAGGTCGTGCATCTCGCGCTCGAACCGGCCAGCCGGGAAGGACTGGCCGGCCAGGCTCGGCACCTTAGGCTCGGTCCGGTCGATCGGCAGGTGCAGTTCGACCCGGCGGTCCGGGGCCGCGGCGGTGAGGAGGTACACCGCCCGAAGTGCGTCCCCGTCGTCGTGGGCGGCGACGAGCGCCAGCCGGTAGCCGGACGTCAGAAGAGCGGCGAACTGGTCGACCAGGGTGTCGGCGGTGACCGGCACCGCGACCCGGCGATGCCCCACCTGTTCGCCGTCCAGGATCAACTGGTCGAGATCGATCATGGTGCCCTCGCGATGTCGGCGGCGGTGGTCAGCAGATCAGACAGAGGCCAGGTGGTGACTCCGAGCAACGCAGCCCCGACCAAGCCGACGAGCAGGGGCGCGGCAGCCCGGGCCCCGAGCGCCGAGGCAGAGGCAGGGGCAGACGTGTCCACGGGCGGGCCGAGGAGCATCCGCCTGGTGCGCGTCGCGATCGCCGCCGCAGCAATCACGACGAGCACGAAGGCGGCCGCCACCGCCCAGCCGAGACCCTCACCGGCCCCGGCACGGGCGATACCCACCTCGCTGGCGAAGATAGCGCCCGGTGGTAACCCGAGCAGGGCGAGCACGGAGATTCCGAACACGCCAGCTAGCACCGGTGACCGGCTCGCCAACGCCCGCACACCGGCGATCCGGGTAGTCCGGTGCTGCTGCATGATGTGACCAGCGCTGAGGAACGCCACCGACTTCGCCAGCCCGTGCCCGGCGACGTGGAGAAGCAGCGCGGCGATGGCGAGTCGGCTGCCTACCGCGGCGGCGAACGCCATCAGCCCCATGTGCTCCATGCTGGAGTAGGCGAGCATCCGCTTGTAGTCGGCCTGTCCCAGCAGCAGCATCGCGGCGACCACCAGTGTCGCCAAGCCCACCACCATCAGCAGCGTACGTAGGTACGCCGGGCCGAGCGTCGCGTCGCTGATCACCTTGAAGCGCAGGACTGCGTAGAGGGAGACCGACAGCAACACCCCAGACATCAGCGCGGAGATCGGTGCCGGAGCTTGGCTGTGTGCGTCCGGCAGCCAGGCGTGCAGTGGCGCCAGGCCGGCCTTGGCACCGAAGCCGATCACCGCCAGCGCGATAGCGATCCGGGTGACCCCGGGGTCCAACGTCGTGGCGTGGGCGGTGAGCGTCGCCCAGTCGAGCGCGGCCGTACCTGCCAGGCCGGCGTGGCGGGCGGCGTAGTGGAGCAACACCGTGCCGAGGAAGGCGACGGCGATCGCCGCGGAGCAGATGACGACGTACTTCCAGGCCGCCTCCAGCGCCGTCCGGGTGCGGTGGTGCCCGACCAGGAAGGCGGTGACGATGGTGGTCGCTTCGACCGCAACCCACAGCACGCCCAGGTTGCCGGCGAGGACCGCAGTCACCATGGTGGCAACGAACAGGTGCAACAGAATCCCGTACCATCGCGTGCCCGCCCGTACCGGGTGGGTCGGTCCGCTCCAGGTGGCCAGCAGTGTCACCGCGGCGACGACCAACAGCATCCAGGCCGACAGCGCGTCGGCGCGGAGCAAACCCCCCCACGCGGCTACCGGACCGTCACGGGTGACCTCGGTGGCCAGGGTTCCGGCGGCAACCAGCAACAGGATGCTGGTGACGATCCCGAGCCGGTCGGCCCGCGACCGGGCGCCGCCGGCGGCGTAACCGGCCGCCGCCACGAGAGGCAGTCCGATCGGCGCGATCAACAGCAACGTGCCCGGCATCAGTCGTGCAACTCCCGCAGTTCATCGAGGTCGGTGGTGCCGTGGGTGGTGCGTAGCCGCACGGCGAGGACCTGCAGCACCAGGACCATCAGGAGGATGTCGAACGAGACCCCAAGCTCGACGATGAGTGGGATGCCCGAGGTCGCGAGGAAGGCGGTGGCGGTGATGCCATTGTCCAGCACCAGGAAACCGACCACCTGAGACAGCGCCCGGCGCCGAGTGGCCAGCAGGAAGAACCCGATCAGCACCACCGTCACCGCGACGGGTAGGAGGGTGGTCGGGGGGTCGGGGTCGAGTGCTACCAGTGGGCGGCTCACGGCGTAGCCGAGCAGCGCCAGCGCGGCGGCGGCGAGCAGAGACGCGGCCACGTTGATGACCGGCCGGGTCTCCCGCTCTTCGGTCGGGACTGTGCCGAGGGCACGTCGTGCGAGATAGGGCATGGCCCAGGCACGCAGGACCCCGAGACCGACGCCGACCACTGTCAGTTCGAGGTGCCGCTCGTGCCAGCCGATGATGACCACGATGGCGGCGAGGGCGATACCTTGCAGCACCAGGAGCCGGATCATCGCGGCCAGCTGGCGCCGCCAGACGATGCCGAACGCCGTGAGGAGGAAGGCTCCGGCGGCCAGGCTTAGGGCTTGGACGTAACTGTTCATCGGCTCAGGCGAGGAAGAAGGAAGCGGTGACGGCGAGGAGGGCGAGGACGAACGAACCGGCGAGCAGTTCTGGCACTCGGAACAGGCGGAGCTTCGCGAGTAGGACCTCGACCGCTCCCAGGGCCGCCGCGAAGACAGCGAGCTTGAGGGCCAATGCCAGCACCGCGACCGGCAGGCCGATCAGGTCGGTGGCGATGCCCCACGGGACGAACAGACTCGACAGCAGTCCGAGCAGGATGGTGAGGCGCATCGAGGCGGCCAACTCCACCAGGCCGAGGTCGGCTCCGGCGTACTCCAGCACCATCGCCTCGTGCAGCATGGTCAGCTCCAGGTGGGTGGACGGGTTGTCCACAGGAAGCCGACCGGTCTCGGCGATCGTCACGACGACCAGCGCGGCGGCGGCGAGCAGGCTGGCCGGGGACACCACTTGCAGCGGGTTGTGGAGGGTGGCGCCGACGATCTGGCTCAAATTGGTCGAACCCACCCGGGCCGACAGCGCGAACACAGCCATCAGCACGGTGGGCTCCACCAGCGCCAGCACTGTCATCTCACGGCTGGCGCCCATGCCTCCGAAGGCAGTGCCGGTGTCCAGCGCTGCCAGCGCCAACACCACCGTCCCGAGTGCGAGGAGACCCACGACGGCGAAGAGGTCGGCGACCGGGTTGAGCGCGGTATCCACGGTCAGCAGCGGCACCGCGGCAGCGATCACCAGTGAGGTCCCCAGCAGAATCAACGGGGCGGTCCGGAACGCCCAGCCGGTGCCGGTCGGTGAGATCGGTTGACGACGCAATAGCTTGCGCAGGTCCCGCCACGGCTGCCAGATGCCGGCTCCCACCCGGCCCTCCATCCGCGCCCGCACCTGCCGGGCGACACCGATCAGCACAGGAGCGGCGAACACTATCAGCACGACTTGGGCGACGCTGCCCACGATCGCCGTGATCATGGGATCACCACCAGCACGACCAGCAGACCGACCAGACCGAAGAACCCGTACGCCAGGTAGCGGTGCAGGCTGCCGTTAGCGAGCGCGCGAGCGGCGCGGGACAGCCAGCCGGCGGCGGCGATCACCGGGCGGTAGAGCCGGTGTTCGATCCGATCCGGCACCCGCCGTCGGTAGCTCACTCGCTCGACGAGGTAGCGGGACTCGGCGTAGGGGGTGACGTCGAGGTGTGTCTCAGGCGCCAGTACGTCGTCGAAGACCCGCTGGAGCGGTTCGGCGAACGAGGTCGCCGTGTACTGCATCCGGGCTGTCGGGGGTCCGGCGCCGCAGTCCCACAGTGGTGCGTCGTGCCGCCGCGCGAGGGTCCGCGCCGCTGCCACCCGGACCAGGGCAGCGACGACGACTGTCACCGCGATGACCGCTACGGCGATCAGCAGCGGTGACACCGTGCTGGCGACACCGGCCAACCGCATGGTCAGCCCGCCGCCGACCGGGTCTACCGGCTCACCCAGCGCGGTGCTCGCCACCCGGGACAGCGCCGGGCCCCAGGCCGTCGGTGTGGCCGCCAAGGCGACGCAAGCAGCGGCGGCGATCCCCATGGGTGCGAGCATCGGCCATGGGGATTCCGCGGCGCCGGCCGCCGCCGGGGTGCGCGGCTGGGCGAAGAATCCGATACCCAGCGCCTTGACGAAGGTGGCGATGGCCACGCCGGTGGTCAACGCGACCACGCCGACCGCGACCGGCAACACCAGCGCGAGCAGAACGCCGCCACCAGCGGGCGGATGCACAAGCGCCTGTAGCAAGAGCCACTCGGAGGTGAATCCGTTGCCCGGAGGCAACGCCACCGCACCTAACGCGCCGACAGCGAAAAGACCGGTGGTAAGCGGCATCCGCTCCCGTAGCCCACCGAGCGCGTCCAGGTCCCGGGTGCCGGTGGCCCGCACCACCGAACCCGCGGCGAGGAAGAGGAGGGTCTTGAAACCTGCGTGGTTGACCACGTGCAACAAGGCTGCGGCCAGGGCGATCGCGGCGAGAGCATCCGCGCCCGAGGCGTGGAACAGCCCGGCGGCGCCGACCCCGACGAAGATCAGCCCCAGGTTCTCCACGGTCGAGTAGGCGAGCAGGCGCTTGAGATCACTGGCGACCGCCGCCTGTAGGACGCCGAACAACGCCGAGGCACCACCGGCTGCCAGCACTACGAGCCACCAACCACGGGAGCCGCCCCCGAGCAGGTCGAATCCAACCCGGAGCACACCGTAGACACCGAGGTTGACCATGGCCGCGCTCAGCATCGCCGAGACGTGTGACGGTGCCTCCGGGTGCGCGCGCGGCAGCCAGACGTGCAGTGGCACAAGACCGGCCTTGGAGCCGAAACCGATGAACGTCAGCGCGAACACCAGCGCGCTCATGGTGGGGGAGAGCTCCGCTGCGCGTAGCGCCTCGAACCTCTCTTCGCCGGCAGCAGCGGCGAAGACGACCAGTCCGACAAGGATCGCCGCGAATCCGATGTGCGTCATCACGGCGTACCACAGCCCAGCTGGTCCGACTCCGGGCCGTATGCGGTGCTCCGCCAGTACCAGCGCGAGCGACGTGAGCGCCATCAGTTCCCACAGCAGCAGCAACGTGGACACGCTGCCTGCGGCCGGGACGAGGAGCAGCGTGGCGGCGAGTAGTGGCAGCATCGAGTGGACGATCCGGCCGGTGCCGGCGTCGGTGGGCTGTTTCGAGGCGTAACCGATGCTGTAACCCGCCGCGACGGCGATCACCGCACCCGCGACGGCGGCGAAGAGTCCACCCAGGGCATCAAGGGTGAGGTGGACACCGGCGAGCGGCAGCAGTTCGGGCAGGTGGACGGTGAACTCGCCACCTGCCAATGCCGTAGCTCCGGCCACGACACCCAGGGCTCCGACGCCGCCGGTGGCTACGCCGGAGACCGCCGCTCGCCACCGGAACGGCACCACCACAGCCACGATTGCACCCAGCACTGCCAGGCTGACCGCGCCGGTCAGCCCGACGTTGATGAGGTTCACCGGCCTGTCAGCCTCCGTAGCGCGCCGATGATCGACTCAGGTGGCGGTGGGCAGCCGGGCACTTCTAGGTCGACGGGGACCACGTCGCGTACCGATCCCACTACTCCATGCCCGCCAGCGAACTCTCCACAGTTGAGAGCGCAGTCGCCCACCGCCACGACGAAGCGTGGTTCGGGAAGGGCCTCGACGGTGCGACGTAGGGGCTCGGCCATGTTACGGGTCACCGGGCCGGTCACCAAAGCCGCGTCGGCATGCCGGGGCGAGGCCACCAGCCGTGCACCGTACCGCTCGCCGTCGTAGTGCGGGCCGAAGGCGGATCCAATCTCGATTTCGCACCCGTTGCAGGAACCTGCGTCGATGTGTCTGACCTGGATCGAGCCCCCGAAAAGGGCAGCCTTGGCTACCTGCGCGGGAGCCGACGTCGCCGGCTCCGCGACTCGGCCCACGCTGAGGATCTTGCGGATCAGCTTGATCATGATTCGCCGTCCGCTCGCAGGTCCGCCAGCAGCTCAGCTTGACCGGTCAGCACTGCGGTCAGGATGTCGCGGGCAACCGCCAAGAGTTCCGCAACCTTCGGACTGGTCAACGAGTAGTAGACGGCCGATCCCTCCTTGCGTGCGACCACCAGCCCTGCCCGGCGCAGCACGGCGAGCTGTTGCGACAGGTGTGCCGCCTCGACGCCGACCTCCGGTAGCAGTTCGGAGACGCCGCGTTCGCCCTCGACCAGGAGTTCGAGGACCCGGATCCGAACCGGGTGGCCGAGGCTCTTGAAGAACTCAGCCTTGACCTTGTAGAGAGGCGTGCTCACCCGCACTGGCCCACCATCTGCTGCATTCATTAGTTGCAAACATTAGCAACTGATAAAAAGCACGAGCTGTTCTGGCCTGGTGAGACGTGGCCCGGGTCACTCGGATGCAGGCAAGGGCCTAGAGTTCCCAACATTCCGCCGCGGGAAGGGGCCCGGATTGTCGTTGCTCAGCCGAATTCCTCGACCACTGATGGGTTGGCGCCCGGTCCGCTCCCGGGTCGCCGCCGTCCTGGCCGGACTGTTGGTGCTCGCGCTGCTGCTCATGCCGAGCGAGCCCAGTCAACTCACCCCTGCAGCCGTGCTGCGCCTCCCGTTGGAGGGCCTCCTCGGTGCCGCGATCCTTCTTGTGCTGCCCGAGCGCGCCCGTCGCATAGCGGCGGTGCTGGTCGGTGTGTGCCTCTGCACGCTCGCCGCTGCCAAGCTGCTCGACCTCGGCTTCTCCACGGTGCTTGCCCGCCCGTTCGACCCGATCACCGACTGGCCCTTGCTCGGCAACGCCATCGAGTTCGTCAGCGAGTCCACCGGGCGCACCGGCGCCGTGGTGGTCGTCGTGGCGACAGCAGCGGTGACCGGTGTGGTAGGCCTGGCGGCCGTCTGGGCGGTCCGGCGCCTCACGACACTGCTGGCCGACCACCGGGTAGTGGCCGGCCGAGTGGTAGCGGCTCTGTTCGTCGTCTGGGCCGTGGTCGCCTTGACCGGAGTCCACGTGGTCCCCGGCGTCCCCGTGGCGGTCCACGAACTTGACCGCTGGCGCCAACTGCCGCACAGTCTGCTCGACCACCGAGACTTCCGCGCCCAGCTGGCGCAGGACGCTTTCGCGGACGTACCGCCGGAGGAGCTACTCACTGCGCTGCGGGGCAAGGACGTCATCGTCGCCTTCGTCGAAAGCTACGGACGCGCGGCGGTGACCGACCCACGGTTCGCCTCCGAGGTCGGGGCGGTGCTCGACGACGGGTGGCGCCGCCTGTCTGCACGCGGGTTCGACGCGCGAAGCGCGTACCTCACCTCACCGGTGGTGGGTGGCGGCTCGTGGTTGGCGCACGCCACGCTGCTGTCTGGTGTGTGGGTCGACCACCAACAGCGCTACCGCACGTTGGTGGCCAGTGACCGGCTCACTCTCAACCGCGCCTTTCAACAAGCTGGGTGGCGGACGCTGGCGGTCATGCCAGGAGTGATCCGGGATTGGCCGGAAGGGGAGTTCTTCGGCTACGACCGCGTCTACGCCGCCGCCGATCTCGACTACCACGGTCCCCGCTTCGGCTTCGCTCCCATGCCCGACCAGTACACCCTGTCCGCGTTCCAACGGTTCGAGCGTGACCGGGCTTTGCGCGCTCCCCTCATGGTGGAAATGGCACTGGTCTCCAGTCACGCGCCGTGGCGTCCCATCCCAGAGCTCGTCGAGTGGGAATCGGTCGGTGACGGCTCCGGGTTCGTCGCCGACGGGCCAGCGGGCAATCCCTCCGACGTCTGGCAGCGTGATCTCGAGGAGGTCCGTCGCGACTATCGTGAGGCTCTCGTTTACACCCTCCGCTGCCTTCTGTCGTACATCGAGACCTATGGAGACGAGGACCTCGTGGTGATCTTCCTCGGCGACCACCAGGTCGCGCCGTTGGTCACCGGTGAGGATGCCGGGTACGACGTACCAGTCACCGTGCTCGCCGGCGACCCGGCGGTGCTGGAGCGCATCGCCGACTGGGAGTGGGAACCGGGCCTGCGCCCCAGCGCCGAGGCACCGGTCTGGGCGATGGACACGTTCCGCGACCACTTCCTGACCGCGTTCACCGATCGTGCTCCGTGACCAGGGCCCGGACGCGGCGTCGACGGTGCGGTGAACCTGTCGGCTGCGCCGACCGTACTTGAGGTGTGCGGCGCACTCGGCGCCGCGTGCCGTGTGGCGAGGAGGAACGTTGACGGTTGGCGTCGCGACGATGAGAAGGCTGCCGCCGCCGCTGGTCGGTGCTGGCGCCCAAGTGGCCGTGCTGGGAGCCGTGGCTCTGGTGTCCGGGCTGGGCGCTGCCGGGTGGGTAGCCGGCGCGGCCTACACGTTGGCCGGCTACTGGCTGCTCACCAGAGGGTTGCGCCGGCACCGGGGTGGCGGCGGCTGGGGGCCGGCCGACACGGTGACGTTGACCCGAGCGCTCCTCGTCGGTGCAGTGACAGCGCTGGTAGCGGACTCGCTCACGAGGACGGTCTCAGTCACTGTCCTCGTCACCCTCGCGGCGGTCGCGCTGTTCCTCGACGGCGTCGACGGCCAGGTCGCTCGTCGCACCGGTACCGTCACCGCCTTCGGTGCCCGCTTCGACATGGAGACGGACTCGCTTCTCGTCCTGGTGCTCGCCGTCTACGCCGCCACGGTGTGGGGCTGGTGGATCCTGGCAATCGGGTCGTTCCGGTACGCGTTCGGTATCGCGTGCCGCCTACTGCCATGGCTGCGTGAGCCGTTGCCGCCGCGCCTGTCCCGCAAAGCCGTCGCGGTCCTGCAGGGGGTGGCACTCGTCGTCGTTAGCGCCGAGGCACTACCGGCCGTTACGGTGCCGGCGCTACTCACCGCTGTGCTGGCGCTGTTGATCTGGTCGTTCGGCAGGGACGTCGGCCATCTGTGGCGACGACGGAACGGAACCAGGCAACACACAGTAGACGTCACCCGCGTTGGCCTCGTCCGGCAGCGTGGCCAGGTGCTCCGCCACTTCCTCCTTGGAAACCCAACGGTGGAAGGTCAGCCGGTGCGTCTCACCCAGCGCCACATCGAACCGGTACGGGCCCAGTGAGGTCAGCCAGTCCAGGCAGCGCAACGCTACCTCTCGGGCGATAGTGGTGAATTCGAACGACAGCGTGGGCAGGGGGTGGCTCAACCCTGCCAGTACGGATTCCTCGAACCCTTCGACATCGATCTTCGTGAAAGCAGGGACACCGTGTGTCGCGATGAGCGTGTCGAGTGTGGTGGTGGCTACCGTGATCTGGCTATCCCATACCTGGCCTCGCCAGCCATCCGCCCCTTCGGCAGCGCGCATGAAGCTGGCCGAGGCGGTACAGACGGTGGGGTTGGCCGTGTTGACGTGCAGCGTCGCGGTGCCGCAGACCGCTCCGCAGGCAGCCTCCACCACCGTCACGTCGCGGTCACGGCCGTAGAGGGTGCGTAGGGCGTGCGCACACAGTGGCATGGGCTCCACGGCCACCACCCGTGCGCCGAGCCGGCGGAACCCAGCGACCCGGTCGCCGACGTGAGCGCCGACATCGAACGCGAGGTCCCCAGGACTGATGAACCGGCGGTAGAGGCGATCCATGGCGGCTTCTCGCTGGGGGTGCCGGTAGTAGAAGTCCAGCGACCGACGTAGCGGAGCCATGGCAGGGTCGGCGCGCAACGCCGCCAACGCAGCGGCGTCGACCATCGGTGACCTCCTTGGACTGCGTTGTGCCTGCGCGCATCGGCCGGCGTCGCCTACCGTCGCTAGCAGCAGGGTAGCCTGCGACAAAGCAGGTGGCTGCTGCTGCGGGCGTGACGGCGGGGCCGAACTCGCCCGCAGCAGCAGCCACGGTCGATCAGATTTCGGTCGTCGGCCCGAGAGCCCCGACAGCACGAATCAATTGGTAGTACATCCACGGCGACACACGATTGGCCGGCTCCACCCCAAATCGGGCGCGGAATGCATTGACAGCCGCAGCTGTCCCCTCTCCGTAAACACCGTCATATCTGGTCTTCGCATCGCCGCCAGGGCGTACTGTATCGTGCCCAACTGCGACTAGCATGCGTTGGATGACTTCGACGTGCTCACCCTTGTCACCCTTGCGTGGAAGCATGATGATCCCTCCTTCTGCTTGGTCCTGCCCTTCGTCACTGAGCCAATCCTCGAGCGACTCTCCTGCGAGCACAGAAAGGATTGGCCTGAGCTCATCCCACTTATCTGTGTAGGCGCGGAACACACTGATGTGGATGTGCCATAGGTGCGAGTTGTCCGACGTGCTGGAGCGCCAAGGACCGTTGCGTGAATCCTTGA
>CAYTMR010000026.1:0-731 GCA_964438855.1 uncultured Micromonosporaceae bacterium
CCGATGGACCGGCTCATCTGCGGGGACGTCGGCTTCGGCAAGACCGAGATCGCCGTGCGGGCGGCATTCAAGGCGGTGCAGGACGGCAAGCAGGTAGCGGTGCTGGTGCCGACCACTTTGCTGGCACAGCAGCACTACAACACCTTCACAGAGCGGATGGCGCCGTTTCCGGTGCGGATCCGGCAACTGTCCCGGTTCACGACCAACTCTGAAGCGACCGACATCCTGGCCAAGCTGGCCGACGGCGCGATCGACATCGTGATCGGCACCCACCGGCTGTTGCAGCCCGGCACCCAGTTCAAGTCGCTGGGTCTGGTGATTGTGGACGAGGAACAGCGGTTTGGGGTGGAGCACAAGGAGTACCTCAAGCGCCTGCGGACCTCTGTCGACGTACTGACGCTGTCGGCGACGCCGATTCCGCGGACGCTGGAGATGGCGATCACCGGTATCCGGGAGATGTCCACGATCGCTACGCCGCCGGAGGAGCGGCACCCGGTTCTGACCTACGTCGGTGCGCAGAGCGACAAGCAGATCACCGCGGCGATCCGCCGCGAGCTGCTCCGCGACGGGCAGGTCTTCTACCTGCACAATCGCGTCGAGTCCATTGAGCGGGCAGCGCGGCGCGTTCGCGAGTTGGTGCCGGAGGCCCGAGTCGCGGTCGCGCACGGGCAGATGGGCGAGGCCGCGCTGGAGCGGGTCATGCTCAGCTTCTGGCAGAAGGAGTACGACGT
>CAYTMR010000026.1:763-31636 GCA_964438855.1 uncultured Micromonosporaceae bacterium
ATGCACCACTATCGTGGAGGCGGGTTTGTAAATTCCGAACGCTAACACGCTGATCGTGTAAGGGGCGGACCTGCTGGGCCTGGCTCAGTTGCACCAGCTTCGCGGTCGGGTGGGGCGGGGCCGGGAGCGCGCCTACGCGTACTTCCTCTACCCACCGGACCGGCCGCTGACCGAGCAGGCCCACGAGCGTCTGGCGACCATCGCCCAGCACACCGAGCTCGGAGCGGGCATGTATGTGGCGATGAAGGATCTCGAGATCCGTGGCGCCGGCAACCTGCTCGGCGGCGAGCAGTCCGGCCACATCGAGGGCGTCGGATTCGATCTTTATGTCCGTATGGTGGGTGAGGCGGTCGCCCAGTTCAAGGGCGAGAAGCCGGCCGAGGAGGACGTCGAGGTCAAGATCGACCTCCCCGTGGACGCCCACGTACCACAGGAGTACCTCTCGGTGGAGCGGCTGCGTCTGGAGGCGTACCGCAAGCTCGCCTCGGCTACCTCCGACGCCGAGCTGGACGAGGCGGTAGCCGAGCTGACCGACCGTTACGGCCAGCCGCCGCAGCCGGTGCTCAACCTCGTCGCCGTGGCCCGATTCCGGTTGCTGGCGCGCGCCTACGGGTTGACCGACGTGGCGCTGCAGGGCCGCCACATCCGGTTCGCCCCGATCGATCTTCCCGATTCCAAGCAGCTGCGGCTGAAGCGGTACTACCCAGACGCGGTGTTCAAGCAGGCCATGTCCACCATTTCGGTACCGCGCCCCACCACCCGCCGTGTTGGCGGCGAGCCGTTGCGTGATCTCGCCTTGCTGGACTGGTGCGCCACGCTGCTACGCGACGTTCTCGGCGAGCCCGTGCCCGTCGGTGCGGCCTGAGCCTTCCGGGCGGGCGGCCACGAGACGGAGGGGCTGGCGCAACGATCGATGTCTGGCCGTGAGAGAGTAGCGTCGCACACCCTCACCCTTGGAGGACCGGACCATGACGCGCCGCCGAGTCGTTGCCGCTGTCATCGCGGGCGCGCTCGCCCTGGGCGGGCTGGTCGCTTGCGACTCCCACCCCGCCGTGGCTGCTTACGTCGGCGACACGACGTACACCGTCGCCGAGGTGGAGGAGATCTTCGAGGACCTCGTCTCCCGGCAGCCGGAGACGACCGTGACCCGCCAGCAGATCGTAGAGACGCTGGTGATCGGCCAGTTGGTGCGCTCGCTCGCCACGGAGCAGGGCGTCCAGCTTCGGGAGGTGACGGTCGACGACATCGCGGTGGGTGAGAACGTGCCGGCAGACAGCCGGTACGCCGAGATCCGGGCCGAGACGGCGACCTACATGTACTCCTGGTCGGGTCAGGTGGAGGTCAGGCCGCTGACCGAGGAGCAGATGCGCGAGGTGCACCAGGCGGCGATCGACGCCGGTGTGGAATGGGCCGACTATCCGTTCGAGGAGTTGGAGCCGATCCTCGGTGGTGAGCAGGTGGCCCAGGCGGTCGCGCTGCGGGAGGCGCTCGTGGGCGAGGCGGAGCGGGTCGGAGTGACGGTGAACCCGAGGTACGCCCCGGTGCAGCACGCTCTGCTCCACTTCGCCGGCGGCGCCCCGGCCGTCGTCGTCACCCTCGGCGAGCCGGCGGACGCGGTGGACAACGACGGCTGAGGACCGGGTGCGGATCGTCCTGCTCGTCACCACGCCCCGGCTGCCGGCCGGGTTGTTGACCGCGCACGCGTGGGATCTGGTACGCACCCACCCGGTCTATGCGTCTGAGGAGAGCCAGACGACTCAGGCGCTGCGTACCGCCGGCGCCGAGGTGCGGATCCTCTCCCAGGCCAGTGGCGCGCAGCCGCAGCAGGCGGGGGAGTCCTCCGGGGAGGTGGAGGCGCTGCTGAGAGCCGTGCGAGAGCGCGGCACGGTGGTGTGGCTGGCTGGCCCGACCGGCGACGGGGACCTGGCCCGGACGTTGGGTCGGCGCCTCGCCCGCGAGCCAGGGCTCGCCGAGCTGGAGGTGGTGTACGGCTCGTGGGACCCGCCCGGCGCTCGGCTGCTCGACGCGGTGTCGGTGATCGACCGCTTGGTGTCACCCGGCGGTGATCCGTGGAAGCGGCAGCAGACACACCGGTCACTCGCGCGCTACCTGCTCGAGGAGTGCTACGAGGCGTACGACGCGATCGAAGCCGACGACCTACCGGCGCTGCGGGAGGAGCTGGGAGACCTCCTGCTCCAAGTGGTGCTGCACGCCCGGTTGGCGCAGGAGCGGCCGGAGCCGGAGCGGTGGTCGGTCGACGAGGTGGCCGGCGACCTCGTCGAGAAGATGATTCGGCGCAACCCCCACGTCTTCGCAGGCACCGAGGTCGCCGACGTGGAGGAGATCACGGAGAACTGGGAGCGGATCAAGCGGGCGGAGAAGGTACGCGAGTCGGCGATGGACGGCATTGCCCGGTCACAGCCGGCGCTTGCACTAGCAGCGAAGATCCTCTCCCGGGCGGCGCGGGCAGGGCTGGACGTGCCACCGCCGCCTGTTCCTGAGGAGTTCGATGTGCGGGACGAGGCCGCTCTAGGGGAGGCTCTGCTCGGCGTGGTAGCGGCGGCTCAGGCCCACGGCGTGGATGCCGAGGCGGCGCTGCGCCGCGCTGCTCTCGCGCACGCGGAGAAGGTACGAGCCGCAGAGCGCCGTTGAGGCGCCCGTCAGCTCAGCCTTCGGTGACGCCGACCGGGCACGTCAGGCCGTTAGCCCCAATGCCGCAGTACCCGCCGGGGTTCTTCTGCAGATACTGCTGGTGATAGTCCTCGGCGTAGTAGAACCGGTCGAGCGTGCCGATTTCGGTCGTGATCTCGCCGTACCCAGCCGCCTTCACCACCGGGGCGAACGCCTCCCGCGACGCCTGCGCGGCGGCGAGTTGCGCGTCGCTGGTCGCATAGATCGTCGAGCGGTACTGCGTGCCGACGTCGTTGCCCTGACGCATGCCCTGGGTCGGGTCGTGGTTCTCCCAGAAGACCTTCAGCAGCCGCTCGTAGGAGGTCGTGGCCGGGTCGTAGACCACCTGGACCACCTCGGCGTGGCCGGTGAGGCCGCTGCAGACCTCCTCGTATGTCGGGTTGGGCGTCAACCCTCCGGCGTACCCCACCGAGGTCGAGTAGACCCCGTCGAGACGCCAGAAGAGCCGCTCGGCTCCCCAGAAGCAACCCATGCCGAAGACCGCTACCTCCATCCCGTCCGGCCAGGGGCCAGACAGCGGGGTGCCGAGCACCGCATGACGCTCCGGCACCGCCATGGGCGTGTCTCGCCCGGGCAGCGCTTGGTCGGGCCGCGGGAGCTGCAGTGGTTTGTCTCTCAGAAACACGCTTCAAGTATGGCGCGACGAGCCTGGCTGCCGACGTCCCGCTGACACCCAGGAGCGACGCGCACCCCACCACGGTGCCGGCGCACCGTCAGGCGGATTCACGCAGCACGAGGTCGGTCGGGAAGACCACCTCGGCCGGAGGGTCGCCGTCGATCTGACCGAGGAGGAGTCGCACCATCTCGGTGCTGATCCGCGCCAATGGGCGGCGCACTGTGGTGAGCGTGGGTTGCACGGTGATGGCGACGGCGGAGTCCTCGAAGCCGCCGACGGCGACGTCGTCGGGGACCCGCCGCCCGGCAGCGTGCAGGGCTGCCAGCGCGCCCGCGGCCATCAGGTCGGAGGCGACGAAGACCGCATCGAGATCCGGGGCCCGTTGCAGCAGCTCCACCATCGCGGCGTGGCCACTGGCGCGCGTGTAGTCGCCGGTGGCGACCAGGTGGGGGGACGCGTCCGCGCCGACCTCGTCCTGCCAACCGGCGAGGCGGGCGGCGCCGCAGGCGGTGGACGCGGGGCCGGCGATGGTGGCGATGGTGCGGCGACCGCTGCCGCGCAGGTAGCGCACCAGGCTCCGGGCGCCCTCTTGATCGTCGGTCGACACCAACGAGAGGGATTGCTGCGGATCCGGCCGGCGGTGCGAGCGGCACGGCACACTGCCGCAGGCGACGGTCGGGATGCCGCCGGCGGCCAACTCCTCGGCGAGCGAGGCGATGGGGTGAGCGGCGATGACCAGCGCGCCGTCCACGTGGGCGCCGGCGAGCTGTTCCCGGATCTTGGTGAACTCCGCGTCGCCGCTGACGACGGAGAGCGAGGCCGTGATGCCGTGTTCGCTGAGTGCCTGCACACAGCCGAACAGGAGGATGTTGAAGCTGGGATCCTCACCTAGGCGGGCGGGTGGTGCGCAGAGCACCAGCGCGACCGTCTCGGAGCGGCGGCTGGCGAGGCTACGGGCGTGCCGATTGACCACGTAACCGGTCTGCTTGATGGCCGCGTGGATCGCCCGCATCGCCGCGGCGCTGACCTTGTCGCCGCCGCGTAGAGCTCGGGAGACCGTGCCGCGGGACACGCCGGCGACGGCGGCGACGTCGTCCATGGTGGGCCGCCGGGCGGGCCGGCCGGCCACGGATCGCTCTGAATGGCTCGGTACATCCACGTCTTCAAGTTTCCCTTACCAATGGTATTTGTGCGATTACGGATGTGCGTGAATGTCGGGCACAAGTGCCTGTCAAAGGGTCAAGATCACGTAGCATGGCACAGGTGAGCTGCCTTTTCTGCCGGATCGTGGCCGGTGAGGAGCCCGCTTTCGTGGTATTCGACACACCGGACACAACCGGCTTCCTCGATGCGCGGCCGGTCTTCAAGGGACACCTGCTCGTGGTCCCGCGCCGCCACGTCGACACGCTCATGGATCTGCCGGCATCGGCCACGGGCGCACTGTTCAACCAGGTAAAGCGCGCCGCCGCGGCGCTCGAGACAGGTCTCGGGGCACAGGGCAGCTTCATCGCGATCAACAACCGCGTGTCTCAGTCGGTGCCACACCTTCACGTCCACGTCATACCCCGCACCCGCGGCGACGGTTTACGGGGCTTCCTCTGGCCACGCCACCGGTACGCCTCCGACGCCGAAGCGGCCGACTATCGGGACCGGATCGCCGCCGCTCTCGTGCCCGACGCGTAGGCTCGCCGCATGGGAACGGGGTACGGTGCCGCCACCACGGACGCGCGAGCGGGCCACCAGATGCTGTCATGGACACTCCGATGTGGTAGGTGTGCGCTGGCGATTCGGGGTGCCAGGTTCGACGACGGGCTCTGCAGGGACGCGACCGGAGCGGCGTGCGCGGACGCCGGTCGTGCGGCCCGCATGCCCCACACCCTGGTAGCCGGATCGCCGCTGGGGGTCCCGGGCGACCTGGCGCGGCTGTCTGTCGGGATCGCGACAGTGGATGACGTGACCGCCGGTTCCGATCAGGCGTTGCGCTGACTCGTTGGACGCACAGGAGGTGCTGTGAACCAGTCGGACTGGGTCGGGGCCACTGCGAAGGAGATCGCCCGGGCGGTGAGGCGCGGCGACGTCTCAGCGACGCAGGTCATCGCCGACCACCTGGAGTACATCCGGTCCTACGACCGGGTGGTCAACGCCTTTCGGCTGGTCCGGGGCGGGGAGGCCGCCGTCGAGGCGGAGAAGGTCGACGAGCAGGAGGATCTGGCCGGAGCAGCGCTGGCCGGGGTGCCGGTCGCGGTGAAGGAGAACACCCCCGTCACCGGCGTCCCCACCTGGAACGGGTCCGAGGCGGCACGGGGGCCCGTGGCCGAGGAGGACCACGAGGTGGTCCGCCGCCTTCGGGGCGCGGGAGCGGTGGTGATCGGCACCAGCCGGATGCCGGAGCTCGGGCTGTGGGGCACCACCGACGACGCGACCGCCATCACCCGTAACCCGTGGCGGACCGACCGCAGCGCTGGCGGCAGCTCGGGTGGCTCGGCGGCGGCGGTGGCAGCCGGGCTCGTCCCGTTGGCTCATGGGACCGACGGATTGGGTTCGGTGCGGATCCCCGCCGCCTGCTGCGGGATCGTGGGCTTCAAACCTGGCCGTGGCGTGGTCCCCTGCCAGCTGGGTGCCGAGGACTGGTTCGGACTGGTGGAGCACGGCGTCTTCGCCACGTCGGTGGCCGACGCCGCGGTCGCCTTCGCGGTGCTGGCCGGCGCCCGCCCCACTCGACTCACCGAACCGTCCCGACTTCGTATCGCGACCTCACTGCGTAGCCCGGTGACGGGAGTGCGCCCGGACGGCCCCAACCGGGAGGCGGTGACGATCGCCGCGCGATTGTTGTCCGGCGCCGGGCACGACACCGTGCACCGGGACCCCGTCTACCCGACCCGGCTGGGCCTGCGCGGACTCGCCACGTGGTTCGCCGCCGCGTACCGCGACATGGAGGCGGCACAAATCGACCGGCGCACGCTCCAGCCGCGGACGCGCCGGCACGCCGCTCTCGGTCGCTGGGCGTGGGATCGCGGCCTGGTGCAGGAGAGTGACCGTGAGCGGTGGCGGGCAGCCTGCCTGGCCTTCTTCGACTCGTACGACATCTTGATCACCCCGGCGTTGGCCGGCCCGCCACCGGAGGCCCGGCAGTGGTCGCAGCAGCCGTGGCGAGCCAATGTGCTCGCCAGCCTGCGCTACGCCCCGTACGCCGCGCCGTGGAACATGGCCGGCTTTCCGGCGCTCACGGTGCCGGTCGGAGTCCGTCCGGACGGGCTGCCGCTGAGCGTCCAGGTGGTGGCACCGCCGGGTGGTGAGCGGCTCCTGCTAGCGGTCGCCGGTCAGATCGAGCTGGCCGCGCCGTGGCGTCGCCACGCTCCCGGCTGGCCCCGCCACCAGGCATCGTCGACAGCGCGAGGTGGTCGATGAGTCCACTCGTCACACTCGCCGACATCCAAGCAGCCCAGGAGACCCTGTCCGGGGTGGTACGGACCACACCGTTGGAGCCGTGCCTCCCTCTGGCCGCCGCGTTGGCTGGCCCGGCGTGGCTGAAGTGCGAGAACCTGCAGCGAGCCGGGTCGTTCAAGGTGCGCGGGGCGTTCGTGCGGATCGCCCGGCTCAGCGACGAGGAGCGGGCACGCGGAGTCGTGGCGGCCAGTGCCGGCAACCACGCTCAAGGGGTCGCGCTGGCGGCCCGGTTGCACGGCTGCGAGGCCACGGTCTTCATGCCGGTGGGAGCACCGCTGCCCAAGGTGGCGGCGACCAGAGGGTACGGAGCCCAGGTGCAACTCGCCGGAGAAACGGTGGAGCAGACCCTGGCCGCCGCGCAGGAGCACGCTCGACAATCCGGAGCGGTCTTCATCCATCCCTTCGACCACCCCGATGTGATCGCTGGCCAGGGCACGGTGGCGCTGGAGATCCTCGAGCAGTGCCCCGACGTCGCCACGATCGTCGTCCCGGTCGGCGGGGGAGGGCTGATCGCGGGGATCGCCGCCGCGGCCAAGGCCCGGCGACCCGGGATACGGGTGATCGGGGTGCAGGCCGCCACCGCGGCGGCGTTTCCCCCGTCCCTGCGGGCCGGTCACCCGGTGGCGCTGCCGTCCTACCACACCGTCGCTGACGGTATCGCCGTCGGTCGGCCAGGAGACCTGACGTTCGCCCACGTCAGCGAGCTGGTGGACGAGATCGTCACGGTCACCGAGGAGGATCTGGCGCGGGCGCTGCTCATGGTGCTGGAGCGACTGAAGCTGGTGGTGGAGCCAGCGGGAGCGGCAGCGGTGGCGGCGCTGCTGTCCGGAGCGGCGACGAGTCACGCCCCGACGGTGGCGGTGCTCTCCGGCGGCAACATCGACCCGCTGCTCATGTTGCGGATGATCGAGTACGGTCTCGCCGCGGCCGGCCGCTACCTGCGCATCACGGTGCGCTGTGGTGACCAGCCGGGGCAGCTCGCCGCGCTGCTGACCTTGATCGCTGAGAACGGTGCCAACGTCATCGACGTCGCACACCAGCGCCATGACCCGCGACTGCGGTTGGGTGAGGTAGCAGTGGATTTCTCTGTCGAGACCCGGGGTGCGGAGCACTCCGATCGGCTGGTCCACCAACTGCGTGCCGCCGGGTACGAGGTGGAGCTGACCTCGCTGTGATCCGCCCCCCGGGCACGATCAGGCGTGGTACGGCTTGAAGTCGGTCACAGTGACCTTGATGTCGGCTCCGCTGGGAGCGGTGTAGGTGACGGTCTGGCCGGCCCGGGCACCGAGGATCGCCTGGCCGAGCGCCGACTCGGGGCTGTAGACCGTGAGATCGGTCGTAGCCGCGATCTCACGGGAGCCGAGGAGGAAGGTTTCGGTGTCGTCGGGATCGTCGTCAAAGTAGATCGTCACGACGTTGCCGGGTGCGACGCCGTCGCTGCTGGGTGGTTCGCCGACGCGTGCGTTGCGGAGCAGCTCCTCCAGGTACCTGATGCGGGCTTCCTGCTTACCCTGCTCCTCCCGAGCCGCGTGGTAACCACCGTTCTCGCGCAGGTCACCCTCCTCGCGGCGAGCGTTGATCTCGGCAGCGAGCACGGGACGGTTCGCGATCAGCTCGTTGAGCTCGGCCTGGAGCCGGTCGTATCCTTCCTGGGACAGCCAGGTGACAGGCGCCTCGCGATCGTGGGACACGGACAACTCTCCTCGGTCGATGACGTCGTCGATGACGGATGCCCGCAGTGGGCAAACCTCCAAATTACCAGCGCGTGGCACCCCGGAGGCCGGGGCGACTATTCGGGGGCACGCCAGCAGCGCTGTACCTCGCCGGTGACCGGACGCTCCTTGGTCGGCAGACGGTGAGTGACCCGTGGGTGGGTGTCACCTGGCTGAGGGACCACCCGCACCTGCTCCCGTCCGACCTCCGCCCCGTCGGCGGACCGGGCGCGCACCGCGCAGATCGCGGTCTCACCCTCCGGCACCACCACAGTGAACTCGACCACCACCTGTGAGTCGGTGACGTCGTAGAAGCGCAGTACGGTGGCGTCGTACGGGCGCCCGGCGCCGTATCGTTCGTAGAGGCTGACCGCGATCAGCGTGCCCACCACCACGACCACGATCAGTCCAGCGACGGTGACCCAGCGGCGGTGACGCCGCGGCTGGCGCCGCCGACCGTAGCGGCCAGGTGGGAATGTGACGCTTGTCTCGGCCAACTCGGCAACGTCCTCCGGCGCGAACAGGTTGTCCCTTGCGTACGTCAGAATGGGCTCATCCTACGGGGCCGGTAACCAAGGAGGACGGCTTGACCGAGCAGCTGCGCCTGATGGCGGTCCACGCCCACCCTGACGACGAGTCGAGCAAGGGCGCGGCCACGATGGCGAAGTATGCCGCCGAGGGAGTCGCGGTGCTCGTCGTCACTTGTACCGGTGGTGAACGCGGCAGTGTCCTCAACCCGAAGCTCGACCGTCCCGAGGTCTGGGAGAACATCGCCGACATCCGTCGGGCGGAGATGGCCGCCGCTCGCGCCATCTTGGGGGTCGACCAGACCTGGCTGGGCTTCGTCGACTCAGGGTTGCCGGAGGGAGATCCCCCGCCGCCGCTGCCGGAAGGTTGCTTCGCTCTTCAGCCGGTGGAGGTGGCGGCGGAGCGGCTGGTGCGGGTGATGCGGGAGTTCCGTCCGCACGTCGTGACCACCTACGACGAGAACGGCGGCTACCCGCACCCGGACCACATCATGTGCCACAAGATCTCCGTAGCCGCTTTCGAGGCTGCCGGTGACGCCTCGCGGTACCCGGACGCCGGAGAGCCGTGGCAGCCGCTCAAGCTCTACTACGACATGAGCTTCACCCGGGCCCGTATGCTCGCGCTGCACAAGGCGATGCTCGACGCGGGTCTCGAGTCGCCCTACCACGACCTGATGGAGCGGTGGAAGAGCGACGACAGCCTTCCGGACCGCAGCGACCGGATCACCACTCGGGTGCCGTGTGGGCAGTACTTCCCCGTCCGAGACGACGCCCTACGGGCCCACGCCACCCAGGTGGACCCGGACGGAGGGTGGTTCCGCGTGCCGTTGGAGATCCAGCAGCAGGCCTGGCCCACCGAAGACTACGAACTGGCGCGCTCCTTGGTGGGCAAGCCAGACGGCATCGAGGACGACCTGTTCGCCGGTATCCGGCAGGCGGCAGTCGACCCGACGTCACAGCCGGCGCCCGCCGGTCAGTGAGCCCGCCGCGCTCCGGCATAGGGTGGGAGCGTGGACCTGCTGATCGAGTTGACGCTGGCGACCAACAACTTCGGCAACACCCGGTCGGGCAGCCTGGTGGGGCCGCTCGGCGGGCTCTTCGTCGCACTCCTGATGATCGGCACCGTGCTGCTGATCCGCAACATGAACTCCCGGCTGCGTCGGCTGCCGCAGAGCTTCCCGGACCCGTCGGATCGCACCGACCGGCGGGCCAGCGATGGCGGTGTGGCCAGGTCGGCCCCGTCCGATAACCCGGACTCGCAGTGACGAACAGGTCAAACGGCGCAGGAGATCTGTTCTATCGGCTATTGATGCCTTAACCTTCCGCCAGGGACCGGCGGGACCGCCGAGGGTGACGCCTGTCCCGGAAGGGATCACGGTGACTCTCGCCCGGAACGCGGTCATCGCGTGCGCCGCCGCCGCCACGCTGGTGGGCCTGTGGCTAGCGCCCGAGCCGGCAGCGCCGTGGCGGATGGTGGTGGCCATCATCGTAGTCGCCCTAGCCCCGTTCAAGCCGGTGCGCTACCGCGTCGGCGCCGCCGTGTTCTCCATCTTTCGTGGCGAGGCTGCGCTCATCCTGAGCCTGTTCTTGGTGCCGGCCGGCTGGGTCCCCTTCGTCTTCGCGATCGGCATGACCATCAACACGCTAGCGCTGTGGCTGGTCGGGCAGGCGAGCGAGCCACATCACTACCCGCGGCGAGTCGCGAGTGTGACCCTCGCTGCCGCCGCTGGCGCGTTGGTGACCGTCGTCGCCGCCGACCCGTACCAGGTCGGCCTCACCCCGCTGACCGGTCTGGCGTCGGTGCTCGGATCGGTCGCCTACCTCGTGGTCACCACGGTCAACGCCGGGGTGTTCGCAGCGCCAGCCGCCCGAATGGCGCCAGCGACGCTCGTAGGGCAGACACTGCGCCGCAAACTCCCCATGTTCGCGGGGAACGTCACGATCGGGCTATCCGCGGTGGCGGTCGCTGGCGCCGACTGGCGGCTGCTCGTCGGCTTGCCGATCGCGATCTGGCTGGTGCACCAGACCTGCGCTCATCGGATCGAGGTGCTCGAGGACCGACGGTTGTGGACCAACCTGGCCCGAGCGACGCGGTCACTCAACCAGCCGGAGGCGGAGGCGGTGGCACACGCCGGGGTCCTCGGCGCGGTGGAGGTCTTCTCGGTCGGTCGTGCGGAACTCGAGCTGGGAGAGGCCACGAAACCCAGCCAGGCCTGGGTGTGTGACGGCCCGAACAGGAGGGTGCAGCGACGCTCAGAGGCCCCATCACCCCTGTTCGAGCCGGAGCCGATGACCGTGCCGCTGCTGGTCGGCGGGGACGAGATCGGCCGACTGCGGGTCTTCTTCCCGGAACAGAGCGGCCCCAACGACGGAGATCGGGCAGCCTTGCAGGCGTACGGCGACGCGCTGGCTACTGCGCTCAAGGACACTCTCACCCAGCACCAGCTGCAGCAGCTGCGGGCGCGTTACGTCCGGGACGCTCAGCACGATGCGCTCACCGGCCTCTACAACCGCTCCGCTCTGATTAGTCGTGGACGCAGCCTCATCGGCCAACGCTCGCCGAGTGATCCGGTGGCGTTGCTGTTGCTGGACGTCAACTACTTCCGCGAGGTGAATGACACCCTCGGCCACGCTGCCGGGGACGAGGTGCTCACGGTCGCTGCGGAGCGTCTACGCGGCGCCGCCCACCCGGGTGACCTGCTGGTGCGTCTCGGCGCGGACGAGTTCGCCGTGCTCGTGACGGCTCTGCCGACGACGCTCGCCGCGGCTCTGCCGCGAGCCCTCCAACGAGGGCGACGCCTGGTGGAGCAGCTAGCGGTGCAGGCGCCGGTCCGAGGCCTGCCCCTGGCCATCGAGACGACGGTGGGGGTGGCCATCGCACCCGCCGGTACCGCCGATTTGGAGGAGATGCTGCGACAGGCCCACTCGGCGCTGCGCCAGGCACGGCGTGAGGGGGAGCCGGTGGGCTGGTTTGACCCGTCGCGCGCGGCCGGAGACACCGACCGGTTGATCTTGTTGACGGAGCTGCGGGAGGCGTTGACTCGCGACGATGAGCTGGTGCTGATGCTGCATCCGGTCGTGGACCTGCGCACCGGCGCTCCGTTGGAGGTAGAGGCGTTGGTCCGTTGGCGCCATCCCCGCCGCGGATTGTTGCGTCCCGCCGATTTCGTCGATGCCGTGGAGCGCAGTGAACTGCTCGGCACCTTCACCGAGTACGTCATCGACCGGGCATTGGCGGTGGCGGCCCAATGGGACCGTGCCGGCCGAGCGGTCCCGGTAGCGGTGAACCTTTCCGCCCGTAGCCTGCTCGATCCACGCCTGCCTGACGTGGTGAGCACTTTGCTGCGCAAGCACGGCCTGCCCGGCGAACAGCTCGTACTGGAGATCACCGAGACGGTCGTGTCTGGTGAGCTGCCGGGGGTGGAGGAGGCGCTCACGACGCTGCGGGAGCTGGGAGTGAGGCTCGCCATAGACGACTTCGGCACTGGCTACGCGTCGTTCAAGGTGCTCACCCGGTTCCGGCTCGACGAGGTGAAGATCGACCAGAGTTTCGTGACCACGATGGCCGAATCGGCGGAGTCTCTGGCGATCGTTCGTACGACCGTGGAGATGGGGCAGGAGCTCGGACTGAGAGTGGTCGCCGAGGGAGTGGAGACCGAGTCGCAACGGCAGAAGCTCAGCGAGCTCGGGTGCGCCGCGGCGCAGGGCTTCCACTTCACCCAACCGGTTCCGGTCGAACGCGCTGAGGAGATCCTGTCCGGAGGATCAGTGCCGTCCCCGCCAACAGCCTGACGGGGCGACACCCCGCAGACGGATAGGGAGGCCGGCGGGTGGCCGGCCTCCCTACGGGTCAGCTGTGCTCAGATGGTGCAGGTGATGGTGGCAGGCACGGTCGGGGCGCCGGTGACAGTGGCTTGGAAGCCCACCGTGACGCTGCCGTTAGGCGGAATGTGCGCGCCATATCCGCTACCGGCGGCGGTCACCTGCGCTCCCGTCTGAGTGATGGTCACGCCAGCTGTTGTAGACGTTCTCGTCACCGTTGAAGGTCCACTCCGCAGTCCAGCTGTTGACGAAGGCGTCGGTGTTGTTGTGGACGGTCAACTCGACGTGCACGTTTCCGTACCACGTGCTCGCGATCGAGTAGGTGACCTGGCAGGGGCCGCCACCTCCGGTGGGAGTCCGGTAGGCGGCGATGATGGGGGCCCACTCTCCGACCACCCGGCTGTTGTTGCGCTCGTCGATGATGCCGGTGGTCCAGCCGTTGTAGGCGATGCTGGGGTTCGAGAAGTACGGGATCCGGGTGCAGGAGTAGCAGCCGTTGTAGTCGTCCCCGTAGGACATCACCGTGCGGAGCTTTTCGACGATGCTGAAGTGGCCGTGAGAGTCCGCGCCACACGGGTTGCCAGTTGCGTTGGTCGGGTCGTGGTGGGCGCACAGGTTGTGCCCCACCTCATGGGTGAAGGTGAGGTTGCCCACCGCGCAGTTGCCGCTGGTGATGGAGTACGCCGACATCTCGGCCGGGTCGCCGGCGAAACCGGTCGGGAGGTAGCCTCGCCCGCAGACGTCGGTGAGCCGGCTGATCACCGCGACGAGGTCGGCCCGTGGGCGTCCCGCACCGGGTGCAGGTCGTCCAGCAACCCGTCATCCTTCAGGCGGATCTTCTTGAGGTACTCGCTGGAGTCGGTCTTGCCGTCGGGGTCCAGCGTGCCGTCGGCGATGCTCGGAGTGTAGGCGAGATCGTAGATGTTGGTGAGCGACAGCTGCAGGTCGATCTGCGAGTTGGCGTAGACCATGTTGCTCACGTTGATCATCTCAAGGATCTCAGTCTGGAGCGCGGCGACGCTGCCGAAGTAGGTCACCGCCAAGTCGTCGTAGGCGACCATGATGTCGACCACGGTCGGGCCCTGGGCGAGCTGGGCCTGGGCCGGAGCCGACGGAGCAGCGACGCCTTCTCCGTAATCGGCCAGCGGCTCCGCCTCGTCGAGGAAGGCGCGACCGTCCTCGAAGATCAGGTGACGGCCGCCGCCCAGCGGCTCGATGCCGTAGCGGGTCGTGCCCTTCCAGAAGACACCGTGCACGTCGCCGTCGATGACGGTGAGCATCGCGGCGCTGTCCTCACCGGTGGCCGAGTACGTGCGCGACGAGAGTCCGTCGATGCTGGCACCTTGGCTGAGCGCCACGGTGGTCTCCAGCCCGACCGTGACGTCGTCGAACAGTTCGACCGACACCGACTCGGCCCGCAGGGACGGACCAAGCGCGTTCGCGTCGATCTCTACGGTCCGCACCTGCGTGGCCTCACGCACGATCTCGGTCAGATATGGAGAGAGCGCGGCCGACCTCGCCGCGATGTCGGCATCCCGGAAGGTGATTGCTGCTGACTCGCCGGTCACCGGCTTCTCCCAGACCACCGCCGGCGAGGAGATGGCCTGTGGCTGGATGTCGTCCGCATCGGTCGTGGTGGCGGAAGCCGGGGTGCCCAGGCCGATCAGCCCGCTGCCCACCAACGCCGCTCCTGCCACGACTGCACATGCTCTCCTACCTGTAGACATTTACATCCATTCTGGTCGTTGCTTGTCCGATGTGGCCATGCCCGGGCTGTGGCGTGGCGCAAGCGTACCCAGTGGATGTGTCGACAGTGGTTTGTTGATCGTTGAGATTCTGACCTTTCCCGAACTTCTCGAACGATCATTCAGTGCTGCATAACAGCTTGTAATGATGCGATTTCGGGATTTGCAGATCGACGTTTGTGGTCTTGTCGCCGCTGAAGCGTCTGTAGAAAAGGGAAAAACCGCGCTGCCGCGATGTCGCCGATCTCACATCTGACAGACCGTTCTCGGCGGTCCCGACCAGCTCATTTGTGGCTTGGAGCACACATGTCGCGCTGGTAGCAGCGAAGTGGTCGGCCGCCTGGAGTGTGCGCTTCTATGGCGATGTGACCACCTACTACCGGGACGGCTCGGTGCAGGTCACCACCGACGCGGTCACCGTAGACGGCCGTACGTGGCCGATCCGGGAACTCACGTATGTCTGGTACAGCCGGGGTCGTGTGGATCGTCGGGCTGCTAGCCGCGTCACCCTACGGCTGGGCCTCATCGCGCTGTTGCTGGTGCCCTTCGCCATCCGCCTCGCCGCCTCGGCGCAGATCTGGAGCTCCGACCGGAACCTGCTGCACAAGTTCGGGGCGGCGGTGGCGCTCACCGTGGTGAGCTTGTCGGTACTGGCCCTCCTGGTACCGGTGATCGAAATCATTCTGTCGGCCGTGGACCGCTCCTACGACCGCACGCTCACCGTGCGCGAGATCTGGGTGCAGTACCACGGTCGCGAGGAGCTGGTGCTGCGCACGTCGGACGCTGCCCGGTTTCGTCGGATCTACCGGGCGATCGAGCGTGCGGTCGATGCCACCAGTGACGCGACGAGGTGACCACTCAGGGCGTCGGCCAGACCAGCACCCGCATCTGCTCGAACGCGACACCGTCCGCCGTCACGAGCATCCGATGCCGCCCCCGGCGAGCATCCAGCGACTGGGCCAGGTCAGAGCAGGCTGATCCGAGGGTGCGATACGGGTGGGGCGACTGGACCAGAAAGACCCGACCGGAGTCGCCGGCCAAAGCGTGCAGCGCAGCGGCGAATCGTGCTGGCTCGGCACGAGCGTTACGCGCCGCGTAGTCCACCCAGTCCACCCGCTCCGGCGCCGCACCGGTTGGGTAGGTGAGCAACCGCACACCGGTCGGCTCGGTCTTCGTGAGTTCTCGCGCCACCGACGGGCCGAGCTGGTCCGGGCAGAACGCCACCACGTCACCGGCAGCAGCCGTGGCCGTGAGCGCCCGCGCGACCTCCGGCGCCTGTGTTCGCGGCACGTCGACCGCCCGCACGGCCGCGAGAACACCCAGACCGGTCACCACCGCCACCGCCAGGTAGCGATGGCGGCGTGGTAGCACCGCCACCCCCACGCCGGCCACCAGCAGAGCGAGCGGCGCTACCACGGCGGTGTAACGGCTGCTGAGGGCGCCCACCCCGACCGTGGCCAACGCCCACGCGACCAGCATCGTGGCCAGCGCCGTGACCCCGACCGCGGCGACGGCCGACGCGGCCGGACGGCGGCGAACCGTCAGGTGGCCGCCCTCCAACCGGAGTCCGCCAGGCACTGCCCGGGCGGCAAGCCCGACCGCCAGCAGCACACAGAGCGCCAACGTCAGCGGCAGGCTGTGCCCGGCCCATTCACGTGGGATCTGGAGCAGATCCCACCACCCCGGCCGGTGCGCCCACGGGGTGCCGGTGTGCGCGAACTGGTAGGCGAAGACCGGCAGCCACGGCAGGAACAATAGGCCGCCCGCACCGGTCGCCGCCACCGCGTAGCCGGACCAGCGGCATCGGTGGCGGATCGCATGCCACGTCAGTCCGGTTCCCACCACCACGACCAGAAAGAACGACCAGTAGTGAGTGAGCAGCAGGCTTGCGGTGACCAACGCCACCGCCGCTGCCCGCGGCACGGTGGGGTGGCGGCGCAGCCCGTCCAATGCCAGCAGTCCGGCGAGTACGAGCAGCACCAGCAAGGCGTACATGCGCGTCTCGGTCGCGTAGCGGACCATCCAGGGGTTCGTGGCGGTGATCAATAGTGCTGCCGCGCCAGCCCATCGGCCCGCGACCCGTGTCCCGGCCAGCCACGCCAGCGGTAGCGCCGCGATCGACAGCACGCCGGAGAGTGCCCGGACGGCCACGTCACCATCGCCGAACAGCCGCATCCACGCGTGGAGGAGGACGTAGTACAGCGGCGGCGAACCGTCCTGCCGCAGCGCGTCCACCAGACCCGAGGCAGGCGGTTCCCGGGCGATCGCGACGCTGAGCGCCTCGTCCAGCCACAACCCGACCGGTGCGCGGAACCGCAGGGCCACCCCGACGGCGAGGACCAGCGCGACGGCGGCCGGTGGTGTCCACCGCCGCAGGGGACCGGTGGCGGTGGGAGTGCGCGGCTCGCCGCGGGTGGTGCGGGCAAGCCGAACGGTCACCCCGCCTCGCTCCTCACACCACCGGCCGGTCTGGCCAGCGCCACCGGTGCGGAGCGGCCGGTCCCGGCGTCGTGCCCGTTTCGGACCTGCTCGTGGTACTCGTCGTCGGCGTTCACCCGCCACAGGTCGTGCTCGGCGCCGAACATGTTCTCCACCGCCAACAGCGCGGTGAGCATCGAGTGGTCCTGGTTGTTGTACTTGTGCATGCCGTTACGGCCCACCGGGTACACATTGGGCACGTGCGCCTCGAGCCACTGGCGGAGTACCTCCACCCGCTCGGCGTAGCCGGGGTCGTAGACCGGGTACGCCTTCGGCATCCGGATGGCGTAACCACACTCGACCTGGTCAGCGCGCACCAGTCCGAGGTGGTCCAACTCCTCCGTGGCGAGCTGGACGAGATCTGAGTCGGGCATGCTCCACAGCTCGTCGCCTTCGTTGACGAAGTACTCCAGGCCCAGGCAGGTCCGCCCCTCCTTGACCAGATAGGGCGACCAGGAGCCGAAGTTCTGCACCCGCCCGACCCGAACCCCGGGCGTGTGCACGTAGATCCAGTTGTCCGGGAAGCTCGCCTCCTGCGGTACCACCAGGGCCACGGTGAGGAAATCCCGGTGGCGCAAGCCGTCGGCAGCGGCGAGTACGTCATCGGGAGGTGGTGGGTCCATCGCCCGCACCAGGGCCGGCAACGGCATCGAGGAGACCACGGCCCTGGCCGGCAGCTGCTGCGGCTCGCCCCGCGGCGCCGCCACCACTGTGGTGGCGCGTCCCTTCTCCCACTCCACGGCGACCACAGGGCACTCCATCAGCACCTCGCTGCCTTGTTTGACCACCAGGTCCCGTGCCCGTTCCCACATCATGCCGGGCCCGTACTTCGGATAATCAAATCGATCGATGAGAGTGGTGATGGTTGTGTCCCCCTTGGGCTTCAGCGCCGAGAAGATCGCGTTTCGTAGATTGAGGTTCTTGATACGCTGGGCGGCCCAGTCCGCCTGGATCTCGGTGGCCGGAATGCCCCACACCTTCTCGGTGTAGGTCTTGAAGAAGATGCGATAGAGCCGGTAGCCGAAGCGTGCCGCCACCCATCCCTCGAAGTGCGACTGGTCAGCCGGTGGGCGGACCCGAGCCCACATGTACGACAGCGTGCAGCGCGCAGCCTCGACCGGTCCCAACTGCCGCAGCGCCTTCATCGGCCGCAACGGGTAGTCGAACAAGGCCCCGCGGTACATGATCCGGCTCAGCCGTGGGCGGGAGAGGAAGTCCTCTGGAGGCAAGAGTTCCCGCCACAGTTCCTGCACCCGCGGGACCTTGGTGAAGAAGCGGTGGCCTCCGATGTCGAACCGCCATCCGTCCCGCTCCACGGTCTGGCTGATGCCCCCGATCGCGTCGGTGGCCTCCAAGACCGTGACCGGCACGTCCCGCTTGCCCAACTCGTACGCGGCGGTGAGGCCGGCGGGGCCGGCCCCGATCACCACCACGGGTTCATCGTCACGTGCTCGCATCGCCCCTCCCCTCCACGCCCGCCTCTACCCGCACCACGGCGTCCCTAACGGTTTGCGTGCGGCGGCTCGGGGGTATCCGCGGGCATGCCGATGACGGGCACCGGCCTGGCCGGGCCGCCGCGTACTCGGTCGTGGCGGCGCACCACCGCCCGGTCGGCGACAACTGCCTGGATCGCTTCCCGTGCCCTGGTCGGCGCGATCTGGCTCGGCGTCGCGTTACTCCATCCGCGACATGTCGACGGCACCGGACCGGCACGGTCGCTGCTGTCGTGGGACGGCCAGTGGTACGCGCGGATCGCCACCGACGGTTACGAGGACTACTCGGCGCTGCGCTTCTTCCCGCTGCTTCCGCTCGTCGGGCGGGCGGTGGGTGCGCTCTTCTGGGACAGCGCCACGATCGGACTGTTGCTGACGGCCAACGTCGCCGCCCTGGTCTATCTCACGGCTCTCGCGGCGCTGACCCGGCGCGAGACCGGTGACGAGTCGGCGGCCAGGCGGGTGGTCTGGTTGGCGGCGCTGGCCCCGGGGGCGGTGGCGCTGGCGTTGCCGTACACCGAGGCATTGGCCGGTGCCCTGGCGGTTGGGATGTTCGTTGCCCTGCGTAGCCGCACGCTCTGGGCCGCCGCGGCGTGCGGATTCCTCAGCGGCCTGGCTCGCCCCACCGGCATCCTGCTCGCAGCGCCAGCGGCGATCGAGCTCCTCCGCCCCGACGGGACCGGCCGGTGGACAGCGCGCTGCCTGACAGTGGCGTCACCTCTGCTCGGCACCGCCGTCTACCTGCTGTGGTGCGGGTTCTCCTTCGGGGACCCGTGGATTCCCTACACCGTGCAGACCCGTACCGACCTGCGCGGAGCCTGGTTGGCCAACCCGGTAGCCGCGCTGCTCGACAGCGGTCACGGCGGGTTGGACTGGCGCCCCACACTGCTGTTGGTGGGAGTCGCCGCCGCGCTCGTGATCGTGGTGCTGCGGCGGCTACCGCTGGCGTACGGAGCGTGGACCGTGCTCATGGTCGCAGCGGCGCTGACCTCCAGCCACGGGCACTCCGCGCCACGTTACCTGGCAGGTACGTTCCCACTGATCATCGCGGCTGGGCTCGTCACCACGTCCCGGTGGGTGTTCGGCGTTGCCCTCGCCGCCGCCACCGCCAGCTGCGCGACTCTGACGGTGCTCGGCTTCACCAGCTCATACGTGCCTTGACTCCGCGGTCACCCGCGCGGTCGTGCGCACCGCCTCCCGTAGGTCGTCGTCTCGCATCACCAGGTAGACCAAGCCACAATCGTGGGGGCCGGTCACGTCGATCTGGCACAGCGAGCACGCCTGCCCAGGCCGGATCGGGCATTTCGGCTCTGGTCGTCGGGGCGGCCTGGTGGTCACGCGTCGATCGTCGCCCATTCCATCGACGCCAACCAGAGTCGTTGGTCCCGAGAGCTCGGGTGTGATCGTGTGTGGGGCCACCCTTGCGGGGTAAGGCCCTCAGTGGGTGCGTCAGCGCCCGTCTGCCGCAGCCGCGGAAGGGGGTTGCGATGCGGTTCCAGGACCGAGTGGAGGCCGGGCGCCGGCTCGGCGAGCAGCTCGCCGCAGCTGGCGAGTACGCGGACGCCGTCGTCCTCGGCCTTCCCCGCGGCGGGGTGGTGGTCGCTGCCGAGGTCGCACGTGCGCTGGGGGCACCGCTCGACGTCATCGTCATTCGCAAACTCGGCGTGCCCTACCAGCCGGAGCTGGCGATGGGAGCCGTGGGCGAAGGCGGGGTGCGGGTGCTCAACGAGGAGGTGCTCACCGCGGCACAGATCAGCGACGAACAGCTCGCGGAGGTCGAGCGGGCACAGCGGCAGGAGGTCGAAGAGCGGGTGCGTCGGCTGCGACGTGGCGCGGAGCCGGTGCCCGTGCAGGGGCGGACGGTCCTGGTGGTCGACGACGGAGTCGCCACCGGAGCTACCGCCCGCGCCGCCTGCGAAGTCGCTCGGCGGCAAGGCGCGGCCAGGGTGGTACTCGCGGTGCCGGTGGCCGCGGCGCAGGCGGTCGACGAGCTGTTGACCGTCGCGGACGAGGTAGTCGCGCTGGAGGAGCCACTGTTGTTGGGCGCGATCGGCGAGTGGTACGACGACTTCTCCCAGACTTCGGACGCCGAGGTGGCCGAGCTGCTACACGCGGCGGCGGCCCGGGAGTGACGCGATGGGGTACGAGGTGCTACCCCACACCGCCGACGTGATGCTTTCGGCGTGGGGACCGACGACGGAGGACTGTCTCGCCGAGGCGGCCCGCGCGCTCGTGTCCTGTGTCGCGGACGTCCGCGAGGCGCGGCCACAGCGGCTGGTCGGATTCCGGTGTGACCCGGCCCCCGAGTCGGACCTGTTGGTCCAACTGTTGGAGGAGATCATCTACCTCCTCGACGCCGAGGACGTGGTGCCCGCCGCGGTCGGGGTGGCGCTGACCGGCGAGGGCGGTCTGGTGGGGGAGTTCGGGGTGGTGCCGCTGTCCGAGGTACCGGTCGTGGGACCGGCGCCGAAGGCGGTCACTCTGCACGGTTTGCGGTGGGAGCGCGACGGGGACCAGGTCCGCTGCCAGGTCGTCATCGACGTCTAAGCACGCCGACGCCTCACCTGTGGCGGTGGTCATCCCTTGACCACCGCCACGGGGACCACCCGGGCCACCGGGTCGGCCAGGCGCGCGACCTGACAGGCCTGGACGACCTCGTCCACGTCCTTGTAGGCGGCTGGCGCCTCCTCGGCGAGCCCACGCGCGGAGGCGCCACGGACCAAGATGCCGGCGGCGGCGAGTTCCCGCCGAACCTCGGCGGCCAGGGCCTGCTTGACCGCGGCGTGCCGGCTCAGTACCCGCCCGGCGCCGTGACAGGCGCTGTGGAACGCTTGCCCGTCAGCGATCCCGACGAGGATGTAGGAGGCGGTGCCCATGGAGCCCGGCACCAGCACCGGCTGACCGACCTTTCGTAGCGGTTCTGGCAGCTCCGGATGACCGGGTGGGAAAGCCCGCGTCGCACCCTTGCGGTGCACACACAGTTCGCGTATGGTGCCATCGACCGGATGTGGCTCCAGTTTGGCCAGATTGTGCGACACGTCGTAGAGCAACCGCAGGTCGCCCAGGCCCGCGTCGGCGAAGCAGCGTCGGGTGGCGTGGGCGAGAAGATGCCGGTTGGCCCGGCCGTAGTTGGCAGCCGCGGCCATCGCGCCCAGGTACCTGCGCCCTTCGTCGGAGCCGACCGGGGCGCAGGCCAGCTGTGGGTCGGGCACCCGGATGCCGTGCCGGGCCATCGTGGCCGTCATCCCCCGGACGTGGTCGGAGCAGATCTGGTGGCCCAAACCTCGCGAGCCAGTGTGGATCATGACGCAGAGCTGATCCTGGTATAGGCCCATCACCTCGGCGGCGCGCTCGTCGAAGATCCGCTCCACCGCCTGGAGCTCGAGGAAGTGGTTGCCCGACCCCAAGCTGCCCAACTGTCCTCGACCGCGGTCAAGGGCCCGGTTGCTCACTGCGCTCAGGTCGGCGCCGGGCACCGTGCCCCGATCCTCACAGAAGACCAGATCGTCGGATACGCCGTAGCCACGTTCGACCGCGTAGGCGGCTCCCCGCAGCAGGTACTCCTCGAGGTCGGTCTGCTGGACGTGGGGCAGGACACCACCGCGGCCCATGCCCCGGGGGATCGCGCTACCCAGCAGGTCCGTCAGCCGCTCCAGGCGGCCGGACGCCTCGGCACGGGTGACGGTAGCGGTGAGGAGCCGCACTCCGCATGAGATGTCGAAGCCCACCCCGCCGGGTGAGATGACACCGCCGGCGGCCGGATCGGTGGCGGCCACCCCACCGATCGGGAATCCGTAGCCCCAGTGCACGTCCGGCATCGCGTACGAGGCCTCGACGATGCCGGGCAAGGTGGCGACGTTGGCCACCTGGTCGAGCGCCTGGTCGCCCACGGCTGCTGGCAGGAGACGCTCGGTGGCGAAGACGACCCCCGGCACTCGCATGTCGCCAGTGGGATCGATGCGCCACCGGCAGGGCCCGTCCGGTTGCAGACTCACCATGGTCGTGGACTTCCCCGCCTTCGTGGGCTTATGCCACGAGCCAGACCGGCGGCGATGGGTCAGTGCGGTGCCGGGCCACGGACGGTCGGGCGGCCGGCGACCCAGTCCACCCGGCTCAACCACAGCGCCCGGCCGGGCGGCTCGGCACCGACCGCGTCCGGTCGCCAGGCGTGGTAGAGCAGCCAAGTGCTGCCATCGGGCTGCCCCACCAGGAAGCTGTGGCCGGGCCCGGCGGCGCCGCCCGCGCTGCTCAGAATCGGATTCTCAGGCGCGTCGTGGCACGGACCCCACGGGGACTCGCACAAGGCGTAGCCGACAGCGTACTCAGTGGAGTCGTAGCGATTGCCGGAGTAGAAGAGGATGTACCGCCCCGCACGTTTGACCATCTGTGGCGCCTCCACCACCGGGCCGTGCCACGCGGCGTGGTTGGTCAGCAGCGCCCAGGGTGATCCCACCAACGCCGTGCCGTCGGTGGTCAGCTGCTGCGAGTAGATGCGGGTGGGCTGCCCCACTGCGTTTCCGTCGTTCTTCCACAGCAGGTACAGCGTGTCGTCGTCGTCGCGGAAGGCAGCGGCGTCGATCGCCCCGCCCTGGTCGGCGTGACAGATCAGCGGCCCGGCGGCGGTGTCCCGAAACGGGCCCAACGGAGAGTCGGCGGCAGCCACCCCAATGCACTGGCGACCGGTACGGTGAGACCGGGCGGTGTAGTAGAGGAGAAACCGGTCACCGAGCCGGATGACGTCCGGTGCCCAGGTGAAACCGGGCACCGCCCAGGAGCCGAGGCTGGGCAGCGCGTCGCCCGCCTCCGACCAGGTCACCAGGTCCTGGGACGTGAGGACCGGCACGTTGCCGCTCGGGCCGTTGGTGCCGTACGCGTACCAGGTGTCCCCCACTCGTATGGCCGCCGGATCGGGGAAGTTCGCGGCGTAGACCGGGTTGGCGTAGGCCGTCTCACGCATGTCCGCCTCCCGAGGAGGTTCGGGCGCGCCGCCGGCGACGAGGCAGAGCACGAGGCCGGCGAGCGCGAACCGGGTAGCGACGCGGTAGCGCCACCGCATCATCCCCGTACCCCTCCTGTCGCTCCGTGGCGCCCCGCCGGCCGATGTTTTGCGAGGTCAGGCTAGGTGAGGCAGGGGGGTGGTCGGCACCGTCCGACCGGGTGGACACCAGGTAGCGGACCGGCGTGGTGGCCTCGACCGAAGGTCCAGCCCACGCGGCATCGACGCGGACGCTGATCACACGCGAGCGGGATTCATGTCGGCTCCGTCTACGGCGCTGGTGTGAGAGTCTTAGGCTGGCGCGAGGGCGAAGCGCGGGCGCTGAGTGGTTCACGCGGGATGGAGGACGCATGTGCGGCATCGTGGTGGCCCTGCCGGCCTACGGCGGCCGGGTCGAGCAGCCGGACCTGACCAGCTTGGTCGATCTGCTGCCCTCCCTGCCCGACCTGGACGGTTTCGGCAGCGACCGGGACAAGCTGGAGAGCACGCTGCACATGGCCGCCGAGCGCCTGGCGGTCGCGGTCGACGCGTACGCCACCACGGGTGCCGTCCTCACGTTGGCCAACACTGTGGACGGTGACCCGCTGCGGCGCGCCCTGCACCAGCTGGAGTGCACCGGGGCCGAGCTCGACGAGGCGCTGGACCGGGACTCGGCCGCCTGGGGCGCCGACGCCACCGAGCGGGTCCAACGGATGCTGCGCGAAGTCCGCGACCAGATCTGGACCCTGCGTCACGACCGCGTCGCCGCGGCCGCGCGGGCGCGGGCCCTAGCCACCGCCGGGTGGACACCGCACTCGGTCACCTCGTACGTCGCGGTCAACTCGGTGCTCGACGCGTTGGACCGGCTGGAGGTGCGGGGCCGGGACTCCGCTGGGATCAGCATCTGGGTCGACCTCGCCCCGGAGGACCGCGCCCGTCTGACCGCGTTGCCGATGCGTGACGACCCGCAGTTCCGCAGCGGCTCGACGTTCGTCACCGACCACGGCGTCTGCTTCGTCTACAAGCGAGCCGCCATCGTCGGCCGGCTGGGTGACAACACCCGCCACTTGCGGGAGGCGATCGCCGCCGATGAGGACTTGCACTGGGTGCTCAACCTGCCGTCGGCGAAGGTCACCGTCCTGGCGCACACCCGGTGGGCGAGCGTGGGGCGGGTCAGCGAGGCCAACGCCCACCCGGTCGACAACCGTGACCCCCACGGCCACTTCACCGGTCCCTTCTCGATTGCGGTCCTCAACGGTGACGTGGACAACTACACCGCCTTGCAGGAGCGGTGTGGTTACGTACCGGACGAGGCCGGGGTCACCACCGACGCGAAACTGTTGCCGCTGCTGTTGTCCGCCGGGCTCGACGACGGCCTGCCGCCGGCAGACGCCATGCGGGCGGTGTTGGAGGCCTGCCACGGCTCGATGGCGATCGCGGCGCAGAGCGACCGAAACCCGGGGGAGGTCCTGCTCGCCACCAAGGGCAGTGGTCAGGCACTCTACGTCGGATTCGGGCCACAGGGTTACTTCGTCGCTAGTGAGGCGTACGGCCTGGTAGGGGTCACCCGACAGTTCACCCGGATGGACGGCCGCACCTGGGACGGTGCTCAGGCCGGTGGCACGGTGATGCTCCTGCGCCGCGACGGGCGAGGGCGTCCCGAAGAGGTGCGGCGCTGGGACGCGGCCGGGGTGATGCGGCCGGTCACCGAGCGGGATGTCCGTGAAGCCGAGGTCACCACCCGTGACCTGGCGATCGGGGAGTTCGAGCACTACCTGCAGAAGGAGATCCACGACGCCGCCTCGTCGTTCCGGAAGACACTGCGGGGCCGGGTACACGTCTCCGAGGAGGGGCGGCGCTACGTGTCGCTGCCGGACTCCTCGGTGCCGAGGTCGCTGCGGGAGCAGCTCCGCACGGGCAGGGTGCGCAAGCTGGTCCTGCTTGGCCAGGGCACCGCCGCGGTCGCTGGCACCGGCATCGCCCACGTCGCCCAGTCACTGGTGGGGGACGCGCTGGAGGTCGTCGCCCAGCCGGCCACGGAGTTCTCGGCCTGGGGGCTACGTCAGGACCTGTCCGACACCTGTGTGGTGGCGGTGAGCCAGTCCGGCACCACCACCGACACCAACCGTGCCGTCGACATGGCGCGCGCCAGCGGTGCCACGGTGCTGTGCATCGTCAACCGCCGTGACAGCGACTTGGCGGAGAAGAGCGACGGCGTCGTCTACACCGCCGACGGTCGTGACGTCGAGCTGTCGGTCGCCTCCACCAAGGCTTTCTACTCCCAGGTCGCGGCCGGATGCCTCCTCGTCGCGGAGATCGCCAAAGAGCTCGGCTGCCTGGCACCGACCCGGGAAGAGTCGCTGCTGCACGGATTGACGAAGATCCCCGAGCAGTTGCAGGCGCTGCACCGCACCAGCGACCGGATCGCCGCGATCGCCGCTGAGCACGCCACCAGGTATCCGTTCTGGTCGGTGGTCGGCTCCGGGGCCAACCGTGTCGCCGCTGAAGAGGTACGGATCAAGGCCTCGGAGCTGTGCTACCGCACCATCTCCGCCGACGCGGTGGAGAACAAGAAGCACATCGACCTGTCCGCCGAGGCGTTGGTGCTGGTGTGTGTCGCCGGGGCCCCGCCCCACCAGCTCACCGACCTGATCAAAGAGATCGAGATCCTCAACGCCCACCGCAACCACGCGATCGTCATCTGCGACCAGCCGACCGAGCACCTCTGGCCGAAGGGCTCCGTGATCCCGGTCCCGGCGGCCCACCCAGAGCTCGCGTGGATCCTCGGCGTCGCAGCCGGACACCTGTTCTCCTACCACGCCGCCCGGGCCATCGACGCCGCAGCCGACCCGGTACGTCGGGCACTGTCGGCGTTGGAGACAGCGGTCGACCAGGGAGCCACGGCGGCGGGTCCCCTGCCGGTCGAGGTGACTTTGCAGGTCAAGCGGATGCTCGCCGCGGCTGCCCGTGGCGAGCTGCGCGGCGTGTTGACCAGCCAGGCGGTGATGGCGTTGGCCAGCATCGTGCTGCCATTGGGTGGAGTCGACGGTGAGGACTTCGCCGCCGACCGGGACCGGCTGGCCAGTGCCCGGGCCGCACTGACGACGGTCCTCGAGGAGCTGGGGCGCCCCATCGACACGGTGCGGCACCAGGCGAAGACAGTCACCGTCGGTACGTCCCGCGCCGACGCCGACCTCTACGAGAACGACATCGTGCGAGCGATGGTGGAGGCCGGGACCGAACTGGGCAACCTCACCTACGTGGTGCTGGACGTGATCCGGGCCCACGCTCGGGTGGTACGCCGCACCACCGGTGTCACCCGCTACGAGATCCGCACCGGGGCCAACGGCGAAGCCGAGCTGCGTGTGGTCAACAAGACCGGGATCGCCACCGGCCTGGCCAGTCGCGCCGACGCTGGTGCGCCGCTGACCGGCTCGAAGCGACGCGTCGCCGAGCTTCGGGTACCTCGCCTGGTGCGAGGGCAGTTCGACCGGCGCATCGTCCTCATCGTGCCCGAACAGGTCGCCGGGGAGGTGGCCGCGATGTCGGTGGTTCACCTCGAGTTGCGGGATCCGTGCCCGCTCGCCGACTTGCAGGCGGCGATGAACTCGGTGGGTGACCGGTTGGCCGAGATCGTCGCCGCGGCTACCGAGATCCGGCCCGACTTCGTCCTCAAGGACCTCGTGGCGCTGCCGGTCGAGACGGTGTTGCTGGAACCGGTCGACGAGGTGGCCGAGGCGCTCACCACGAGCACGAGGTAGGGCGAGCGCATCATGCCCGACAGCGGGCGGGGCCGTCAGGTTGCCGAGCGCCGACCCGCCCGCACGTCGAGGACGGTGACGATCAGCGAGAAGAGCACGAATCCGAGTGTCATCAACAACCCGTATCGGTAGGCGAGGGACCAGTCCCCGTCGCTGCTGGCCACGGTACTGAAGAACACCGACCCGACGACGGCGATGCCGGTGGCGGCGCCGAGCCGTTGGCTGGTCTGCAGGACACCACCCGCGCTGCCACCTTGCCGTACCGGCACGTCGGACAGCGTGAGGGTGATGTTCGGGGTGACCACCAGGCCGCTGCCGAGGCCGGCGACCAGAAGCGGGAGGGCGGTTGCCCAGCCAACACTGCCGCTCGGCACCACCGTGACCGTGACCATGGCAGCGGCGACGCCGCCCCCGACGACGAGCAGGCCGATGGCCACCAGCGGCCGACCGAGCCGCGCCACCAGGCGACCACCCACCGCGGCGGCGATCGCCGAGCCGATGGCGAACGGACTCAACGCCAATCCCGCTTGTATAGCGGTGTACCCGAGACCCTCCTGAAGGTACAAGCTGAAGATGAAGAAGATCGCGGTGAATCCTGCGAAGTAGAGCATGGCGATGAGAAATCCCATGCGGAACGACCGTCGCCGGAAAAGAGCCGGATCGACCACCGGTTCCCCGCTGCGGGCGTACCGGTTCTCCCAGCCCAAGAAGGCGACGAGGAACGCGACGCCGAGCACCAGCAGCACCGCGGCCACCGACCGCGACAACTCACGGGTCTCGACCAACGGCAGCAACAGCAGCAGCATCGCCGTGCCCAACAGCACCACTCCAACGGGGTCGAGCCGCTCGCGGCTGTGAGCCGTGCGTCGCTTCGGGATCAAGCGAATCGCCAGTGCGACCGCCAGCGCTCCGACCGGAACGTTGACGAAGAAGATCCAGCGCCAGCCGTGATCTGGTCCACCGAGGAAGATGAGGAATCCGCCGAGAGTCGGACCTATGGCTGTCGAGATGCCGATGGTCGTACCGAGCAGTCCGAAGGCACGCCCTCGTTCTGCACCCTGAAAGAGCTGTTGGATCAACCCGCTGATCTGCGGGTTGATCACACCACCGGCCGCGCCCTGCACGATGCGCGCGGCGATGAGCAGGTGAGCGGTCGGAGCGAGTCCGGCGACCATGCTCGCCAGGGTGAACGCGACGACACCGACGATGAACACGGTGCGGCGGCCGCGAGCGTCACCGATACGCCCCGCCGTGACCAGCACTAGGCCGAAGGCGAGCGTGTAGCCCGACACCACCCATTGCAGGTCGGCCTCGCGAGCGTCGAGGCTGACCTGGATCGACGGCAGGGCGATGTTGACGATACTGACGTCCAGCAGCGTCATGAAGCCGGCTAGGAGGCAGACGGAGAGCGCCTGCCAGCGCCGCCGGTGAGAGGCCTCGTCGTCTCGCTCATTCACCACAGTGTTCTACCCTGTGGTGACCTCCGGTGGGCCCTCAGCAATGATCGCGTCGACTCGGCGTGCCAGATCGATGTCGAGTGCGGTGACGGCGTCGACACTCGTCGTTCGTATCGCGAGGGTCGCCGTGTCGCCCGACCGCTCAATGTCTGGTGCGCGCCCAACCTCGTACCTCAGCTCATCGATGCGAGACAGGACCTGATCCAGTTCAGGTCGCGGCAGCTGAAGCGTCCGCCGGATGGCCCGGGTGTCACCGCTCCAGTCGGGAAGCTCGGCGAGCGCTTCGTTCACCTCCTCCTCCGTGAGCGGTGGGGTGTGTCCGCCCGGCCCGATGATGCCGCCGCCCGGGAGTGGCTCTTCCGCCATCTGTTGGAGATCCGCCGGCAGGTCGAGCGACGCCACGAGGTCCGGATCCTCATCGGCGAGCGCGGCGAGAACGGCCTGGGCACGGTATCGAGCCTGCTCGGGCGGTAGGCCAGTCAGCCACGACACTTCGGCGACGAAGCTCTCGGCGTCCGGCGCTGGCCCAGGTGCCTCCGCCACCTCGCTGGTCAGGCTAGGCGGCACCGCCGCCAGGAGCCGCTGTCGGCGTGGCCGATCCAGGGTCTTGGCCATCGTGCCGATGGTCGCCTCAGCGGCCTGGCGGGCCTCCTCGGTGTCGACGTGGATCCGGCGTGAAATGTCGGTGATCAACTCTTGGTAGCCCACCATGCCCGTCGCCTCCTGTCACGTGCTACCGCATGCTCTTCCCCGCAGCCGCGGGGGTAACACGGAGTCGGCACCACTTCCACGACCGACGTGGTGTCGGAGACTTAGTCCGGGGTTGGCGTGGGCGCCGCCAGTAGGCTGCGCAGTCGGGACAGCCGTGCGGTACGACTGGCGTGCAACGCCTCCGCCACCTCTTTGACCTGCGGATTCATGCCGTCGGCTCGGACCGCCTCAGCGATGTCGATCGTGCGCTGATGGTGGGCGAGCATCATCGCCAGGAACGCCTGATCGAAGTCGGGTCCTCGCAGCAAACGGATCTGTGTCGGGTCCACATCGGCAGTGGCCACCGGCGTCGGCGGCTGCGGTGCTGTGGTGCTCAGGCGGGGAAGGGGATCGGGACTGGCGGTGGCCGCCGGTCGTAGCCAGGTGTGCAGCCAATCGGCGAGAGTTTCGACATCACCGGCCTGTTCCGTCACGATTTCACCGGCGAGTCGCCGGACCGCTGGGTCGTGGGCGTGGCTGAGGGCCATCGTCGCCACGGCCAGTGCCGGCTCGTCCACGGCGACGATGTGCTGGGCGAAGGCCACGTCCATGTCGTTGAAGGGCCGCAGCGGGGTGTGACCGGTGGTCGTCTCGGCCCCGCCGGTACAGGCGGTCACGAGGATCGCGGTGGCGGCAAGGACAGCTGCTCGCCTCCCGATTGTTGCCGGCATCGGCGCCCCCGTACCGCTCGCCGTCGCAGATCGATGGTCGCACGTCAAGGGCCGGCTGCAGGCGGGAAACGGGAGAAGTCCCGACGCTCACGTGCGCACGTCGTTCTGCGCGCGGGTGACCTCACGGGCCGCCCGGGAGGCGCGTACGCCGCCGGTGAGGACGAGGATCAGGACGAGCACGGTGCTGGTCACCGCCACTGCGACCAGCACGAACACCGACGGAGCGAGAAGCCCCAGCAGGCCGGCCGCCACGGTGCACCAGCCGGCCGTCTCCATCGGTGAACGCGCCGCCCGATGGGCGGCCAGCCACGCCTCGTCACTCGCCATCGTCGCCCGGGTGCGGATGCCAGCCGCGACGTTGCGCCCGAGCCGCCCGGATGTGGTGGCCCGGGCGACCCAGATCTGCACAGCGCCCGCACCCAGCAGCGTGACAGCCAGAATCAACTTGCCCACCATCAGCTCAGACACGCTGACTCACTTCCCCCGGACGTTGGCGTTGTGTGCTTTGCCATCGTATCGGTCGGTGTCCACCTCGTCAGGGCTCGACGTCCAGAACATGGCTCGTTGCGATGGGCACACGATCGCGTACCGCGACGGACACGCCGCAGCCGGTCAGTGAGGCTTCATGGGAAAGCCCAGGTCAGGCATTAAGCCTGGCCTGGGCTTCTGGTCTGAGCGGGTGACGGGAATCGAACCCGCACCACCAGCTTGGAAGGCATCTTCGGTGA
>CAYTMR010000027.1:0-31604 GCA_964438855.1 uncultured Micromonosporaceae bacterium
TCGCCGCCGCCGAGCACGGCATGAACGCCTCCACCTTCACCGCCCGGATCTGCGCGTCCACCGGGGCGGACGCGGCGGCGTGCATCTCCGCCGGCATCGGCGCGCTGTCCGGGCCGCTGCACGGCGGGGCCCCGTCCCGCGTGCTGCACATGATCGAAGCGGTCGAGCAGATGGGCGACGCGGAGAAGTACGTCAAGCAGGTACTCGACCGTGGTGAGCGACTCATGGGTTTCGGCCACCGCGTCTACCGGGCCGAGGACCCACGTGCCCGGGTGCTGCGGCGCACCGCCCGGGAGTTGGGAGCGCCGCGGTACGAGGTGGCGGAGGCGTTGGAGAAGGCCGCGTTGCAGGAACTGCACAACCGTCGGCCGGACCGGGTCCTCGCCACCAACGTCGAGTTCTGGTCCGCGGTGGTGCTCGACTTCGCCGAAGTCCCGGCGCACTTGTTTACGTCGATGTTCACCTGCGCCCGGGTCGCCGGGTGGAGCGCCCACATCCTCGAGCAGAAGAAGCTCGGTCGGCTGGTACGCCCGTCGGCGCGTTACGTCGGCCCTGGTCCCCGCCGTCCCGAGGAGGTCGACGGGTGGGACGACCTCCAGGCGCCGGTCTGATCGGCCGCCGCCTTCGACCGGGCGCACCAGGCAGCCTGCCTGGGGCACGTCCGGCTTCGGTACGGTCGACGCGTGGTCCGGAAACGGGTAATCGTCACTGGGTTGGTGCAGGGCGTGTTCTACCGCGACACGTGCCGCCGCCAGGCCGCGCAGCACGGGGTCGCCGGGTGGGTCCGCAACCGACCCGATGGCACCGTCGAAGCGGTGTTCGAAGGGTCAGCCGAGGCGGTCGAGCGGATGGTCGCGTGGTCGCGGCGTGGCCCGAGCCGGGCGGTCGTGTCCGGGGTGACGGTGGTGGAGGAAGAACCCGAGGGTCTGACCGGGTTCACCATCGTCCCGACCGGATGACGCGCATCACTACCGCTGGCCACGGGCCCGGGACGGCCCGACTGGAGTGGAAGGATTTTTGGGGACACACACGCCCCTGGAAGGAAACGACGTGGCCGACGTGAGCAGCATCCGGATCCCCGACGACATCAAACCGGCCGATGGCCGGTTCGGTTCCGGCCCCTCCAAGGTACGGCCGGAGGCAGTGGACGCCCTGCGCGGCGTCGCCACGAGTTACCTGGGGACGTCTCACCGGCACCGCACCGTGCGTGACGAGGTGGCCCGGCTCCGCCGGGGTGTGGCCACCCTGTTCGGCCTGCCGGACGGGTACGAGGTGGTGCTCGGCGTCGGTGGCACGACCGCGTTCTGGGACGTGGCCGTGTTCAGCCTGGTCCGTAACTGGGCTCAGTGCGCCTCGTTCGGTGAGTTCGGCGCCAAGTTCGCCACGGCGGTGAAGACCGCCCCGTTCTTGGCCGAGCCGACCGTGCTCACCGCCGAACCGGGCGGGGCGTCGCAGCTGCGTGCCGAGCCTGGCGTGGACGTCTACGCCACTCCCCACAACGAAACCTCCACTGGGGTGGCGGTCCCAGTCACCCGGGTCGACGGCGCCGACGAGGGCGCCCTGATGCTGCACGACGCCACCTCGGCGGCGGCTGGTCTGCCGGTCGACATGCGCGAGAGCGACGTCTACTACTTCGCGCCGCAGAAGGGTCTCGCCTCCGACGGTGGCCTGTGGATCGCGCTGATGTCGCCGGCGGCGATCGCCCGGGCGTACGAGGTCAAGGAGTCAGGCCGCTACATCCCCGCCTTCCTCGACCTGGTCACCGCGATCGAGAACTCGCGCAAGGAGCAGACCTACAACACCCCCGCGCTGGCGACGATCTTCCTCGCGGTCCAGCAGGTGGAGTGGATCCTGGAGCAGGGCGGCCTGGAATGGTCGACGAAGCGTTGCGCGGAGAGCGCCGCGACGCTGTACGGCTGGGCCGAACGCTCGTCGGTGGCGCGACCGTTCGTCTCCGACCCGGCGCTGCGGTCGAACGTGGTTGGCACCATCGACTTCGACGAGCAGGTCGATGCCGCGACGGTCGCCGCGGTGCTGCGCGCCAACGGCATCGTCGACACCGAGCCGTACCGCAAGCTTGGCCGCAACCAGCTGCGCATCGCGATGTACCCGGCGGTGGACCCGGCCGACGTGGCGGCGCTGACCGCCTGCATCGACTACGTCATCGAGCGGCTGTGACGGTGACGGGGCACGACCCCGTCACGTCGCCGCCGGCAGCGACGCGGCGTAGGTGATGGTGCGCGACTCGACTGTGAAACCGACCCGCTCGTACAGCCCGACCGCGCCGCTGGGATTGTCGGCGTCGACGGTGAGCGTGACCCGCTGACGTCCCTCGGCCCCGGCTGCGCTGAGCACCGCGACCAGCAGCGCTGCGGCGAGTCCTCGCCGCCGCCACGGGCGGCGCACCCCAAGGTGGCCGATGTAGAGGGCCTCCGGGTCGTCCCCCTGGTACGACAGCAGGTAACCGGCCAGGTCGGTGCCGGCGTAGCCGAGCAGCGACAGGCCGGGGACGAACCCTGCGGCGCGGACGGTGCGGGCGGCCCACTCGTCGAACCCGCGGGGCTGGAAACCCCAGTGGTCGGTGAACGCGTCCATGTGGGCGGCGTAGACCTCCGCCTCCCGGTCCGGGGTGTACGGCCGCACCACCAACCCTTCCGGCGGCGACAGGGTCGTCGCCGGCCGCGGTCGGGCCGCCATCGTGTACCACGAGCGGACCGCGGTCAGTCCGAACCTGGCGAACAGGCGCGGGGTGTCGACGTCACCCTGCCATACATCAAAGTGGACACTCCAGTCGACGTCCGGCGCCGTCTCCCGGTGGATCTGCCTCGCCCGGTCCAGCTGCCACGCGAGCAGGCGGCGCCCGAGGCCGCGGCCCCGCCATGCCGGGTGGACACCGCCCGCCGTGTCCATCCGGTACCCGCCGGCCGGCGGCGTGCCGACCAGCGCCGCCGCGACCAGGTCCCCACCGGGGGTGAACACCAACCGGCTGTCCGCGGCCACGTCCCGCACCGCCCCGGACACGAACGACGCGGTGTCGTCGATGGTCATGCCACTGCGCCCGCCCGCGTGTCCGATGATGACGTTGGTCAGCGCGGTCACCGCCCGCACATCCCCCGGCTGGTATGGCCGGACGATCAGATCGTTCATGACGTCGGACCGTAACCCCTCGCACGCCGGGCGCAACCAGGTTGATTCGATGGGGGCACTGGTGAACAGGGCTGCTAACGTGCTGGGACGTGTCCCATCCCGACCCCTCGCACTATCCTGGCCCGCCTGGCGGGGTCGATCCCTGGAGCCATACCCCGACACACGGATCGCCGTTGGGCTATGACGCCCCGTCACCGCCTCAGGGCTACAGCACTGGCACGCCCGAGTACGGTTACAGCCCGACGCCAGGCGTCTACCCGACCCACGGTCACACCGCCCCCACCGGATTCCCGACCCAGTACAACCCAGGCGGGGGGTACGGCGCGGCGACCCCGGTCGGCACCGCGCCGCAGCGCACCAACGGCTTCGCGATCGCAGCCCTGGTCTGCGGCATCATCGCCCCCTGCGGCGCAGGGCTACTCGCACTGGTGTTCGGCATCCTCGCCCTCGGCCAGATCAGCCGAAACCGGCAGAAGGGCAAAGGGCTCGCCATCTCAGGTTTGGCCCTCACCGGTCTGTGGTTCGTCGCCGGGATCACCGCCGTGGTCATCGCCATCGCCACCAGCGGCGCGGACCGGGGCGAGGACGGTTCACTCGAAGCCGCCGGTCCGATCTCGGTCACCGCGCTGCGCCCCGGTGACTGTGTCGAAGAACTCGACATCGGCCGGGTCGGATTCACCGTCCCAGGCGTACCGTGCGACGAGCCCCACCAGGCCGAGGTCTACAGCGTCTTCGACGTGACGTTGGACGGTTCGTGGCCGGGTGAGGCGGACGTCGTCGACGAGGCGGAGCAGCGTTGCCTACGAGACCTCGAGCAGCAGTTCCCGGAGGTCTACGCCGACACGGAGGTGGACATCTTCTATCTGCACCCGAGCGAGGCCACGTGGCGTACCGGAGACCGGGAAGTGGTCTGCTTCACCTACTACCTGGACGGGCAGCGCACCGGTTCCATCCTCGATTAGTCAGATCTTCGATACTCCGCCCGGCGTGGCCTCCCCACGTCAGTGGCCGCGGGGGCGTACCGTGTCCAGAGAACGCTGGAGCGGGCGATTCGCCCCGGCGGCCGAGAGCGCGGGACGGAGGGATGCGATGCGGCCGGTACGGTTCGTCGCCGTCTCCGAGGACGGTCACGCGCTGGTGCTCGCCGACGAGGTCGGCCGGTTGCTGGCGCTGCCCCTCGACGAGCGGCTCACCGCAGCGATCCACCCGGAGGCCCACACCGGCGCACCGGTGTCGCCGGCGCCTCCGAGCAACCCTCCGTCACTGTCACCACGCGACATCCAGGCGCGCATCCGCGCTGGAGAGTCGGCAGAGGACGTGGCCCGCATCGCCGGGGTGCCTGTGGACCGGGTCCTGCGCTACGCCGGGCCGGTGCTGCAAGAGCGGGCGATGCTGGCCCAGCACGCCCGGCGCACCAGGCTGGCCACCTCCGACACCGGAGCGTCACTGTCCGAGGTGATCGACGGCCGCCTGGCCCAGCACGGCGTCGACGCGGACAAGATCTCCTGGGACGCCTACCGGCGCGAGGACGGGACGTGGCGGGTGGTGGCGACCTGGCCCTCCGGCAAGGCCACCGCCCAGGCGGTCTGGGAGCTGGACCGGGCCCGCAACGTCGTCTCCCCGGTCGACGACATGGCGGTCTACCTCTGCACGGACCGGAGCGCCGCCACCGGCAAGGACGACGGGCGGCGGGACACGCCGGGTCGCACCCGCAAGCGTCAGGAGGCGTCTCGCGGCCACGCGTTGCCCGTGCCGACCGACGACCTCACCGCTCGGCCGGACCCGATCCGGTCGGGGCGGGACGCCCTGCTGGCCTCGCTGGAGCGCCCGCTGGGCGCCGCCGGCCGCGGGTTGGACTCGCCCGCAGCGGCTGCGGCCATGGCACCAGCCGCCGCGGCGCCGGAGAAGCCGCGCCGGGTCGCGTCGCCGTTCGACGACGACTCCGACGCGCCGAAGGAAGTGCCGGCCGTGCCGTCGCTGGCCGTGCTGCGGCCACGCCGGTCCGCTGCGGCGGAGCCGGCAGCCGCCGAGAAGCCCAGCCGCAAGCGCGCACCTAGCTGGGACGAGGTGCTCTTCGGCAGTGCTCCCGCGGCCCGCGAGTCGTCCTGACCTGCATCGTCGTTGATCCGTGGCGCGCCTCGGGTGCGCCACGGCGCGTTGTCAGACCAGCCGCACCGTGCTGAGGCGTTCGTGCACCGGCGCGGGGCCAAGCCAGCTGCGGACCAGGTGCACCTCCGCCAGTGGCCAGCTCGGACCCTCGTACACGGTGAGAGCAGCGAGGTCGGCGGCCAGGTCGGCGGTGGGCAGCCGGTCACCGGGACGGGCCAAGGTCAGGTGCGGCCGGAACGGTTTGCGGTCGCACGGCAACCGGGCCTGGCGCAACGCGCGGCGTACCTGCCGGGCCAACGCCGCGAGCGCGTCGACGTCACCGGTGGTGCCCACCCACAGCACGGTGGCGCGGCCACGGCCGAACCGACCACCGCCGGCCAGGCGCAGCATCGGCGCGCCGCCCGCCGCCGCGGGAAGAGCACGCCACTGGGTCACCGCGGTCTCCAGCGCCGCCTGGGCGTGCGGAGCGCGCTCGTCGGGCACCTCCCCCAGGAACGCCACCGTGAGGTGCCACAGCGGCCGCGCCACCAAGCGCACGTTGGTGCCGGTCGCCGCCGCGGCGCCGAGTCGAAGCCGGTCCACCGCGGCGGCCAGGTGCGCCAACGCCGGCGGTGACGGGTAGAGCGCCACGAACAGCCTCACCCGGCCACCCTAACCAGCGGGCAGCTCTGACAGCCGGGTCGGCGTCACGTCTCGGCGCGCACCACGTACAGCTTCGGCATCGGTCGCAGCCGCAGCCGCAGCTGGTGGCCGTGGCGGCGCAGCTGCCACGTCAACGCCGTCGCCGCGGCCAGCAGGGAGATCAACCCGCCGAGCCAGATCGCCGACTCGGGGCCGAAGTGCTCGCCCCACCAGCCGACCCCCAACGCGCCGATCGGCGTGGTGCCGAGGAAGAACAGCGTGTACAGCGCCATCACCCGTCCCCGGTAGGACGGATCGGATCCCATCTGCACCCGCTGGTTGGCCGCCTGCGCGAAGTAGATGGCGAAGAACCCGGTCGGCAGCAGCAGCAACGCGACCAGCCAGTAGGGCGTCACCGCGCCGACGAGCACGGAGAACAGGCCGAAGCCGAGCGCCGCCCCGCTGACCAGGTAGCCGGAGGGGCGGTGGCGTCGCCACGAGCCGGCCAGCGCCCCTGCCAGCGACCCGATCGCGAACGCCGCAGCGAGCAGACCGAACGCCGCCGCGCCCGTGCCGTGCGACACCTTGGACAACAGCGGCAGGGTGATCTGGTAGTTGAAGCCGGCGGTGGCGACCACGGTCACTAGGGCGAGCGCCAGCACCAAGTCGGGGCGGTGCCACACGTAGCGCACACCGTCGCGAATCGTGGCCCGCTCCCGCTCCGAGCGTGGCGGCAGCGCCTCGCGATACAGCTCGGTCGGCCGGATGCGCGCCAGGCTCAACAGCGGCGCCACCGCCGCCAGCGTGGCCACGAGGAAGGTGGGGCCGAGCCCGATGAGGGCGATGGCGCCACCGGCGATCGCCGGGCCGGCGATCCGCGCCGAGTTGAACACCGCCGAGTTGAGCGAGAGGGCGTTCGGCAGCAGCGTGGCACCGACCAGTTCGGACACGAACGACTGCCGGGCCGGGGTCTCGATCGCCGAGGCGACGCCGAGCGCGCCGGCGAGGACGTAGATGTGCCACAGCTGGACGACGTCGGTGACGACGAGGACGGCGAGCAGGATGGCCAGGATGGCCCAGGCGCCGTTGGCGATCAGCAGCAGGACGCGCTTGTCGTACCGGTCGGCGAGCGCACCGCCGAGCATGGTGAGCAGCAGCACCGGGGTGAACTGCAGGGCGGTCACGATGCCGAGGGCGGTGGCAGAGTCGTCGGAGATATGCAGTACCAGCCAGTCCTGCGCCACGAACATCATCCAGACACCGATCAGCTTGACGAGCTGACCGGTCGCGAACAAACGGTAGTTGCGTATGGTCAGCGACTGGAAAGTGGTCCTCACTCGACTCCGCACGTGGTGTTGCGCCTCCTCCTCCGGCAAACCGCTCCTCCTGACGTGGACGGAGCGACCTGAGGCCGGCGGTCAGGCGCGCGCTACCCGGCGTAGGACCTCCGCGGCTCGCTGCAGCAACTCCCGTTCGTCGCTGGTCAGCTCAGCCAGCCGCTGGGCGAGCCACTCTTCCCGCGCCCGCTCGAATTTGGCCAGCATCGCCCGACCTTCCGGCGTCACCGCCAAGATCACCTGGCGCCGGTCGGTGGGGTGCGGTGTGCGCTGCACCAAGCTGCGTTCTTCCAACTTCCCGACGATCTTGGTCATCGTCGGTGGCTGGACCCGTTCGGCTTCGGCAAGCTCTCGGGGCGTCATCGCCCCGGCGAGGTCCAAGCTGGCCAACGCGGAGAGCTGGGTGGCTGTGAGGTCGCCGACCGGTCGGGTCTGTCGCACCCGCCGGTTGAGCCGGGTGATCGCGTCACGCAGTAGCGCCGCCAGCTGTGCAGCAGATACCCGCTCCGCCATCACCGTCCGCCCCGTCACTTTCGTTAGCTTAGCTAATGAGCTTGGCTAATGACCACCGTTTATGACCACGATCACCTCGCCTGAGCTGTGATGCAGGATGCCACACCAGGCGCCGCCGCGTGGGCCGTACCCTGTCGTCATGCCGCCATCGCGCCCCACCCCCGCCCCGCTCGACCCGCCGATGCTGCCGTTCGCCGTGGTGGGCACCGTGATCTGGGCGGTGGTCGGGCTGGTACTCCTCGCCGCCGACGCGCCGCTGGAGTGGCGACGCATCTGCCTGGCCGGATTCCTCCTCGGACTACCCGGCATCGCCCTCATGGCGGTGCGCGACCGGCGACGGCGCCAACGTCGGGCCGATGAACCCTTGGCCGACGGCGGCGCGGAAGGCTGACCTCAGTCCTCCTCGCGCGAGGCCGGGTCAGTCTCGACCAGCTCCACCTCGCCGTCGTCGTAGACAGTGGGCAGCTCGTCCAGCCGGTCCTCCGAGGTGACCACCACCTCGCTGTGGGCCCCGCACCCGTGGTCCACGCTCACCACTCGGCCGTCGTCCGGCGCGTACAGATTGCCGCAAACCCCAAAGGCCTGCCGCAGCACGCCAGCCAGCGGCAGCCAGAACCCGCACGTCCCGCACCGCGCCTCCCGCGGCGCCGACACCGAGATCGGCGCGTCCGGGCCGTGGTCACTCTCGTACCACCGTTGAGCGGTCTCGGTGCGGCCTTGCCGCGACATCACCCGGGGACGGCCCAGCCCCAACTCCCACGCCACGTCCTCCACCGCCGGATCGTCGGAGTGGAAGTACCCCGGCACCAGACGTTCGTCGTCCGGCGGCGTCGGCAGCAGGTCGCCGACGCCCAGGTCGCCCGGCTTCAGCCGCTCGTCCCACGGCACCCACGGCGGCGCCAGCAGCGCATCCGGGCCCGGCAGGAGCACCGTCTCGTTCACCGTCACCTTGCGGCTACGCGGAGCGCGCGTGACCGTGACCGCCCAACGCCACCCCCGATAGCCCGGGAGCAGACACTCGAATAGGTGCGTCACCACCCGGTCGGCCTCGACCGTGGCGGCCAGGTGCTCACCCACGTACTCCGGCTCCACCTCGGTCACCGCCTGACGCGCGATGTCCACCGCGTTAGCGCACGTGGCATCCAGGCGTGGAGCGCGCGGGCGCCGCCCCGACTCGGTGCGCGGGCTGGCGTTGCTCGTCCTGGGCATGCGGGCCATTCTTCCACCTCCCTCAGCCGGGTTGCCGTACGGGCGGTGCCGGAATAGATCGGATGGGGAAGGATGTCACCATGGCGGTCAGCGAGACACCAGAACCAGGCGTACTGGTCCGGCTCCGCCGGATCCGTGCCCGCGCAGCCGGCGGCGAAACCGGCATGATCCGCATGTTCGACCTGCACGCCCTCGCCGCTGCGGGAGACGCTCTCATCGCCATCGGGCTGGCCGGCACCATCTTCTTCTCCGTACCACTCGGCGAGGCCCGGACCAAAGTGGCGCTCTACCTGCTGGTCACCATGGTGCCGTTCGCGGTGCTCGCTCCCTTGATCGGCCCGCTGCTGGACCGCTTCCGCCACGGCCGTCGCTACGCCCTGGCCACCACCATGCTCGGGCGTGGCTTCCTCGCCTTCCTGATCGCCGAGTACCTCGACCGGCCGGCGTTGTACCCGGCGGCCTTCGCCGTGCTCGCGCTCTCCCGGGCGTACGGTGTCGCCCGGGCTGCCGCCGTGCCGCGGCTGCTGCCGGAACGGCTCACCCTCTCCCAGGCCAACGCCCGCGGCAGCGTCTACGGCACCGTTGCCGGCATCGTCGTCCTCCCCGTGGGCCTGGCGGCGTTCTGGTTCGGCCCACAGTGGCCGCTGCGGGTCGCCTCCGTCATCTTCGTCGTCGGCATGGTGATCGCGCTCCGGTTGCCGCCCCGCGCGGACTCCGAGCCGCCGGAGTCGCTGCCCCGACTGTTCCGGCTCGCACTGCCACGGCTACGCCGCGGCGGCGAACAGGCCCTACACGGCCGCCTCGTCATCGCGTCCCTCGTCGGCAGCGCCGCCCACCGGGCGCTCTACGGTTTCCTCCTGCTGTTCCTCGCCTTCGCCATCCGCGCCGGCGACGTGCCCACCGACCTGTGGGGACTGGACGTGGGCGAGGGTGTCGCGCTCGGCGTGGTCAGCGGCACGCTGGTCACCGGCACGTTCCTCGCCGTGGCCGCCGGCAGCCGCCTGCGCATCCGCCGCCCGATGCTGTTCCAAGGCGGTGGGCTCGTCCTGGTCGCCACGACCGCCGTGCTGGCGACGGTGCGGCTGAGCCTGCCGCTGGTGGCGTTGGTCTGCCTCATCACCGCCATCTCCAGCGGCCTGGCCAAACTCGCGCTCGACTCGGCGATCCAGGAGCGCATCGGCGAACGCCTGCGGGCCACCGCGTTCGCCCGCTCCGAAACCCTGCTCATGCTCGCCTTCGTCGGTGGCGGGGCGGTCGGACTCATTCCCATGCCCGGCCGGTTCGGTGTCGGCCTCGCCGCGGCGCTCATGGTGATCGCCGCCGGCTGGGCGCTGGTGGTCGCCGTCGCCGCCCGCAAGGACCGCCTGTCCGGGCGGCCGGCCACCGCTGCTGACGCCCCCACCGAACCCGTCACCACGGCCGGGCCGCCCACTGAGCCCGCCACCGAGGCCGACGAAGCCAGGCCCCGCGCCGACGAGCCGACCACCGCCGACATCAAGGGCCTCACCCTCAAACCGGCACCCGCCCGGGCCGAGCCGCTACCCGAACCGTGATGCCCCGGCTGGTCGTCACCGCGGTCGACGCCGAACGGGACGCGGTGCTCGCAGGTCTCCCCGACGATGCCGGCATCACCGTCGCCACCGTCGGGGTGGGGCCGGCCGCCGCCGCGGCCGGCACCGCCCGGCTCCTCGCCCACGCCGAAGCAGCCGGTCGGCCGTTCCGCGCGGTGATCGCCGCTGGCATCGCCGGCGGGTTCCCCGGCCGCGCCGCCATCGGCGACGTGGTGCTGGCCACCCGCAGCATCCAGGCTGACCTCGGCGCGGACTCCCCCGACGGCTTCCTCTCGCTCGACCAACTCGGCTTCGGCACCGCGACGGTGCCCACCGACCCGGCGCTACGCCAACGCCTCGCCGCCGCGCTTCCCCACGCCGTCGTCGGCGACGTCCTCACCGTCGCCACCGTCACCGGCACCGCCGCACGCGCCATCGCCCTCGCCGACACACACCCCACAGCGGTCGCCGAAGCGATGGAGGGGTACGGCGTCGGTCACGCCGCGCACGCGGCGGGTGTCGCGTTCGCTGAGCTCCGCACCATCTCCAATGTGGTGGGGCCGCGTGACCGGGCGGCGTGGCGGATCGGCGAGGCGCTCGCCGCCCTCACCCAAGCGGCAACCACCCTCGCATGTAACTCTTGGTAGTGAACTATGCGGGTTTTAGTTACATAGATCCCCGCTTCCGGCTACCGTCCCGCCGTGACCTTACAGCCGGCGACCATCGACCTTGGAGTGATCGGTCCCGAACCACACGGCGACGACGCCCCCCACCTCGCCGCCTCACGGCGCCACTGGACGACGGGACGGCACCGCCTGTGGTGGCCAGCCGCGCTGCTCAGCGCGGTCCTCGTGCTCGCCTCCGCCTCGGCGGCGCCGGCCGGCCCGTGGGCCATCGACCACCTGACCATCCCGGCCAGCAGCCGGTTCGTCCTCGCCGACGACACCATCTACGCGGTCGACCCACCCACACCCAGCCTCACACGCACCCTCACCGCCTACCGGCTCGCCGACGGCGCGGTGCGTTGGCGGATCGACTGGCCCGCCGCGGCACCCCCGGTGATCTGGCGCGACCTGCTGCTCATGACCCGCCCCGCCAGCAGCACCAGGGAAGGCACCGTCACGGCACTCGACGCCGAAACCGGCCGGCCCCGCTGGGTCCGGACCGGGTCGATCGTGGGGCACGCCGGCGACCGCCTAATCCTGCGCGACGGCGACGAGCTGCACTCCTACCACGCCCACGACGGTGCGCGCATCGCCACACTGCCGCTCACGTCCGGAACGCCCCGGCACGTCGCCGGGGACCTGCTGCTCGTCTGGGGACGAGGGCCGATCGTCCACGCCTACGACCTGGCCACCTTCACCCGGCGGTGGTCCACCGGCGTCGCCGGGCGGCGCCCAGGTTCGGTCGTCACCTGCGGTCGGCTGCTCTGCCTCAGCACCGGCGACCGGGTCCTCGGCCTCGACCCGGACACCGGCCGGCCGGTGTGGTGGACCCGCTGGCTCCCCGTCCCCCCAGGTGGACGGGTCGAGGTGACCGCCGGCGGGCCGGAGTGGGGCGAACGGTTCCTGCTGCGCGCCATCCTGCCCACCGGCGCCCGCAACTACCTGGTCGACGCGCAGACCGGCCAGCCGATCACCGAACTGCCCGGGTGGCGCCCGTCCAGCCGCCCGCACGTGGCCGCCACCGGCCCTCGCACCGCGCTACTGACCCGGTATCTCGACCGGGCGACCTGGTTCGCGCGCGTGCACGCCCACCCACCCGGCATCGCGGTGCTCGGCGCCATCGACGGGGTACCCCAGCGGGACTGTCGCCGCACCGACCACTACCTGGCCTGCTACTCCCGCCAGGCGGTGCAGATCTGGCGGCTGCGGCTACCGTAAACCACGTGACCCTCTCGCTGGCGATCTCACCCTGCCCCAACGACACGTTCGTCTTCCACGCTCTCGTGCACGGCCTCGTCCCCGACGCGCCGCCGGTGAAGGTGACCTACGCCGACGTCGACGTCACCAACACCGCCGCCCAACGTGGTGAGTTCGACCTCGTCAAAGTCAGCTACGGCGCCCTGCCGTGGCTGCAAGACCAGTACGAGCTGCTGCCGTGCGGCGGCGCGCTCGGCCGCGGCTGCGGACCACTGGTGCTGGTCCGCAGCGACAGCCCAACCGCGCAGGCGGGAAACCTGCGCGGCGCGACCGTAGCGGTGCCCGGCGAGCGCACCACCGCGTACTTCCTGCTGCGCATGTGGTCCGCCGCGCACCCACCCGCCCGGCTCGTCGTGGTGCCGTTCCACGAGATCATGCCAGGCGTGGCGGCAGGAAGGTACGACGCTGGCCTGGTCATCCACGAAGCCCGGTTCACCTACCCGCGCTACGGCCTCCACGCGCTGGCCGACCTGGGTGAGTGGTGGGAGGCCGAGACCGGCCTGCCGATCCCGCTCGGCGCCATCCTGGCCCGACGCGGCACCGTCGACCCCGCACGCGCCGCCGAGTGGATCCGGGCGTCGGTGCGCGCCGCGTGGGCCGACCCCACCGCCAGCCGAGACTACGTGCTCACCCACGCCCAAGAGATGGAGCCGGAGGTCGTCGACCAGCACATCCGCCTCTACGTCAACGACTTCACGCTCGACCTCGGCGAGGAAGGACAGGCCGCGATCGACGAATTCCTCCGTCGGGCGCGGCCACACGTCGAGTAGGCCAACGGACCGCCGACTACGTCGGCGCCAACTCCTTGGCGACTGCGTGCACCACCTGGGCGACGGTCTGCGCGGTGCGCTTGTCCGGGAACCGGCCACGCCGCAGATCGGGCAGCACCTTCGCCTCGAGGAGCTTGATCATGTCCTCGATGACTCCGTGCAGCTCCTCCGGGGGGCGCCTGCGCAGCTCCGCGACCGACGGCGGCGGCTCCAACAGCTTCACCGACAGGGCCTGTGCCCCCTTGCGCCCCTCGACCACACCGAAGTCGACCCGTTGGCCGCTCTTAAGCTCGGTGACCCCGCGAGGCAGCGCACTCTTGGGTAGGAAGACGTCGCCGCCTTCGTCACTGGTGACGAAGCCGTACCCCTTAGCGGCGTCATACCACTTCACTCGACCCGTAGGCACCGCAGACCTCTAACTCCAGTTACCAGAAGTAGCGTTGATGCTTCCAGGCTATCCCGAACCGGGTTCGGTGTAGCCAACGGTTATCTCATTCGGTCCAACCAACGAGGAAACGCCCTCAGATCGGGCAAGACCACATCAGCCCCCACGGGCCTCAGCCGTGTGGGCACCGGTGGTGACCCCCACCGCGACCGCACCGGCTGCTCGACCGGCGCGAATGTCCGCTACGTGATCACCGAGGTAGACCTTCGCCCCCGCCTCGGCGAGCGCCGCCGCCTTGCCGGCCTCGAACCGGTCCCCGTACAAACCGTCGACGACGATCCCGAGGTGGTCGAGGTGGAGCTGAGCCAGCCACTCCGCCTTGGCTGTGACAACGATCACGGAGCCGCCCCGCTCGGACACCGCCTCGATCGCCTCCAACGCCCCAGGCGTCGGGACCGTCGGCTCAATCGCGTAGCGCGGGTAGAGCTCCCGGAACAGGTTGACCGCCTCGGCCACCTGCTCGGGCGGGAACCACTGTGCGATCTCCTCCCGCAGCGGCGGACCCAACCGGCTCACCGCCACGTCGGCATCGACCCAGACTCCCGTGTGTCTAGTCAAAGCACGGTAGGTGGCAGCGACCCCAGCTCGGGTATCCAACAAGGTCATATCGAGGTCGAACCCCACCACCACCGCCTCCACGCGGCCGAGCCTAACCCGAGACCCGACCCCACGGGTCGGCCGGCTTGCGCCCAACGGCCATGCTGGTAACGACACACGGTCCATGAGCGGCGGTACAGTGAGTGAGTGGTTCCGGCTACGCCAAACGGTCGGCCGACAGGACAAACGTGAGGGCGATGGCAACCTCTTGGTGGCTTCCTAAGAACCCGACCGAGCGGCTCATGGCCGATGCGGTGGCCCGAGGCGACATGGCGGCGTACGTCCACGCGCTCGCCTTGGCGACACTCATCCTTCCCCGCGTGCTCGCCGAGGGTGTCGCGCAGCACGAAGGTCGCGAGACCTGGCAGCCGTTGACCAGACCAGTGGACGGCCGCACAGCGATCGTCGTCTTCACCTCGCTCGCGGGCATGGGATCGTCGGTGTTCGTCGGCTCGTACGAGGAGATCAGCTACGCGGATCTGCGGGCACAATGGGCCGGTCCGGCGACCTTGCTGCTGGTCAACCCCGGCTCACCCATCGAGGGGCGCCTGTCGGTGGCCACCATCGACCGCATCCTCGCGGGTGACACCCCGACGCCGGTCGCCGACGCGGAGGCGGCTGAGGCGAGGCCTCCAGAGTCGACGATGGATGCGATCCTCCACGATCCCGAGTACGAAGCCAGCCGCGACGAGTACATCGCTGCCCTGTGTGAGGCCCGCGTCATCGTCCCGACCCAACGCCAGACCGCCCCGGAGAGCGTGCTGGAGCCCGACTTCCCATGGCACGTCACCGGGGCAGCGCAGAGCCCTACCATCGAAGTCTTCACCTCCCGCGAGGCGTTCGCCGCCGCCTACCCCGACTCGTGGAGCGTGGAGATACCGTTCCTGTTGCTCATGCTGGCCTGGCCGCAGGGCCACGCCTTGAGCGTCAACCCGGGCACGCCGGTGCGGATGTACTGGCCCGCCGACCACGTCCACCTGCTCGCGCGACGGGCCGTCACCAGCTAGCAGAAGGAGTATCGATGGGGACGCCATGGTGGCGACCGAAGAACGAGACCGAGGAGGCGATGGCCGCCGCCCTCCGGCGCGGCGACCCAGCCGCGTACTTCCGGGCGCTCATCGACGGGACGCTCTACGTGCCGGAGTACAGCGACGAAGTGATCACCGAGCCGTCCGTGCTCATCCAGCACTTCGGTGACGACACCGCCGTGCAGGTGTACACCTCCTTGGAAGGGCTGCGGGTGATGCTCCGCGACGTGGTGGACACCCACACCACGATGAGCTACGCCGAGCTCCAGGCACGGTTCCCGCAGCCGGAGTGGCGGCTGGCGATCAACTTCGGTTTTCCCATCACCGCCTACGTGCCCCTGCCCGCCGTGGCACAGGTCGCCGACGGGCGCCTCCTGGTGGTCGACAACCGCCTCGTCAAAGCAGGTGAGACCGAGCCGCTCGCCGGTGTCCGCCCCGTCTTCGACCCCCACGCCGCCGCGCAGCTGGAGCTGGCATCGCAGGACATGGACGCGCAGATGCTGGCACTGCGCGACGCCACCGTCTACATACCGACCAAGTGGCAGATCGACGACACCGACGATTTGTTGGATCCGGAATTCCCGCTCATCGTCACCGAGCGAGACACTGGACTCACCATCGAGATGTTCACCGCCGCGGAGACCCTCACCGCGGCGCATCCCGACGCGCCGTACGTGGCCCTACCCGTTCCGGTGCTGATGGCGTTGCTGCCCGACCGGGTCGGGTTGGTGCTCGATCCCGGCACCCCGAACGAACGGGACGTCCGAGACGCGCTGCTGGCGTTGCTGATGGTCCACATAGCGGAGCGTCGACCCGACGACTCCCACCGTCTGTTGGAACAGATCGACAGCTTCCCCGCGTCCGGGCGGGGGGCAGCCAGGGAGGCGACTGACGCATGAAGGTGTCCCCCACCGCCGACTATCCCATCCGGGTCCTTCCACAGGAATGGGAGGAGGACAACCCACTCTACGCGGGCATCTTCACCGTGACCCTCAACCACGGCGTAGACATCGCCTTCATCCCAGGCCTCCGCGAGGTGGCACCACCCTGGGACGATCGGCTGTTGCCAGAAGACCTCGACGAGATCGCGACTCCGCAACAGGCACGGCTGGCGACCGCGCTGCTCACGCCGTACGTCGTCACCCCCGACGATGCCCGCGCCGGCGGCGAGGAAACCTTCCGGTGGAGCGACGACCAGCACCTCGTCTACTACGTGTCATCGCAGGAGTTCGACGACTACGCCGCAGAGCTCGCCGCCCTCAGCACCGGCGACGCCGGCCGACTCCGCTCACAGCCACGAGTCAGCGACCTCCGCGACCACCACGCGGTCGTCCGGTTCATCGAGACCCGGATCGTCGCCTCCGGCCGGCTTCAACGCCCGCACGCCGTCCTGCTCGGACAGACGTGACGCTCCACCGGGACCACAAGGCAGACAATGGAAACGACGGAGTGGCTCCCCGCCAACACACTGGAGCACGACATGGCCGCCGCCCTGGAACGTGGCGACGGCGCCACCTACGCGCAGCTACTGCGGTCGGCCCGGCTGGTCGTGCCGCAGCTACCGGCACCGGGCACAGAGGCCGAGGCGCAACTCGCCGCACTGTTCCCGCCCGACGCCGCCTACGTCCCCGCCTTCACCTCCCCCGAGACGATGGTGTGGGCGTTCGGTGACCTGGTCGAAGGCTATTACGAAGTCGACTACGCGGCCCTGCTGCAACGGTGGCCGGACCACCACCACCAGCTCGCGGTCAACCCCGGCTCCCCGATCGCTGTCTACCTCCCCCCACACGCAGTGGCCGACCTCGCCGACGGTCGACAGTCCTTGGTGGCGACCGAGGCCCTCCACGAGGTCCTCACCGACGAAGCGACGGCGCAGCTGCGCCGCATCTGCCTGGAGGAGCTCGCAGGCAAGACACCAGACACCCTCGGATTGCGGGACGACGCACCCATCAACCCGCTCGAGACCGCCCTACAGGCAGCGGTCGAGCGATCCGACGGCCAGGCCTACCTGCACGCCCTGCTCGCCGGTGACCCCGTGCTCCTTCTCACCGCCTCACCGGTGAGCGACCCGGACTCCATCGTCGACGACAACTTCCCGTGGCGGGTGCTCGGCGGCGACGTCGCCAAGGTGATCCCTGTGTTCAGCTCCCCCGCGATGCTGGAGCGGGCCGGCGCGCGCGGCGCGTACTACATCGACGTGGACTTCCTGTACGTGTTGGCGAGCTGGCCCGACGACGAGCACACACTGTACGTCAACCCGGGCAGCGCGCTGGAGCTGATGCTGCCCGGCGAGGCGGTGATGGAGATCGTCGCCTCGCTGGACGACTCGCTCGGCGACGAATAGTCAGCCTTCGCCGCGGACCGCCTCGAGTAGGTCGGCGAGGGTCAGCAGCCGAAGGTCGTCGCGGGTGGGGCGGCGGCCGAGCGCACGCAACCGGCTGGACTGCGCCTTGCGCATGCGCTCCAGCAGCTTGCGCGCCTCCCTGGCGTTACCGAACGTTTCGTCGCGGTCCACCTGCCGGAACCACTCCAGCAACGCGACGTCGAGGCTGCTGTCGAGCACGTAGTCGTCCTGCGTCGCGATGCGCCGGCTGATCTCCACCAACTGTGCCGGGCTGTAGCTTTCGAACTCCACCGTCTTGGCAAACCTCGACGCCAAACCCGGGTTGGTCTCCAGGAACTCCCGGATCTCACCCGTGTAACCGGCGACGATGACGCAGATCTCGTCCCGGTGGTCCTCCATGAGCTTGACGAGGGTGTCGATCGCCTCCTGGCCGAAATCGGAAGAGTTACCCCCCGCCGCCCGGGAGAGCGTGTACGCCTCGTCGATGAAGAGGACGCCACCCAGGGCCTCCTCGAAGACCGACGCGGTCTTCTCCGCCGTGTGGCCGATGTACTGCCCGACCAAGTCCCGCCTGGCGACCTCCTTGAACGAGCCGTGAGGCAGGATACCGAGCGCCTTGAGCAACTGGCCGTAGATACGGGCCACAGTGGTCTTACCGGTGCCGGGAGGGCCGGTGAAGACGAGGTGGTGGCTCACCATCCCGACCGACAGACCCTCACTGCGTCGCCATTCGTTGACCTGGATCTCGTCGATCAGCGCCCGGACCTCGTGTTTGACCGTCTCCAAGCCGATCATGCCGTCGAGTTGGGCGAGCAGCTTCTCGACCAGCTCCGGATCCTGCTGGTTGTGACCGGAGGACACACCCGCCACGGGACGACCAGCGCCGCCCGGGCTGCCCTCGCGGACCTCGACTCTGGCCCCATCGGCGATCGACACACCCGGCGGCGCGGTGTTCTCCACATTGGTGGCCTCCACCAGGCCGTGGCAGCCACGGCCGACCATGACCCCCACACCCTGGGTGTCGTGCACCCAGCACTCCACCACCGTGGGCGCGCTCTGGTCGGCCACCGAGATGCCGGCATCGCCCGTCTGCGAAATCTCGCATCGTTCGATGCGAGCGCTGGCCGCTTGGTACATGTAGATCCCGCGGAATCCACACCGGGTGACAACAGTGTTGCGGACCGTCGCCATCGCTCCTCGGCGCAAGAGAATGCCGTCGTCGGCGATGTCCTGCACCTCGCACTGGTCCACTTCGGCGTCGCAGTCTTCGACCACCAGTCCGTAACGGCCACCGGCGAGGGTCAAGTCTCTCAGCGTCGCCTTGGCGCCGTCGGAGACGTGGACCGCTGCCGCGGCCTCGCTAGAAGCGTGACACTTGGTGACCTTGACCTCTCCGCCCTGGATCAGGACAGCCGGCCGCTCGGTCGACCGCAGCGTCAGCCCGTGTAGCTCCACCTGACCGCCGACCACCGACACCGCCGGATCCTCCTGCGACGGAGAGGTGATCGTGACCGTACCCGCGTCCCGGGCCGTGATGGTCACGTGCTGCTGCCGGACCGCAAGAGTCTCGGCGTAGTCACCCGGGGCGACGGAGATCACCGCGCCCGGATCCGCAGCGGCGAGCGCGTCCCGGATCGTCGCGAACGCTCCCCGTTGCTCGGGGGAGACCAGTAGCGTGCGTGCCATAAGTCGGGCGTCCCCGTTGGTCGATGGTCAAGCGCTGCCCTCACGGTAGCAGCCCGAATCCCGTGCCAGGTCTGAGCTAGTCCAGGTGGGCTGGCGGATGGCCGTAGTAGCGGACTGTCCGATCACGATCCACCACGTCGATGACGACACTACCGCCTCGGGCCTCCGCGATCGTCTCGGCGAGGGCGCCGACGTCGAGCCCGTCGACCTTGGAGGCGGTCGCATCGAGCTGGACCGTCGCCGCGGTGCGCCACCGTTTGGCCCCCAGCCTTCGACGCATCTCGTCCGCGACCGCACCATGGAGATCGACCGGGTCGGTACCAGAACGCCGTGTCACCGCGTCGAGAAGGGTGTCCAGCGACAACCGCGCGATGGTGGAGCGGCCCAGGCGTGGCCAATGCCATCCACGCCGAGCTCCTCTCGGTGCGACTGGCTCACCCAGCCACCGTCCGACTCCTCCGTCCGTATTCTTAGCCACGGCCTTGTCCATCGCTTCGTGGTCGGTCTTGAACATCGTCAGGTATGCCTCGCCCCAGGCGGCCTCGGCGATCGGCTCCCGATAGATGACCCGCTCGCGACCGCCCGGCAGCACCTCCTTCTCGACGACGGTGATGGTGTAGCGGATTTCCTGAGCGACGGTGACGGCAGCGCCCTCTTCGTAGATCTTCCGCTCGCCCCGGTCACCGCGCCTGACCGTGTAGTAGTAGGTGCTGGAGTCGCGGAACTTGACGTTGCCGCTCAGCTCAATCCCCGACGGCGCCCCAGCTGTGCCGACCGCAGCCGGTCGCCACCGATCACGGGACGTGTCCTGCCCCAACACGTGCTGAGATCGGTCGTCCTGCCCAAGGCCGACGTTCGGCCGGTCCGTGATGACCGGTCGAGGCGAGCCGACCGGCTCGGCCTTGATGAACACCTGGAGCAGACGGTCGGGTCGGCCTGGCTTGGGAAGGGTCACCGACGGATGGCCACCCGGACCTGACATCCGATCGAGTCCCGCGTTGACCGAGATCGCCGACAATTGGCGGCGTAGCGCGATCTCGTAGTGGGACATTCCCTTTTCACCCAGCAGGTGGGGCTGGGCGAGCGCCTCATGTATCACCGAAGGAAGGTTGGTACGGATGCCTTCCACGAAGTAGCGGTGCGGCAGCGCACCAACAGGGGCGTCAGTGGAGGCGCTGGCAGGCGACGAGGCAGACGACGGCTGGCTGGTCGACTCGGACTCCTTCACCATCATGTCGGCGGGAACCAGGTGGACCACCGTGCTCGACAGCGTGCTGGAAACCGGCTCCGCATCCTTGTCGCCAGGCCGCGATACCTCGATGGTGAGGGTCAAATCCCGCGCCACCCGGTACGCGCCGCCCTCGAAGACGCTGCCCCGCTGGACTCGGGCGTTCTGGGCGTTGGCCCACGAACTACCACCGTGTCCCACGTCGGCGGCGACCTTCGGCGCGAGCCCTGGTATACCGTTGAAGTCCCCGCCGCCACCCCAGGATCGCCCGTAGCCACGGCTGATCCGGTGATCGGCCATCACATAGTCCTGCCCGATCGAGCCGTCATTCGGGGCCCTCCCGATAACGTCGCCGTCTGACAGCTTGGCCGTGATGCGGACCCTGAGCGGCTTGACGCTCAAGCCGTTGACCTTGACGGGGAAGTCCATGTCGAACCCGTCCGCCAGCATGCGATCGAGCTTGCCGGTCCAACCCTCACCAGCGAACTGCCCGATGATCGCCTGCCGCAGACCCGGGGTCCGAGACAGTGCGCCCGGCGCGGACTGATCGATGAGGCGTAGCAGCTCCTCGGCGATGTCGACGACCTCGTGAGCCTTCTCACCGTCGGATCGGCTGAACGTGGCACCAGGTTCGATGCCGCCCAGCCCCAAGGAGTTCTTCAACGGCTCGGCGATCCGGAGCTGTGCGTCCTCCGGAGCCACCTCCGGCAAGGTCAGTCCCGTGGTGACCAACGCCTCAAGCTTCTGGCTGTTCGAGCCCTTGTCCAGATTCTCCAAATCTTGAGCATCGGGGAAGACCTTCTTCAGGCCCTCGACCAACCGGGCCAGCAGCCGATCAGGTGCCTTGAGCACGCGGCTCGGCACGTATCCGGCGCCGTTGGTCGCCGCGTGTTCGCTGTGCAGTCTCGCGAGAATCCGCACCACGGTGCGACGGTTCAGCTCCAGCTTTCCATTCGCCCACCGGCGCAACGCATCGACGATCTGACCCTGGGGGATCGACAGGTCACCGTCGGCGTAGAGGTTGAGCGCCACCTCTTCCGGGATGCTGTAGAGGACGGTACGCTCCGGCAGCTGGCCGATCCCATGCCCGTCACCTATCGGCCCCGTATCGAGGTGGACATTCACCTTCATCTGGAACACGTAGTGCAATGCATTGCCGACGCCGATCCGCTCCCGCCCGTCGATGCGCGTCGACGTGCGGGTGACGTCGCGTGAGCCATCGACCTTGCCCGACCCACTCAGCAAGCCCGGGGACGATGCGTCGCCAACCTTTGCTGACGTCCCGACGTCGGCACCCCCGCTACGGGTGAAGGTGTTGGAGGTGGCATTCATCGTCAAGTTGACGTCACCGACCACGAGACGAGCCGCCTGCACGAACTGCGACTCGCCTGCCCTACCCCGTATCCACAGGCTCGACTGTCGCAAGAACTCGCCGCGCGGGTCGACGGAGAGCTCGGTGCCGTGGTCGCGGTAGAGCCACCAAGGGCTGGCCATCAGGCTTCGGCTGTCGAGGAACGCAGCGATATGGTCGAACGACGACGCGCCGGGCCGGGCTCCCTCGGGTTGGACAAGACGCGCCTTGTCCCAGATGCCGCTGAGGTCGACGTGCAACAGGGTCGCCCGGCGCAGCACCCGGTCCGAGGTCTGCCCCGTGACCCGCAACGGTGCGGGTTCGGTGTCGCCCTGTCGCGGCAGCAGATCCGCGGGGATGCGCACGTCGACGGTGCCGCTGCCCTCCGCCAGTGGCTCACTGTCCGACCCGTCGGCACGCACCTCCACCACGGTCACCTTGTGAGGCACCCGGAAGGTCGCGGTGTAACCGGCGGCTGGACTTTCCACCAGCTTGACGTGGTTGACGGTGTCCCCGTAATTCATGCTCGCGCTGTGCACGCGGCGGGCGCCACCGCGCACCCCGCCTCCACCCACGGTCACCGGCCCGGCGCTACCCATGCCGGCAGCGCCACCGCTGATGCCCGCCTCCGGACCGAACGACCACGTCCGCGACTCGCCCATACTGCGGGCGAACCGTTGGGAGGAGATGTCCAACGAGACATCCGTGTCGGCTTGACGGTGACCCAGCAGCTGGGCCTCTTTCCAATCCGGAGTCACGCGCAGCCGCAATGTCAGGTGTTCCGGCGCCATGCCCTCCCGCTGTCGGGTGAGGACCAGCAGGAGACCGTCCTGAGCCGCCTGATCGTAGGCGCCCTCCACTCGGACACCGTTGAGTTCGGCAAGTTCCAGCACGTTCGCAAGTTCGGCACTAGCCAGCATCGGGCTTCGGGACAGACGAGGCCAGCCGTCCTCGCCCTCCTGCGGCAGCCACCCTCGCTCCCGCAACGTGACCGCGAGAGTCTTCTGTACCTCCTCGACGCCGGTCACGTTCTGCACCAACGCCGGCCCGAGACCACGCATGGCGTCGGGACCCACCAGGTACCACGGTGGTCTGGGTTGCCGGCCCTGCGGTGGCCCGTCCTTGAGGTCGTCGACGAGCACGGCAGTGCCGTCGGGACGGTACACCTTGGCACCGTCGGCATCACGCTCCACCGCTGCCTCGTCGACGGGCAAGCCGTACTGGTAGGCCTCAAGTTCCGGAAGTCGGACGATGGCCTCGCTCGGCGTGAGCTGCCGTGACACCGGACGAGCGCCGGGACTGTCCAGGCGCTGCACGCTGACGGTGTGGACCAGTTCGAGCCGATACGCCTGGGTACGCCCGGTGTATCGTTGCACGTTCGGCCGGATCGCCGTCGCACCGGTGCCGATCCCGTCGTGCTTGTTGGACGCATGCGTGACACCAACGCTCACCGAGGCATCGGGAAGAGCACCATCGGGATTCTCCGACCGTGGCAGCATCGTGGCCCCCACCGAGGCGCCCCGATTGCTGGAAGGCGACCAGGTGACCCCGCCTCCGTAACCGGCGAAGGAGACCCGCAACTGCTCCAAGTGCACTTTCTGGCTCGCGGTGCCGATCCGCTCAGCGCTCGACAGCACCACTTCGGTCTTGATCCTCACCAGGGCGAGAGGGCGACCCCGGCTGTAGATCGGCCGTACGAAGCCGTGCGGGTGATCGATGGCGTGGTCGAGGCGAGCGGGTAGCTCCTCCCTCACCATCGTGTAGACCTGATCCCACGTGTCGTCGGCGTGGTCGCGGCCGATCAGGTCGAGCACCGTCTCCCGAATGTCCTCCAGCCCTTCCAACCGCACCAGGGAGTGCGGTGGGAACTTCCGGTCCGCTGGTGGCGACGCAAGCTGTTCCTGTGCCTCGGGAGCTGGTTCGGTGTAGACGTGCTCCACCGCCACGTCGAGGAACGTCCGGTCGTCGCTGATCGCCGCATCCACGCGCTCCACCGGCGTCCACTGCGATGTCGGTCCCGCCCGCCGAATCTGGACGTCGTAGTGGCCGTCGACGGAATAGTACGTGGAATCGCCCCGGTTGTCGGCGACCTGGCCCGGCACGGTGAACCGGCTGAACCCATCGCCGCTGATCGAGGTAGTGCCACCCCAGCCCACACCGACGTCAACCGTCGTTCTCCGCATCAACCCGCGAATGGCGTTGATGGTCTGGTACGAGGTGTCCCCAGGAATAGCCTCGCCGAGCATGTTGATGAGGCGGCCCAGGTGCGGGGAGCCAAGACCACCATCGACGTGGCGTTTCCAGACCGCGCCCAAGATGCGGTTCCCCTTCGGGAACTGGGGGAGCTGCGCTTGAATGACCTCGGCCGCCCGTTGCGGCGGATCGAGCACCTCCACCGCGTCGCCATGGGTGAAGGCGATCCTTACCTCGACGTCACCGAAGTTGAGGGGGATGACCAAGCCCTCCTCACTGGTGACGAAACCCCACCCCGACCGGAGGATCCGTTGCAGCTCGTCCGGCTGCACAGTGGTGTCGATACCCTGTGCGGCCACCAGCGCGTTCACCTTGGCGGTCAGAGCGTTCAGATATGGCAACCGGTCCGGCGCCACGGCGGTGTCCAGCAACACCGGCTGAGTCGACCGAACCGCTGCCAGGTACGTCTCAAACGCTGCGGCTGCCCGGTCGGCCGCTTGCTGGACACGTGCGAGCGCGGCGCCCTGGTGAGCAGGCTCCGCCCGGGTGAGGTCGTTCAGTGCGTGCGCCAGCGCCTGGTAGGCGTGTTGCGCTTCCGCGGCTCGCTGGCGGGCCTGGTCGTACCGCTCGCGGATACGCTCATGGCGTTCGGCGTTGGCGCGTTCCACCGCCGCGTCGAGCAGCGTCGACTGGCGCCGTTCAGTGACCCACTGGTCTTTGACCCGCGGCTTGAGCTCCGCCTGGGCGTCGTTCTCGTGCTCCTGTGCCTTCTCCGCGGCCTCCCGGGCGTACTGCTCCCGTGCCCGCACCCGCTGTTCGAGCCCGGCTTCGGCCTCGCCGAGTACGTGAGCGAGGCGCGCCGCAGTGCGCTCCGCCTCAGCCGCGGGGGTGGCGTCCAGCGGCGCACCGTCGGCCAAACGCTCCGCGACCGCAGCCAGATCGGCTGAGATCTTGCGCACCAGCTCGTGCTGCGAACGTGGACGTAGCGGGGCGTACGGGTCGGGAAGCCCCGCGTCCGGCGCCTGGCTCACCAACTCCCGCGCGGCCGTCGGCAATGCACGCCAGTCGGCCGGCCGGAGTGTGTAATCGCTGAGCAGCTCGCCGACGAGGATCTCCACCGCCAACCGGGTCTCAGACGAGACACCGTCGCTGTGCCACAGCTCGGCCAGCACCCGAAGCGCTCCGACCAGGCGCGGTTGCCGGGCGCGCCTGACCGGCCTCAGCTCCGCACCGAGTACCCCCGCGACCTCTGCCCGGGCCTGGGGCAGGTTGATACCGGCCGCGATCCGGCGCTGCAACCACGCGGTGATGCCCTCGACCGTGTCGGCTGACACCCGCTGCGGCCAGATCCACCGGCCAAGGCTCAACCCACCGTCAGAACGCCAGGTCACCGTCCTGGCCAGGGCGGTGGGACCGTCACCGGTCACCGTCGTCAAGGTTTCCCGGAGCAGGGCCTCGGCGATGCGACGCGGTGCGTTCACCTCCGCGGGCAGGTCGGGCTGGAGCCGAGCGAGCTGGTCAGCGGTGAGTCCGTCCAGCCTCGCTTCCAGCTCCTGCACGTGCGCGTCGCCAGCGGCGGGGAAGGTCGCGTGTACGCGAGTCAACACCTGCGCGCTGATGGCGGCGGGATCGCTGAGCCAGTCACTGCTGAGACGGTCACCCGCGACCTCGGCCAACGCGGATGCGACGTCAGCCACTGCTTTGGCGTGCAACCCTTCTTCAGCGGCGCCGGAATCGGTCAAGGCAGTGACGAGGTTGGCCACGGGAAGCTCGACTTCCTGGTCGCGCAGCGTCACCCGGGCGACATCGTTGTCCACGACACCATCGGTGATCAGCCCGATGGACGGATCGGACAGACGCCTCACCGCCTCGGTGATCGCCTCACGCGCCGCCCGCACCGCAGGGGGTTCCGCCAACCCGGCACGGGCCACGTCACCGTAGGCGACGAGTGCTTCCTGCAACGTGGCGAGCGTGATAAGGGTGCCGGACGGCCCATCGGCGGTGTACCCGGAGACGGTGATCGATCCTGGTTCGATCAGAGCCTGGCCGGCTGGCAGCTGATCAGACACGGTGATCCGCACCTGCGCCGAGGTGCCGTCGTAGGTGAGCGTCCACACCGATGGATCAGAGGTGGCGGCTACGGCGCTCAGGCCCGGAACGGAACCCCCCGCTAGTTGGGGAAGCAACTGCTGGACGTGCGCACGAACCGTGTCGATCTGTGGGCGTGTGCCCTGATCGGCGATCGGGGCTGTGATGAGTTTGGGTGTGGTGGTGGCTTCGTCTGTGGGCTGGTTGCCCGGTGTGGTCGGGGTTTGTGGTTCGGGGTGTGGCGCTGGTGGCGTGGGGGTTTGTTGGTCGGGTTGGGTGGTCTGCTGGGGGGTTGACGGGGTGGGTTGGTTGGTGGCAGCGGTGGTGATGGTGGCGTGGGTGCGGACGGCTGCGGCCAGCAGGGAGGTGGTCAGCAGGGTGCCGGCTGTGCCGTCGGGGGTGTTGGCTGACAGGTGGATGTGGTCGGGGGTCACCTGGGCGTGGCCGGCTGGTAGGTCGGTGCGGACGGTGAGTTGGATTTCGGTGGTGTGACCGTCGTAAGTGATCTGCCACCGGTTGTGGTCGAGTTGGCGGGTGGCTTGCAGGCCGGGGACGTGCGAGGTTTCGGGAAGTCGTGCTAGTAGGTCGGTGGCGGTGGCGTGGACCTGGCTGGGTTGGGCCACGGGTTGACCAGAGAGCGGCACGGTGACGTGCTGTGGTGGTGGCTGGGAGGGAGGCGGTGCCTTCGCCAGTGGCGGTGTGGGGCCGTTGTGGGGATCGACCGCAGGTGATGGGTGGGTGGCCTGGCCGCCTTGTGGGGGTGCCTCACTGAGTTGCTGGACCCGCCGCTCCAACTCGGCGATGTCCGGGAAGTGCTGCCTCGCCCACCGTGTCTGGGTCTTGCTGCGACCTTCCTTCAGACCGGTCCGCCAATAGTTGCTTCTATGAGCCTTGACACCCTGGAGGTGCTTATCGAGGATCTCCTGGTCGACACCGCGCTCGGCAAGCCGGATGTATTCCTGGAGGCGGACGTGGTATTCGATGATGGCGTCCTGCCACTTCTTCATCCGCGGAACAAAGTTCGCTGCGGTGAGCTTGCCCTTACCGTCCTCCTTCAATACTTCTGTTGGTAGGTCTTCGCCGTTGCGGAAGCGGTCCCGCATCTGGTAGACGTGGTCGCGTTCGTGCTCCAAGTCGAGGAAGCGCATACCTGGGTGGATGCGGACCTCTCTCTCGATGCGGATCCGATTGCCCGAGCTGTCGAAGATGTGACGGACCGCCACATGCGGAGGATCCGACTTGTCTTCGACAGGGACCAGCGAGTAGCCGAGCTCCTCCAGTTCCTGTTTCAACGCGGGAAAGTCCGGGTGGTCCTCCATACGCACGGTGCCGTGCGCGATCGTCGTCGGAGTCGGATCCACACCCGGCTCAGCACCAGCGGCAGCCACCGGCACCCGCGAGGGCGGAGATGTCTTGCCTAGAGGTGTGGTGGCGCCACCGTCCGGATCTGCCGTGGCTGCTGAGTCGGCGGCGCGAGGATGCGCGAGTCTACGGAATTCGTTCTCTAGTGCGGCGATATCGCCGAAGTGTTCTTCGGCCCACCGTTTTTGGCTGGGGCTCTTTCCGCGCTTGAGTCCCTTGTTCCAGTACCGTTCGGCGTGCCTTCGTACTCCCTCGAGGTGCTCGGCAAGGATCTCTCTGGGTGCGCCGCGTTGGGCGAGTCGGATGTATTCTTGGAGGCGGACGTGGTATTCGATGATGGCGTCCTGCCAGGGCTTCATCCGTTGTGAGGCGTTGTTGATTTCAGTGAGCTTGCCGTCGTTGTTTTCTTTCCATACTTCTGTTGGTAGGTCTTCGCCGTTGCGGAAGCGGTCCCGCATCTGGTAGACGTGGTCGCGTTCGTGCTCCAAGTCGAGGAAGCGCATACCTGGGTGGATGCGGACCTCTCTCTCGATGCGGATCCGATTGCCCGAGCTGTCGAAGATGTGACGGACCGCCACATGCGGAGGATCCGACTTGTCTTCGACAGGGACCAGCGAGTAGCCGAGCTCCTCCAGTTCCTGTTTCAACGCGGGAAAGTCCGGGTGGTCCTCCATACGCACGGTGCCGTGCGCGATCGTGTCTGGGGTGGGTGCGTGGCCTGGGATCGCGCCGGTGGTGGCCATCGGCAGCGGTGTCGTGGCGTCCAAGCTTGGTGGTTGGGTGGGTTGCTGCTTGCTGGTGGTGGCAGCGTCGGGGCCGGGGTGGTGGTGTGTGGTGAGTCGTTGGGTGATGGTGTGGTCTGTGAGCCGGCCGTTGGTGTGTTGGGTGAGGGCTTGGTAGGTGTCGAGGGCTTGTGGGGTCAGTAGCCGTAGTGTGATGGGTTGGCTGGTGGGCTGTGCCCCGGGTGGGTGGAGCCGGACCACTATTCCCGCTGGGCCGTGGTCGGATGTGTTGTTGTCGTGGTTGTGGTAGCCGGCCTGGTGCAGTGTGTCCAGTACCCGCTGCGGCCACTGGGGGGTGTTGTCGGGTAGGCGGATGAGGAAGTCACCGCGGGAGTCGGGTCGGGTCACCAGCGGGTCAGGCAACACTGCCACCATCTGGCCGTCGTCGGTGGCCAGGTCGTGCAGTGTGGTAGCCAACTCTTGCAGATCCAACACGTTGTACACGTGGTGGTCACGCGCCGCTGTGGGAAGGGTGTCACGCAGCCGGGTCAGCCCGGTCTGCACCATGGTGTCTACTTGGGCGTCAGCGGCAGCGTCACCGGTGGGAAGGTGGTCGGATAGGCGTATGCGGGCTGGTTGGCCTACTTGGCGCATACCCTGCCCGTCGAACATCCATGGTGGTGAGGTCACCTCCACCTGCCCAGCCGGCAGATCGGGGGTAGTTTCCACCACGAACGCCACTGTGGTGCCATCTTCGAACCGGGCCAGCTTCACTCCCTGCCTGGGATCACCGGACAAGGCAGCCACCACCGCATCGGGTCGTTGACCGGACTGCAGCCGGGACAACACCTCAACCAGCCGGTCACCGGCCTTGGGGTCACTGGAGTCTGCCGGGGGTGTGTCGACCTGCACCAGCTCAGGCGCCGGTAGCTGCCACACGTCCCCTACCCGCGCCCCGTGCGGTGCCGGTGCCCGCCCGGCATCAGCACGCACCGGGGCACCCGCAAGCGGCCCAGGCAACCCCGCATCCAACCGGGCCACCGCGAACCCGACATAGTCAGCGATGTCCTGGGCGATTTCCCGCTGGTCAGCACGCACCGTCGCCGACACCACCACCGTGGCCGGGCTGACCTGCCGCCACCCCGATGCGGTCAACTCCAACCCAGGCTGCTGCACAAACACCGCACCCTCACCCAGGTTCGGGTCAACCGCCACCCTCACCTGTAGAGTCGACCCGCTCGGCAGCCTCAACGCCACCAGGCCACTGTCGGCGTCCACCACCCTGGCTGCCCGCAACGCGGCGTGCAGCCCTGCCACGGCTTCGTCCACCGACACCCGCACCGAGTCGGAAAATGCCCCCTGCCAGGCGTCACGGACCACCCCGTCACCGTCAAGCATCACCACCAACGAACGGCCGTCATGCTCACCCTGCACCAACCACCCGGCAGGTCCCGGTTTCCACACCGCCGGATCACCCTGGCGACCCCACGCCTGCTGCACCACCTCCACCACCGCATCCCGCAACCCATCTGACCAATCCAACCCCTCAAACACCCGCACCCCATCACCGGCCAATACCGGAGCCTCAAACAACTCAGCCCCAGGCCCATCCGACACCGGCAACGAACCGGCCGGTGTGGTAGCGGGTTCGTCCTTCGACGCTGTGGCCGACTCGGCAGGCGGCCGCGCATCCGGGTCACCAGACACTGACACAGCATCGTCGCCATCAGCCGGCGAAGATTCGACAACCGACGGCCCATCCACCCCCACCGACCGGGAAGAAACAACCTCAGCAGACGACGACGAATCCACAGAGACAGGCGATGCGGGCTCGGCCGACGACGGCGAACCCACCGATGGGCTGGACTCAGCAGCCGGTAGAGGTTCCGTGTCAGTCGACGTGGACGCGACCATGCTCGGTGGCGACGGTGCCGACGACGAGGTAGGCGGGGTAGGACCGCTCGGTGGTGGGGTGGGTGGGCCAGATGGTTGTGGCGCAGTCTCGGTGGTCGGCGGCTGGGTCGATGGTGCAGCCGGTGCCGGCGTGGGTTCGGTCGACGGCGGTGGGGGTGCGGTGTCGACCTGTACTGCTGGTGGTGCTGGTTGTGGTGCGGCAGTGACGGGCGTGGTGGTCTTTGGTGTGTCGTTGCGGGTTTCGTCGGGTGACTGGCTCTGCTGTTGCTGGCTACGCGCGGGCTGTTGTTGGGTTTGTTGTGGGGTGTGCTGCTGGGCGGCTTGCTGGGTGGTCGGGCTGCTAGGTGCTTGGGTGGTGGTGGCCTGCCCACCGGTGGTGGGGTTACCCACAGCCACACCCTGGCTGGTGGGTGCCCCTTGCAGAAGAGAGTCCACACTGGCGACACCGAAGGTAGGCACCGGAGCCGCCGACACCGACGGGGTGGTCAACCCGTTGACCAGCAACCCGAAATCAGACGCCGACTGGCGGGCATCACCAAACGAACCGTGTTCACCGATGAACCGCTCCCACGTGCCCCCCACGGCCCCTTGCAGGATGGCCTGGCGAAGATCCTCCGCCCCACCAGCACGCAGCAACAACGGGCCCATCTGCTCTTTCACATCAGCCCAAGGCACGTTCGGGTTCAACCCGAACTCGGTGAACATCGCCCCGTAGTAGCCCAGCCCACCACCAACCCCACCCAGCAAAGTCATCCCCAACGTGCGGGTACTAAACGCCAACGGGGCCCCACCCAACCCAGCACCCACCACCGCCGACGCCAAATGAGAAAAGCTGCTCTGATAGCCCTTGATCCCCAACTGGGCCAGCGACAGATGCGTGATCCCCTCCTGGATCACCCATCCCCCCACACCAAACGTCAACGCACTACGCACCCCATAGCCGACCAACGCCGACCGCATCCCCCGCCACGTGGTCAACCCACCATCAACCACCTGACGAGCAGTCGTACGAGCCAACAACTCATCAGCCCGGGAAAGCCCGGAACGACCCGCCTGCCCCAACGGCCGGCCACGCAACAAATCATCCAGATTCCGGGTCAACGCCTCCCGCATCTGCCCCGACCGCAACCGCGCCAACCGGTCATACGCACTACGCGGCACCGGCACACCCGAACGGCGAAGATCAACAATATGCCGCAACTGCTCCCGCACCAGCCGACGCTGCTCCACCACCGCCCGCCGCGCCGCCACCACCCGAGACGGCCGAAACTGACTCGGACTCAACCGGCGACCCACCGACCGGCCCACATCACGCAACCCCCGGCCAGCCAACTGCACCGGAGCCCCCCGACCTAGCACCGGCCACCCACCACGACCAGGCAACCGCGGCCGCGGCACCCGCGGCGCCGCCCCCACCGGCCGTGGACTAATCGGAGGCCGAGCCGGCCCCCGCAACCGCGGCAAACTC
>CAYTMR010000028.1:0-31275 GCA_964438855.1 uncultured Micromonosporaceae bacterium
GCTTCGGTGGCGGTCAAGGAGGCGGTGCTGCCGTTCAAGCGGTTCCGCACCCGCGCCGGCAAGGGGGTCGATTCGCTCCTCGGTCCGGAGATGAAGTCGACCGGAGAAGTGATGGGGATCGACATCTCCTTCGGGCACGCCTTCGCCAAGTCGCAGGCGGCGGCGTACGGATCGCTGCCGGTCTCGGGCAAGGTCCTGGTCACGGTCGCCAACCGGGACAAGCGGGCGATGATCTTCCCGGTGAAGCGGCTGGCCGACCTCGGCTTCGAGATCGTGGCGACCGCGGGCACGGCCGAGGTCCTGCGCCGGTACGGCATCGAGTGCGAGCTGGTGGGCAAGCACTATCAGGGGGACGGTCGAGACGCGGTGTCGGTCATCGCCTCCGGCGAGGTGGCGCTAGTGATCAACACGCCGCAGGGCTCGGGCGCCGGCGCACGTCAGGACGGTTACGAGATCCGTAGCGCCGCGGTCGCCTCCGACGTTCCCTGTGTCACCACCGTGCCCGGCGCCGCGGCCGCGGTGATGGGCATCGAGGCGCTGATCCGCGGTGACATGGCGGTCCGCCCACTGCAGGACCTGCACGCCGCCCTTCATGCCTGATCCCCGCCAGTCCGGGGAAGCTGCCGCAGACCACGGCGGCTTCCCCGGCTCAGTGTCCGCGCCCGGCACGCGCAGCGGGCGAGACGCGTACGTGGACTGGCTCCGCGCGTTCAGCCTGCTCGTGGTGGTGGTGTGGCACTGGGCCTTCACCCTGCTCTACTGGAGCGACGACGGGCCGCGGGCCACCAGCCCGTTGGGATTCCTCGATGGCTTCTGGGCGCTCACCTGGCTGCTGCAGGTCATGCCCTTGTTCTTCTACATCGGCGGATACGTGCACCTGTGCTCCTGGCGGCGGGCACGTGGACGCGGGGTCGGTCTGGGCCAGTTCGTCGTGCGCAGGCTGCGTCGGCTCGCGGCGCCGGGAGCGGCGCTCTTGCTCGTCTGGGCGGTGCTCGGATTCCTGGTGAGTGTGTCCTTCGACCTGGAGTGGATCGGTCGGGCGGTCCTGTTGGTGGTGAGCCCGCTGTGGTTTCTCGCCGTCTACCTGATGCTCGTCGCGCTTCTGCCAGCGGCGCTGTGGCTGCACCGGCGCTTCGGTGTGTTGGCGTTGGTGTGGCTGGGCGGTGCGGTGATGATGGTCGATGTCTTGCGGTTTCGCTACGGAGTACCCGCCATCGGGTGGCTGAACATGGTGCTGGTGTGGGGACTGGCGCATCAGGCGGGGTTCTTCTATTCGGAGGTGACCAGGGCCCCTCGCCGCACCGACTGGATGCTGCTGTGGGCAGGGCTGTTCGGTCTCAGTGGCCTGGTGTTCTCTGGGCTCTACCCAGGCTCGATGGTCGGGGTGCCGGGCGAGAAGTTCTCTAATCTCGCCCCGCCGACCTTCGTCATCGTGGCGTTGCTGATGTTCCAGGTCGGGGTCGTGGAGCTGCTGCGGCTGGCGATGGAGCGCGCCTTGACCCGGCCGCGCTGGGCAGCGGTCAACCGGACCATCAACCGGTTCGCCCTGCCGCTGTACCTGTTCCACACCACCGGCATGGCGTTGTCGCTGTTCGTGTTCTGGGTGCTTGGCTGGTACACAGTGGATGAACGGCCGGCTGACATCACCGTGACGTGGTGGCTGACTCGGCCGCTCGCGATCGTCGGGCCGTTGCTGTTCACATTGCCAGTGATCTTCCTGTTCGGGCGGCGCTGGGTCCAGCCGGCGCGATCGGTAGGGTGAGGCGGTGTGACCGCGCCCAAGATTGAGTTGCACGTGCACCTGGAAGGCACTGTCCGGCCAGCCACCCTGCTGGAGATGGCCCGCCGCAACTCCCAGCCACTGCCGGCCCAGACGGTGGAGGAGTGGGAGAAGCTCTACGATTTCACCGACTTCTCCCAGTTCATCGAGGTGTGGATCCTCACCACCAACTGCTTGCGTACCGCCGACGACTTCCGGCAGGTGGTGGTGGAGTACGCCGCCGAGGCGGCACGCCTGGGGGCGGTCTACGTCGAGGGCATCTTCTCCCCGGCGGAGCGGGCCCAGCGTGGCGTGGACTGGGCGGAGATCTTCACCGGTTACACCGAGGGCGCCGTCGAGGCACAGGAGCGGTACGGCGTCGTGGTCCGTTTGACACCGGAGATCTACCGCGGCGTCGACCCCGCGGTGGCCGAGGAGGCGGCGCGTCAGGCGGTACGCTACGCCGACCGAGGCGTGGTGGGATTCGGCATCGGCGGGATGGAGACTGCCTCGCCCGTGGCCCCGTACGCCACCGCGTTCCAGATCGCCCGCGATGGCGGGCTGGCGCTGGTACCGCACGCTGGTGAGAGCGCCGGACCGGAATCCATCCGAGAGGTCCTGGCGTACGAGCCGGCCCGCATCCGGCACGGAGTGCGCGCGGTGGAGGACCCCGCGGTAGTGGCGGAGATCGTCGACCGCGGCCTGGTCCTCGACGTCTGCCTCACCTCCAACCTGCGCACCAAGGTGGTGTCCTCGCTCGCTGAGCATCCGCTGCCACGCCTGCGCGCGGCCGGAATCCCCTGCACGATCAACACCGACGATCCCGCGATGTTCGGTACCGACCTCGCCCGGGAGTACGAGCTCGCCGAATCGTTGGGGATGACCGCTGCCGACGCGTACGCCGCTGGTGTGGCCGGCGCGCTCTGCGACGAGGCCACCCGTGCCCGGCTCGCCGCGATGGCGCCACCGGGTGCGGGGAAGTGACGACGCGCGGCGACGAGTAGGAGAGCGGAGCAAGTGTGGTACGAGCGGACGGTCCGGGCGGCGTTGTTCCGGATCGGAGGGGGAGACGCCGAGTCGGCGCACGAGTGGACCCTGCGCCGACTCGCCTGGCTGTCCCGACGTCCGACTGTCCTGGCGGCGCTGCGTCGTCGCTACGCGGTGTCCGCCCCGACGACCGTGTTCGGCCTGCGGTTCCCCAACCCTGTGGGCCTCGCCGCCGGGATGGACAAGGACGGATTGGCGTTGCCGGCCTGGCCGGCGCTGGGGTTCGGATTTGTCGAGGTCGGCACGGTGACCCGACATCCGCAACCGGGCAACGAACGTCCTCGACTGTTCCGACTGCCGGCAAGCAAGGCTTTGATCAACCGGATGGGCTTCAACAACCAGGGTGCGCAAGCGCTGGCCGACCGGTTGGCCGCCAGCGGCCCCTTGCGGGTGCCGTTGGGCATCTCGTTAGGGAAGTCCAAGGTCACGCCGTTGGAGGACGCGGTAGCCGACTACCTCGCCAGCTACCGCGTGCTGCGGCAGTACGGCGACTACTTCGCGGTCAACGTGTCCTCACCGAACACGCCCGGTCTGCGCGCCCTCCAGGACCGCGACCACCTGGAGGCGCTGTTGACCGCGTTGGTGGGCGAGAAGCCGATCCTGGTGAAGATCGCACCGGATCTGACCGACCACGCCATCGCCGACGCCTTGCAGGTCTGTCTGGACCGGGGCGCCGCCGGGGTGATCGCCACGAATACGACGCTTCGGCGGGACGGCCTGTCACCAGCCGACGCTGCCCGGGCAGAGCAGGCCGGTGGGCTGTCCGGGCGGCCGTTGACCGAGCGCGCTCGACAGGTGGTGGCGTTCGTGCACAAGGAGACGGGTGGCAAGCTGCCGATCATCGGAGTCGGCGGAATCATGGATCCGGACGACGCGGCGCGGATGCGCGACGCCGGCGCTAGTTTGGTACAGCTCTATACCGGCTTCGTCTACCGGGGCCCAGGACTCGTGCGGCGGGTCGCGCAGGGTTGGCGGGGCTGACGCCCACCCGCAGGGCCCGTGGTGGCCCGTGCCAGACTCAGCCCGTGACCCCGGAGGAGATCCTTTCCTGGGACCGGGCCCACGTGTGGCATCCGTACGGTCCCATGCCCGCGGCCGCGGAGCCATACCTCGTCGAGTCAGCCTCGGGTGTACGCCTGCGTCTGCACGATGGGCGGGAGCTGGTCGACGGGATGTCCAGCTGGTGGGCGGCGATCCACGGTTACCGGCACCCGGTGCTCGACGCCGCCGTACGCGAGCAGCTGGGGCGAATGGCCCACGTCATGTTCGGCGGCTTGACGCATGAACCAGCGGTCCGGCTCGCGCGCCGACTGGTCGAGATTGCACCAGCGGGTTTGGAGCACGTCTTCCTCGCCGATTCCGGCTCCGTCAGCGTCGAAGTGGCGATCAAGATGTGCCTGCAGTACTGGCGCTCCCTACGCCGACCCGAGAAGCGCCGGCTGCTGACGTGGCGCGGGGGCTACCACGGCGACACGTTCCACCCGATGTCGGTGTGCGATCCCCAGGGCGGCATGCACGCGCTGTGGCGAGGGGTGCTGCCGGAGCAGGTGTTCCTCGATCCGCCGCCGGTCGAATTCGAGCCCGAATACGCCGCGTACATGGGCGAGGTGATCGCCCGGCATGCCGGAGAGCTGGCCGCGGTGATCGTCGAACCGGTGGTGCAGGGCGCCGGAGGAATGCGTTTCCACCATCCCCGCTACCTGACGGTGTGGCGCGAACTCGCCGACGAGCACAATGTATTGCTGATCTTCGACGAGATCGCCACTGGCTTTGGACGTACCGGGGCGATGTTCGCCGCGGACCACGCCGGGGTGACCCCGGATGTCATGTGCGTCGGTAAGGCGTTGACCGGGGGCTACCTCACGCTCGCGGCGGCGCTGTGCACCCCGAAGGTGGCGCGTGGCATCAGCGAAGGCGAGGTGCCGGTGCTGGCGCACGGTCCGACCTTCATGGGCAATCCCCTGGCCTGCGCGGTCGCCAACGCTTCCCTGGACCTGCTCGAGGAGGGGCGATGGCGGGCTGATGTGGCGCGCATCGAGGCTAGTCTAGCCGCCGGACTAGCTCCGCTGCGGCAGCGGCCGGGAGTGGTGGACGTGCGGGTCCGCGGCGCCATCGGGGTGGTGCAGGTGGACCGGCCGGTCGACGTTCCCGCCGCCACGGCTGCGGCGGTGGCCGCCGGTGCGTGGCTGCGCCCGTTCCGTGACCTGGTCTACACCATGCCCCCGTACGTGGTCTCCGAGGCGGACCTGCGCACCATCGTGGCGGCAGTCTTCGCAGCGGTCGACCGAACGCTTGGTATGCGTCCGGTTGGTGCCTAGACGTGCGATCGGCGCAAGTCCCGATGAAAGGATGGGTCGGTGACTGAGACCTTCGGAGCGCGACTCCGCGCAGCCCTCGATGCCCGTGGACCCTTGTGCGTGGGCATTGACCCACACGCCGCTCTGCTTGCCCGATGGGGCGTGGACGATAGTCCGAACGGACTAGAGGTCTTCACCCAAACGGTGGTCGATGCGCTAGCTGATCGGGTCGCAATCTTTAAACCTCAGGTTGCTTTTTTTGAGCGCTTCGGCTCGCGTGGAATCGCGGTTCTCGAGGCTGCGATCGGTCGGTTGCGGGCTGCGGGAGCGTTGGTGCTCGTGGACGGCAAGCGAGGCGACATCGGTTCGACCGTCGAGGCGTACGCCTCCGCGTACCTCAATCCATCCAGCACGCTCTATGCCGATGCCATCACCGCGAGCCCTTACCTGGGAGTAGGTTCGCTCCTCCCAATGGTGGATCGGGCACGCGCGCACGGTGGTGGAGTCTTCGTGTTGGCGCTCACCTCCAACCCCGAGGCATCGACCATCCAGCATGCCCGACTACCCGACGGTCGCCCGGTCGCGCAGCACGTGGTGGATGAGATTTCCCAGCTCAACAAGGGTGTCGACGGGCTCGGAAGCGTCGGTGTGGTGATCGGCGTGACTGCGGTGGATCCGGGACTGGACCTGTCCGGGCTCAACGGTCCGGTGCTGTGCCCTGGCCTCGGTGCGCAGGGCGGCCAACCGCAGGATCTGGCGTCGCGCTTCCCCGATCCCAGCGTCGTCGTCGTGCCGTCGTACTCGCGGGAGGTGCTCGCGGCGGGTCCGAGCCCGGCGGAATTGCGCGCGGCGGCGGAGCGGGTGCGTGACGCTTGCCATGCGGCGCTCGCGAGCCGGGTGTGACGATCGGCACGTTTCGGGACAGGCGGATCATGGCGTGGCGATGTTGCCGAAACGCTCTCGGACCGCTAGTTTTCCCGGCGCTGGTCCCATGCGCCACGGGAGGCGCAGCGGGATCGGCTTCACGTATTTTTACCTTCCGCAACGTTGTGCCGGGTGACCCGGCGCAGGGACTGAGGAGAACTGGTGCCCCTCCCAACACTTAGCCCCGAACAACGGGCGGCCGCGCTCGCGAAGGCCGCCGAGGTCCGCAAGGCCCGGGCCGAGCTCAAGGAGAAGCTCAAGAAGGGCGAGTTGACCCTCGCCGAGCTGCTCGACAAGGCGGAGCAGGACGACGTGGTCGGTAAGCTGAAGGTCTCCAGCGTCCTGCAGGCCCTGCCGGGGATCGGCAAGGTCAAGGCCGTCCAGACCATGGAGAAGCTGAAGATTGCTGAGAGCCGGCGGCTTCGGGGCCTCGGCGAACAGCAACGCAAGGCACTCCTCGGCGAGTTCGCAGCATAAGCCTCGCCGGACCGGGTAAAAACGAGCAGTGGATAAGCACGTGGTGGAGGAGACGCGCCCGGCGGCTCGGTTGACGGTCCTGTCCGGCCCGTCCGGGGTGGGTAAGGACAGCGTGATCGAGCTGATCCGGGCGCGCTCGCCGTGGGTGTGGTTGTCGGTGTCGGTCACGACCCGACCAAAGCGGCCGTACGAGGTCGACGGGGTCCACTACCACTTCGTGGACCGCTCGGAGTTCGAGGAGTTGATCCGCTCCGGGCGGTTGCTGGAGTGGGCCGAGTTCGCCGGCAACCTCTACGGCACGCCGCGTGATCCGGTCGAGGCGCGCCTACGCGAAGGCGAGCCGGTTCTCCTGAAGATCGACTTGCAGGGAGCACGGCAGGTTCGCCGGGCGATGCCCTCGGCGCAGCTCGTCTTTCTCGCCCCGCCCAGTTGGGAGGAGCTCAAGCGCCGCCTGATCGGGCGGGGCACCGACGATCCGGAGACGATTCGCCGTCGACTGGAACACGCCCGCGAGGAGCTGGCGGCGGAGCCGGAGTTCGACGTTACGGTGGTCAACGACAACGTCGTACGCGCTGCGGACGAGTTGGTAGGATTGCTCGGCTCGCCCGCACTGTTATAGCTTGATGACAGTGCGGCCATACAAGATCATCGGAGATCGCGAGGATATTGTGGCTGGAACCGTCGCAAACCCCGAGGGAATCACCAACCCGCCCATCGATGAACTGTTGGAGAAGAGTTCGTCGAAGTACGCTCTGGTGATCTTCGCGGCGAAGCGGGCACGGCAGATCAACGCCTACTACAGTCAGCTCGGCGAAGGCCTGTTGGAGTACGTCGGCCCGCTGGTGGAGACGACGCCACAGGAGAAGCCGCTCTCCATCGCCATGCGAGAGATCAACGCAGGATTGCTCACCGCTGAGCCGGTCGAGTCCACCTGAGCCAGCGCATCGCCGCAATGGCTCGTGTGGTCCTTGGTGTAGGCGGCGGCATCGCCGCCTACAAGTCGTGCGAGCTGCTCCGACGGCTGACCGAGGCCGGACACAGCGTACGCGTGGTGCCCACGGCCGCTGCGCTGCGGTTCGTCGGCGCACCCACGTGGGCGGCACTATCTGGCCAACCGGTCGCCGACGACGTGTGGAGCGACGTCCATGACGTGCCGCACGTGCGGATCGGGCAGACCGCCGAATTGGTCGTGGTCGCCCCGGCCACCGCGGACCTGTTGGCCAAGGCCGCCACGGGAATCGCCGATGACCTGCTCACGAACACTCTGCTGACGGCGCGCTGCCCCGTGGTGTTTGCACCCGCGATGCACACCGAGATGTGGGAGCATCCCGCCACCGTCGCCAACGTGGCGACGCTGAGGGCCCGTGGTGCCACGGTGCTGGAACCCGCAGTCGGTCGCCTCACCGGCGCCGACACTGGGAAGGGACGCCTGCCCGAACCAGAGGAGATCTTCGCCGTCGTCAGCCGGATACTCGCCGGCGCCGACCGCGGGCAGGACCTTGCCGGTCGCTACGTCGTGGTCACCGCCGGCGGCACTCGCGAACCACTGGACCCGGTGCGGTTCCTCGGCAATCACTCCTCCGGCAAGCAGGGCTTCGCGTTCGCGCGTACTGCGGTGGCCCGCGGCGCCACCGTACGTCTCATCGCGGCCAACGTGGCGCTGCCCGACCCGACCGGGGTGGAGGTGCAGCGCGTGGTCACCACCGAGGAGCTGCGGCAGGCGGTGTTGGCGGCGGCGCGGGGGGCCGATGCGGTGGTGATGGCCGCCGCACCGTGCGACTTCCGCCCGGCCGGGTACGCCACCGAGAAGATCACAAAGGAGAGTCGGGACGGCACGCTGACCCTCGACCTGGTCGCCACCCCGGACATCGCCGCCGAGCTGGGTCTGGCCAAGCCACCCGGTCAGGTACTGGTGGCCTTCGCCGCCGAGACCGTCGGAGGCGACCAGGCACTGGCGCATGCCCGCGCCAAGCTTGCACGCAAGCGGGCGGATCTGATCGTGCTGAACCAGGTCGGCCCCGACGAGTCCGGCCGGCAGCGGGGCTTCGGGACCGACACCAACCGCGGAGTGGTCCTGGCCACAGACGGATCCAGCACCCCGATTCCGGAGTCGTCCAAGGACGAGTTCGCCGACGCCGTCTGGGATCTTGTGGTGTCACGACTAGGGGCGACGTGACTGACACATCGATGACAGATCGGCGTGCCCGCTCTTCTGCGACGACGGTGGGTGCTGGATAATCTCCGCTGGGAGCAGGTCTCGGCATTCCGAGGCGGATTGACAAACTGATGTCCGTGGGACGCGACGTCCCGAGCACACTAAGGAGCGCTGTGACACGCCGCCGCCTATTCACCTCCGAGTCGGTCACCGAGGGTCATCCTGACAAGATCGCTGATCAGATCAGCGACGGCGTGCTCGACGCCCTCTTGGCTGAGGATCCCACCAGCCGGGTCGCGGTGGAGACCCTGATCACGACCGGTCAGGTGCACGTGGCCGGGGAGGTCACCACCAAGGCGTACGCCGACGTGCCCGAGATCGTGCGGAGCACCATCCTGGCGATCGGCTACGACTCCTCCAAGAAGGGCTTCGACGGCGCCTCCTGCGGCGTCAGCGTCTCGATCGGTTCGCAGTCGCCGGACATCGCTCAGGGCGTCGACCACGCACTGGAGGAGCGCACCGGCAGCGCCACCGACCCGTTGGACAGTCAGGGCGCCGGGGACCAGGGCATGATGTTCGGCTTCGCCTGCTCCGAGACGCCGGAGCTGATGCCGTTGCCGATCGCGCTGGCGCACCGGCTGGCCCGCCGCCTCACTGCGGTGCGTAAGGACGGCACCATCCCCTACCTTCGCCCCGACGGCAAGACCCAGGTGACGGTGGAGTACGAAGGGTTCCGCCCAGTGCGCCTGGACACCGTGGTCGTCTCCTCGCAGCACGCCGCCGATATCTCGCTGGAGGAGCTGCTCACCCCGGATATCCGGGAACACGTCATCGCGCCAGAGCTGGAGGGCCTTGGGCTGCAGGTCGACGGGTACCGACTTCTGGTCAACCCGACGGGACGGTTCGAGATCGGTGGCCCGATGGGCGACGCCGGTCTGACCGGTCGAAAGATCATCGTCGACACCTATGGCGGGTACGCGCGCCACGGCGGTGGCGCCTTCTCGGGCAAGGATCCCTCCAAGGTCGACCGTTCGGCGGCGTACGCGATGCGTTGGGTGGCGAAGAACGTCGTCGCCGCCGGGCTCGCCGAGCGCTGCGAGGTGCAGGTGGCGTACGCGATCGGCAAGGCGCGGCCGGTGAGCCTGAGCATCGACACGTTCGGCACCGAGACAGTCGCCCCCGAGCGGATCGAGAAGGCCATTCTGGAAGTCTTCGATCTGCGTCCAGGCGCCATCATCCGTGACCTGAACTTGCTGCGGCCGATCTACCAGCAGACCGCGGCCTATGGGCATTTCGGGCGCGAGCTGCCTGACATGACCTGGGAGCGCACCGACCGGGCCGCCGACCTCAAGTCCGCCGTCTCCTAGCGGGGCGCCCCGGATGTGACCGCCCGTGCTGCGCGCCACCGGCGACCGGCTGACCGGCTGCCGGTGGCGCGGGTCTGCGTGGACGTTCCACTGCCACACCTGGACCGGCCCTTCGATTACCTGGTCGCGGCCGGCGACGACGAGGCGGCGCAACCGGGCACCCGGGTGCGGATCCGGTTCGGTGGCCAGCTGGTGGACGGCTGGTTGCTGGACCGCCGCGACGTTTCCGAGCATCCCGGGCGTCTGTCGTTCCTGGAGCGGGTGGTATCGCCGGAGCGGATCTTGCACCCCGAGGTGCTCGCCGCTGCTCGAGCGGTGGCCCGGCGCTACGCCGGCAACCTCGCCGACGTGCTCCGCCTCGCTGTGCCGCCCCGACACGCCCGGGTCGAGGCCGAACCGCCCGGTCCCGCACCCCCGTCGACACCGGTGACGGTGAGCGACGCGGGTTGGCGGGACTACCCGGCCGGTGCGGCGCTGCTACGCGCGCTCGCCGACGGTCGCTCGCCGCGAGCGGTGTGGTCCGCCTTGCCCGGTGAGGACTGGCACACCCGGCTGGCTCAGGCGGCGGCGGCGACGGTCGCCTCCGGCCGCGGCGCGGTTCTGGTGGTCGCCGATGCGCGGGACCTCGAGCGGCTGGACGCGGCGTTGACGGCGGTCCTCGGCCCGGACCGCCACGTCGCCCTGTCGGCCGCCCTCGGTCCCGCCCGCCGTTACCGTGCGTTCCTGCGCGCCAGCCGCGGCCAGGTCCCGGTGGTGGCTGGCACCCGTGCCGCGGCGTTGGCTCCGGTGGAGCGGCTGGGCCTCGTGGCGATCTGGGACGACGGGGACGACCTGCACGCCGAGCCCCGGGCTCCCTACCCCCATGCCCGCGACATCCTCCTGATACGAGCCCAACTCGGCGGCGCCGCCGCCCTCGTCGCGGGATACACCCGCACCGCGGAGGCGCAGCTGCTGGTGGAGACCGGATGGGCACGCCCTGTCACCGCGACCCGGGCGACGCTGCGCAGTCGGGCTCCGGCGGTCACCCCGACGGGCGACACCCCCCAACTCGCCCGGGACCCAGCGGCCGCCACCGCCCGCCTGCCGACCGTGGCCTGGCAGGCAGCTCGCTCGGCGCTGGCCGCTGGCGCGCCGGTACTGGTGCAGGTACCGCGCCGCGGCTACCTCCCGGCGGTGGCGTGTGTGCGGTGTCGCACCCGGGCTCGATGCCACCACTGCGCCGGGCCACTGTCGCTGGGTTCGGCCAGCGCGGTCCCGACGTGCCGCTGGTGTGCCCGTCCGGCCGTCGGGTACGTATGTGTCGAGTGCGGTGCGCGTGGTCTGCGCGCTGCGGTCACCGGCTCTCGGCGCACCGCGGAGGAGCTGGGTCGGGCGTTCCCCGGGGTGCCGGTGCGCACCTCCGGCCGTGACGACGTGCTGTCCGTGGTGCCGGCTCGGCCAGCCCTCGTCGTCGCCACCCCCGGGGCGGAGCCCGTGGCCGAGGGGGGGTATGGTGCGGTCCTTCTGTTGGACACGTGGGCGTTGCTGACGCGGGCTGATCTGCGGGCCGGTGAGGAGACCCTCCGTCGGTGGCTCGCGGCCGCGGCGCTGGCCCGTCCCGCGGCATCCAGGGGCCGGGTGGTCGTCGTCGCTGACGGGGCGCTACCCACCGTGCAGGCGCTGCTGCGCTTCGATCCCGGCTGGTATGCCGAGCGGGAACTGGCGGAACGACGTTCGCTCGGATTCCCGCCGGCGGTGCGGGTCGCCACTCTCACCGGCCGTCCGGCCGCGGTGGCCGAGCTCTTGGCGGTCACCGCGTTGCCGGAAGGGGCGCAGGTGCTTGGACCAGTGCCGGTCGGGGCAGACCAGGAGCGCGTGCTGGTGCGGGTGCCTCGCGCAGCTGGTCTGGCGCTGGCCGCCGCGTTGCACACTGCCGCCGGGGTCCGGAGCGTGCGTAAGGACACCGACCCCGTCCGGATCCAGCTCGATCCCTTGGAACTCCTGTGATCGCCGCAGTGGCGCCACCGTCGCGTCGGCCTTTGCGTAGACTTGCCGTTCGGTAGTTTTCCCCACGACAGGAGTGGCCGTTGACTGTCCTGCCGATCCGCTTGCTCGGCGACCCGGTGCTGCGCACACCGGCCGAGCCGGTCGTCGACTTCGACAAAGAGTTGCGCCAACTCGTCACCGACCTGATCGACAGCATGCGCGATCGCAACGGGACTGGCCTGGCGGCTCCTCAGATCGGAGTGGGGTTGCGGGTGTTCACCTTCGACGTGGACGGCGTGGTCGGTCACCTCGTCAACCCCCAGCTCGACTTCCCCGACGACGAGGAGCAAGACGGCCCGGAGGGGTGCCTGTCCATCCCCGGGGTCTACGTGGACACCAAGCGGCGTATGAACGTGGTGGCCAAGGGCTTCAACCAGTACGGGGAACCGGTCCAGCTTGTGGGCACCGGCTTGATGGCCCGTTGCGTGCAGCATGAGACCGACCACTTGGACGGGGTGCTGTTCCTCGACCGGCTCGACCCGCAGCGGCGCCGAGAGGCGATGCGCCAGATTCGCAACGCGGAGTGGTACGACCCCGCCGCGCCGCCCAAGATCAAAGTGAGCCCACACGCCAGCCCGCTCGGCCTAGGCGGCTGACGCGATGCGGTTGATCTTCGCCGGCACCCCGGCGGTCGCGCTGCCGAGCCTGGATGCCATCGCCGAATCGCGTCATGAGTTGGTGGCTGTGGTCACCCGCCCCGACGCGCCAGCGGGCCGTGGCCGCCGGCTGGTGCGTTCCCCGGTGGGGCAGTGGGCCGACGAGCGTGGTATCGAGGTGCTCACCCCGGCACGGCCCAAAGAGCCTGAGTTCCTCGACCGACTACGTGCGCTCGCGCCCGACTGTGTGCCGGTGGTCGCCTACGGCGCGCTGGTACCGCCCGCCGCGCTGGCGATCCCTCGCCACGGCTGGGTGAACCTGCACTTCTCTCTGCTACCGGCATGGCGGGGTGCGGCTCCGGTGCAGCACGCGGTGCTCCGTGGCGACGAGGTGACCGGTGCCAGTGTGTTCCAACTCGAGGTCGAACTGGACACCGGACCGGTCTTCGGTACCGTCACCGAGACGATCGCACCGACCGACACCGCCGGTGACCTCCTCGACCGACTATCGCGTAGCGGGGCGCGGCTGCTCGTCGACGTGCTCGACGCGATCGAAGCCGGCACCGCTCGGGCGGTTCCCCAGCCAGCTGACGGGGTCAGCTACGCGCCGAAGCTCACCGCAGAAGACGCACGGGTGCGCTGGTCGGAGCCGGCGCTCGCCGTCGACCGGCGGATCCGAGCGGGGACACCGGCGCCGGGTGCGTGGAGCACCTTGCGAGGCGAGCGGGTCAAGCTAGGCCCGGTACGTCCGGTCGAGGACCAGGACGCGCTGGCACCCGGAGAGTTGCGGGTGGAACGGTCGCGGGTGCTGGTGGGCACCGCCACCACGCCGGTGGCACTCGGCCAGGTACAGCCAGCCGGGCGTCGACCGATGGCTGCGGTGGACTGGGCCCGTGGCGCGCGGATCGAGCCCGGCGAGCGCCTGACATGACCGTTCCGCACTGCCCCGGGCGCACAGGCCGGGGCCGGCGCGGCCCGGGTAGGCCTCAAGACCGGGCACCGCATAGGCGCCCCGCCGTGGACGCCGCGCGCATGGCCGCCTACGACGCGGTGGCTGCCGTGCACCGGGACGATGCCTACGCCAACCTGGCGTTGCCCACCATCTTGCGTAAGGCGCAGGTGAGGGGGTGCGACGCCGCCTTCGCCACCGAACTCGTCTACGGCACCCTGCGTCGGCGCGGCACTCTCGACAGGGTGATCACGGTGGCCGCCAACCGCGCGATGGACCGCATCGACCCGCCGGCCCGCGACGTCCTTCGGCTCGGTGCCTACCAGTTGTTGTTCACCCGAGTGCCCGCCCACGCGGCGGTCTCGGCGACGGTGGGCCTCGCCCAGGCCGTAGCGCCGGGGGCCAGTGGCTTCACCAACGCCGTGCTGCGCCGGATCAGCACCCAGCCGCTGGACGCGTGGTTGGCGGAGGTGGCTCCCGCCTTCGACACCGACCCGGTGGGGCACCTCGCGGTCGTCCACAGCCATCCGGAGTGGATCGTGCGGGCGTTCTCGGACGCACTCGGTGGGGATCTGTCTGAGACCGCCCGGGCACTGGCGGAGAACAACGAGCCGGCGCCGGTCCACCTGTGCGCGCGTCCAGGGCGGATCGACCCGGTGGACTTGGCTGACGAGGTCGACGGGACCCCAGGAGCCTTCTCCCCGTACGCGGTCTACCTGCCAGGTGGTGCGCCAGCCGACGTACCCGCGGTCGGTGCGGGTCGCGCCCACGTCCAGGACGAGGGGTCACAGTTGGTGGTGTTGGCGCTGGTGGCGGAGGACGGGGCCGGGCAGCGCTGGCTCGATCTGTGCGCAGGTCCGGGCGGTAAGGCGGCGCTGCTTGGGGCGCTCGCGGCCCAGCGCGGCGCGAACGTCACCGCGGTGGAGGTCGCCGAGCACCGGGCGCGGCTGGTGGAGCGGGCCGTGCGTGGCTTCCCGGTGACCGTGCGCCACGCCGACGGCCGTGACGTCGGGCGCGGCGACGATCTGCCCTCTGGCGGGTTCGACCGAGTGCTGGTGGATGCCCCGTGCACCGGCCTGGGGGCGCTGCGCCGTCGACCGGAGGCCAGATGGCGACGCACCCCCAGCGACCTGCCGGTGCTCACCCGGTTGCAGCGGGAGTTACTGGTCGCAGGGATCGAGGCCGTTCGGCCGGGAGGCCTGGTGGCGTACGTGACCTGCTCGCCACACGTCGCGGAGACCCAGGTGAGCCTCGCGGAAGCACGCCGGCGTAGCCCGCACCCCACCGAGCTGCTCGACGCTCGGCGTTACCTACCACCAGGGATGCCCAGCCTAGGGGAGGGGCCCACCGTGCAACTGTGGCCGCACCGGCACGGCACCGACGCGATGTTTCTGGCGCTCCTGCGCCGCGGGTAGCCGCGGTCAGGAAGGCGTGAGGGCGCCGCGCGGCCGAGCCACGGCCGCCGACGTTGCCTGCGGGTTCGACGCGTCGTCGAGCAGACTGGCAGCCCACTCCAGGTTCGGTGGCAGGGGTCGGCGGGCGGCCAAGGCCGTCGGCAGCCGCCGTAGCACCCCGAACAGCGCCGCCCGGGCAGCCCGGTCGCCGGATGCGGTCGTGACCAGTCGTCCGGTGGCGGCCACTGCGACCGTCAGGCGACGCCGCAGCCAACAGGTGAGCACTCGGTTGCGCTCCTGAAGGGCCCGTTGCCGCCATCGCTCGGGTCGCGTCGGGGAGGGATGGTGATGGGCGACGACCTGCTCGAGGTATCGCAGTTCCCAACCGTCGGCGGCGAGGTCGTAGCAGAGCAGAGTCTCCTCCCCGCGGATGAAGAGGAGCTCGCTGAAGCCACCGACGCGCAGAAACGCCTCCCTTCGCACCACCGTCGCGCAGGCCACACAGCCGAGCACCGGACGCCCCGGCACCGTGGGATCACCCGGCAGCGGACTGTGTGCCATCAGGTCGTTGGTCGGGTCGGACCGCTCGGTCGCACCCACCAGGACGCGGGCCGCGACCAGCGCGAGCCGCGGATGCTGGTCGAGCGCGTCCGCGGCGACCGTCAGAGCGTTCGGGGCCCACCACGAGTCGTCGTCGCAGAAGGCGACGTAGGGGGTGCGGGCATATCGTGCGCCGACGGTACGTGCGGCGGCGCCTCGGTTGCGCTCGAGAGTGACCACACGGACCGGCCCCGGATAGTGCCAGGGACGGATCACCGAGCCTGCCGAGGCGTTGTCGACCACGATGATCGGCAGCGGGGGCCGCAGCGCCGCCAGTGCCGTCATGGTTCGGGCCAGCTCGTCCGGTCGGTCCCGGGTCGCAATCACCACGCTGACCCGGTCGTCGGCCGGTAGCGCATGGTCTGGGAGGGGAAAGGCGGTCTCCACGCCGGCCTGGTTCCCCGTGGTGGGCTCCGTTACACCACCGCAGCATCAGTCCTCGGCCGACTGCGCGCTACGCAGGCGTACTCCCGTCACCGCGTGCCGGTCCACCGAGGTGACCTGGGCGGTCCACCGGTCGATCGTGACCGTCTCGCCGGCCTGGGTGGGCAAGTGGCCCAGTGCGGTGATGACCATCCCGGCAACCGTCGTGTACTCGCCACGGGGCGGGTTGTCGAGGTAGACCCCGATGTCGGGTAAGTCGTGCACAGGGAACGTACCCGGCAGCAGCAGCGAGCCGTCCGCCTCACGCCGCACCGCCTGAACGTCCACGTCGGTCTCGTCGTAGATCTCGCCGATCACCTCTTCGACCAGGTCTTCCAGGGTCACGATCCCGCTGACCGCGCCGTGCTCGTCGACGACGAGGGCGAACTGTTGCCGGTCGGTCTTGAAGCGGCGCAGTGCTTCCGCCGCGTAGACGGTGTCCGGCAACAGGAACGCGGGGCGGACCAGGTCGACCAGCTCCGCGTCGGATGGCGCGGTGACGAGGTCACGCAAGTGCACCACCCCGACGGTGTCGTCCAAGTTGCGGTCACGCACCACAGGGGCGCGGGAGTGACCGGAGGCGGCCAGCGTGGTGCGGGCGGTGTCGATCGGAGTGTCGGCGTCCAGGGTGAACACCGCAGGACGTGGAACCAGGACCTGACGCAGGCGCCGCTCGGCGATCTCCACCGCTCCGGCGATGATCAGCCGCTGTTCGGGGGTGAAGCCACGGTGGACCGCGACCAGATCCCGCAACTCGGCCGGGGTCATCTCGTCGCGATGCTTGGCCGGATCACCGCCCATGAGGCGAACCGCGACATTGGTCGCGTGCCCGAGGAGCCACACCGCAGGCGCCGTGACCATGGCCAGGGCCAGCAGCGGTCGCGCGGCCAGCAGTGCCCACCGCTCCGCGTACTGCATCGCAACCCGCTTCGGCGCCAGCTCGGCGACCACCAGGGTGAGGAACGTCAGCACCAGTGTGATCACCAGGACCGCGATGGGACGCGCCGCCGCACCGAGGAACGACAGTCCCGGCAGTAGTGGTTCGGCCAGACTCACCGCGGCGGTCGCGGAGGCGAGAAACCCCCCGAGGGTGATGCCGATCTGAATGGTGGCGAGGAACCGGTTGGGGTCGCGGGCGAGACGCGCCACCACCTGGCCGGTGCGGGAACGCCGTTCAAGCCGCCGCAGCTGTCCCTCCCGCAGGGACACCAGGGCGATCTCACTGCCTGCGAAGAGCCCGTTGACGACCAACAGCGCACCGATGAGGAGTAGCTGCCACCCGTAGGCGCTCATAGGTAACCGTCCGGGCAGGCTTCGAGGGGGAAGCAGCGGTGTGCCGAGGGCAGGAGGTCGGCCGGGGTGTCACCCGGCCGGGTACTACACCCGTCCACGTGGAGAACCTATCAGCGCCCCGTCGACCTGGCGAGTCGATCCGCCCCGCACCGCCGTGAGGGCGGTGCGGGGCACAGCCTCATTCGGTGCGTAGTCCTTCGGCCCGCATGAGCCGCCACAGCGCGGGCAGACTCAGCGCGGTGGTGAGTAGGACCATGCCTGCTCCGACGCTGCTGACGGCGAGCACGTTGGCCCAGTCGACCGCCGGTCGCCGGTCGACGATGACGAGCAGCAAGGCGCCGATCGCGGTGCCGGCCAGGGTCGCGAGGGCGAGCCCGAGAACGACCGGCACGGCCGTCTGCCACAACACCGACGCCCCCAGTGTCCAGCGCCGAGTGCCGAAGGCCGCGAGGACGGCGAGTGCCCGTCGACGCTCACGCAGCTGTTCCAGGGTACTGACGAGCAGGCTGAGCCCGATCAGCAACAACGTCACGGTGATTCCGGCGAGCAGGGCGCGGCGCACGGCGTCGAACTGCTCATCGGTAACCGTGGTCTGCTCGATACCGAGGTAGACCTGGTCTTGCACCTCCACCAGCGTGTTGCGTACGTGCTCCACCGCATCCCGTATCGCTGGGTCCAGATCCAGGTAGAACAGGAGCTCCCACGGTTCGTAGTCCCAACCGGCCACCGCGGCGGGGGTGGCCGCGATACCGACGTGGAAGGGCCCCAGCGGCGCGCGGGCCGAGGCATCGTCGGCCGTGGCCGGGATGGTCCACTCGGGTCCTTCTCCCTCACTTGTCATCGTGGGGAGTCGCTGCCCCGGCGCGAGTCCCAGCTGCCCTTCGTCGGTGACGAGGAATACGCCTCCCTCGCGGCAGTCACCGACATGCGCCAGTGCTCTCAGGGCGTGGCAGTCCCCGATGGCGACGGGCACGGTGTGGAAGCCCTCCCCGTCCGCGGTCCCGTCCTTCAAGAAGGTCAGCGTGACTTCAGATACGGCTTGCACCCCGGTGGTGGCAGCGAGTCGGTCGGCCAGCTCGGTGGCCGAGATCGATGCAGAACCCGCTGGCATGGCCACCACCGCCCGTGGCCGGTCGGGATCCGCCCCGGTACGGGAGACGAAATCCTTCTCGACCCCGCTGAAGAGCATCTGCAACGCAATGCCACCGGCTACGGCGACGGCGACACCACTGACCACCCGGGCGGCGGTGCCTCCGCCCAGCTGAAGCCGACGAGTCGCGAGCTGCCAGGCGACCGGCCCACCGCCGAGCCGCCGCACCACCGCTTCGACCAGCCACGGCAGCAGCGTGACGACACCGATCAAGAGCAAGATCACCCCGGCGGCGAGCTGGACCTGCTCGACGGCTCGGAGGTCCAGCGGTCCGTCACGCAGCGGCCACAGCAGTACCAGGCCGAGAACCGGCGCGAGTGGACGCCACCACAGCCGGCGCCGGCAGCTCGGGACACGGCGTACCACCCCAAAGGGCTCGACCATCAGCTGGCGTAGCGCCAGCGCAGTGACCGCCACGGTCATAGCCGGGGCAGCGAGCAGGACCAGGCCGGCCAGCACGGGATGGGGGCGCACATCGGAGCTGAACACGTCGACGCCCCAGACCGTCACCTGTTCGACGAACGGCCGCCCGGCCAGGAACAGCACTCCGCCCGCCACGGCTCCGCCCACTCCTCCGACGAGGGCCTCGCCGGCGGCGATCCGGCGAGCCATCCACTGGTCCGCGCCGACGAGCCGAACGGCGGCGAGCCGGCGGTCGCGCTGCTCACCGCCGAAGCGGCCCGCGACCGCGACGAAGATCGCCACGGGGAGCAGGAGAACCACGAAACCGATGACGATCAGAACGACCAGCAGGGGTTGGAAAGGAACGCCGTGACCAGCGTTACCGAAGTGGTCGATCCGTGAGGCGATGGTGTCGTCCAGCGTGTCACTGCCGAGGTAGTAGGCGAGTTCGGCGGGGCCTGTGAGGCCGTCGGGACCGATCGTCCCGACCACGGGGTAATCGAGCCTCGGCTTGATGAGGGCCCCGTCGGGTGAGGCGAGCAGGTCGGCGAGTGCCGGTGACACCACGATTTCCCCCGGGCCGGGCAAGGCGTCGAGACCGGGCGGGAGGGGAGGGGCGTTCCCCTCCGGTTGCACCTCCATCCCGAAGATGACCCCGTCACGAAACCGGATGCCGGCAGCACGCGCCAGGAGAGTGTCCTCGGCCGGGCGGGCCGCCTGCTGGGTGGGTAGATCGCGGGCTGAGCTGCGAGCCTCCCGGGCCTCCATCATGGCCGGCACCGAAACCGCCAGGAGCATCAGTAGGACCCCGAGGCCCACCCCGATCGCGGTCAGCGTGGTGCGAACCCAGCCTTCCTGCCCCGTGGCCAGCCCGAGCCGGGCACCCAGGAGCACGTCGGCGAACCAACGCGGCCTCACGGCGCCGGCTCCATGACTCGAGTCTGGCCATCGCGCACGACGACCTCCCGGGCCGCGTAGGCGGCGACCCGGGGTTCGTGCGTGACGAGAACGACCGCTGCGCCGGTCTCGGCCGCAGCTCCTGTCAGCAGTTGCATCACCTGCTCGCCCGCCAGAGAGTCGAGGGCTCCGGTCGGCTCGTCGGCGAAGACGACGCGAGGACCGGTGACCAGTGCACGGGCGACCGCTACCCGTTGACCTTGACCGCCGGAGACCTCGCCGGGCCGCTTGCCGGCGATGTCGTCGAGTTCGAACCGGTCTAGCCACCGGCGGGCCTGCTGTTCGGCCTCGCGTCGGCGCACCCCAGCCAGCCGGAGCGGCAGGGCGATGTTTTCCAGGCAGGTCAGCTCGGGCACGAGTTGTCCGAACTGGAATACGAAACCGAAGTCGGTGCGGCGTAGAGCGCTGCGCTGTCGGTCGGAGAGCGCGAAGAGGTCCCGCCCGGCGTAGCGGACCGTTCCGGCGTCCGGCCGCACGATGCCGGCCAGGCAGTGAAGGAGCGTGGACTTTCCGGAGCCAGACGGCCCCATGATCGCCACCACCTCACCGGCCCGCAGCTGCACCGAGGCCCCGGCGAGCGCCACCGTCGGTCCGAACGTCTTGTGCAGACCGACACCTTCCAGCAGCATGGTCATCGACGCACCCTTTCTGCCAAGTCGTCCAGCCGAGCCGCAGTCAGTTCCAGCCAGCGCAGGTCGGCTTCGAGGTGGAACAGGGCATGGTCACAGACCAGCGCGTCCACGAGATCACCAGTGTTCTTGCGCTGGGTGAGCTCGCGCATCAGGCGCAGATGCTCGGAGCGTTGCCGGTCGAGCAGGTCCTGCGCGCTGCGTCCGGTCAGGATGGCCAGCACCACCTTGGTGTACAGCGTGTTCTGCAGGTAGGGCTCGGGCTTCTCAGGACGTGCGAGCCAAGCCTTGACGTCGGTGACTCCGGCGGCGGTGACGGCATACCGCTTCCGTTCCGGGCCTTCGCCTGGCTCAATGCCCTCAACGACCACCAGCCCGTCACGTAGCAGCCGGGACAACGTGGCGTAGACCTGGCCGTAGGGCAGAGGTCGGGTGTGCCCGAACTGCTCGTCGTAGGCGCGTTTCAGTTCGTACCCGTAGCTGGGGCCGCCTTCCAGGAGGCCCAGAAAGGTGTGTCCGAGTGACATGGCGGCAACTATACACCGGGGGTATACACATGATGTATACACCCGCTGGCTACGTCGTTCGTGCGATCCGTCAGCGTTCGGCCGCGCGATCCCGTCCAGCGGCGATCACCGCCAGCTCCACCCGTGAACTCAGATTCAGCTTGGCCAAGATGTTCGACACGTGGGTCTGCACGGTGCGCCGGGAAATGAACAGCTGGGCGGCGATGTCCGGATTGGAGTAGCCCTCAGCGACCAGAAGCGCCACCCGGGTCTCGGTCTCGGTGAGGGACTCCCAACCCTGCCGTGGCCGTTTCCGGGTGCCGTGCACCCCTCGGCGCACCCCAGCGGTGCGTAGCCGTCCTTCGGCACGAGAGACGTCCCAGGCCGCGTCCAATCGTTCGTACAGTGCGATCGCTGCCTCCAGTCGTCGGCGAGCCTCGGTGGTATGCCGTGACTCGGCGAGCACCGCGGCCGCGTTCTCCTCGGCGTACCCCTCGAACAGCGGCTGCTGAGCCTCCCGGAAGGCCGCCGCGGCCGCGGCCAGCCGGTCGGGATCCCGGTCGAGCAGTCCACGGCACAGATCCGCCGCACCTCGTCGACTCGGAGTCGGTTCCCAGGCAGCGAGCGAACTGGTCACATCTGCAATCTCTTGCATCAGCGCCTGGCGGCCAGTGGCCGCGGCGAGGCGGGCCAGGTCCGGGTAGATCGGTCCGAGCAGAGCTGCCGGTGCCACGTCCCGGTTCTCGGTGCGGTACCGCTGGAGTTCGTCTACGGCTGCGTCCACTCGTCCGTGGATCTCGTCAACGGTGGCCCGTGCCCAGGCGGCGAGAAAGCCGAGGAATCCTGCCGGCTGCAATCCCGGCAGGACGACCTCGTCCGCCGGCTCGTGGAACGTGCCTCGGTGCGCCAGGATCAGCGCTTCGATCGCCCGCAGCACCGTCGCCGAGCCACCCAACGGGTCGGGCATCTCCAGGCCGGTCCGGATTTCGGCCAGCGCATCGTCCCAGCGCCCGTCCAACAGCCGCACCAACACCCGCCCGGCCTGGTCGAGCGCGGGATAGACACCGCCGGCGCGCAGATTGCGGCGTACCGCCGCTGCCAGCGCCGCGTCGGCCTCCGCCAACCGATCCAGCTGGATCAGGCAGTAGCCGCGCAGCCCTTCGAGATCGGCCTGGTAGACCGGGCCGGCGTCCTGACCGAATCGCGCCGTGGCGAGGTCGAGTTCTTCCAGCGCGGCGGCGGGCCGCCCACGCGCCAACAGCAGGCTGGCACGTGCGTAGTGGCCGTAGCCGGCGGCGGCGGGATCGTCGCTACGCTGCCCGGCGAGGCTGGCTTTGTCAGCCTCGACCTCCATCTCGTCGAAGCGTCGCAAGAAGCCGAGGCAGATGGCGGCCAGGCCGTGGAAGCGCCCCTTCTGCGCCTCGGTCAACCGGGGGGACGCGGTCGCGAGCTTCGCCGTCGACACCACATCGGACAGACGGCCCTGGCGGAAGCGGGTCTGAGCCAGCAACCAGCGCAGCGCTCCCTCGCGAGAGCGGTTACGGCTGCCGGCCAACGCCTCGCGCGCCGCCTGCTCGGCCTCGTGCAAGCGTCCCGCCCACAGGAGAGCCTGGGTCAGACGGAAGCGTACGGTATCGAGGTCACCGACACCGGCGGCGAGCGCACGGCGTAGCAAGTCCACCGCCAGGTCGGGCGCCCGCGTGATCAGGCCCTCGGCCGACCGCAGCAGCCAGTCGACCCCGGCAGTGTCGATACCGGAGCTGGCGAGCAGGTGCTCGGCCACCCGTTCCGGGGGCGCTCCGCTCTCGGCGAGGGCCTCCGCGGCGCGCCGCTGCACCGCCTCCCGCACCGGCATCGGCAGACTCTCGGCCAGGGCCCGGCGAATGAGGTTGTGGCGGAAGAGCAGCTCCTCTCCGATGTCCTCCACCAGGCCGACCCGAATCGCCACGTGCACGATCGCCCACGCTTGCACCACGGAGATGTCGAGGACCGTGGCCAGCAGCGAGACGTCGATGCTCTGGTCAAGCACCGCAGCGATCTGGAGTGCCTCCCGAGCGTTGGGTGGTAGGAAGTCCAGTTGCTTGACCACCGCCTCGACCAGCGAACGCGGCATCCAACCCGGGCCTGACTCGATCACGGCGTCGCTGACATCCGCTACGCCGTCGGAAAGTGTGACGACACCCTCTCGGAACAGCGTGCCGACCAGCTCCGAGATGTACAGCGGATTGCCGCCGGCTCCGGCGACCAGTTTGAGCAGACCAGAACCGGCAGTCGCGCCGAGCAGGTGCTCGACCATGGTCGCCGCCGCCGCCTCGTCGAGCGGGCCGAGTCGGATCATGCGGGCCCCGCGGGCGTCGAGCGCGCGTAGGAGACCGGTGATCGGTTCTTCGGCCACCGCCGGCCGAGCAGCGATGACCAACAGGATCGGCTGTGTCTCGATGCCTTGGCTGAGTCGATGCAGGACCAGGAGACTGGCGGGATCGGCCCACTGAGCGTCGTCCAACAGGAGCGCCAACGGCCTGTCGGTCGACCAGCGCTCGACCAGGTCGAGGATCTCTTCGGTGATCGCGACTTCCCGGCTCGCGGCAGCGGTAGCGCGGCCCGGCGCCTGCTGTCCGCGCAGGGCCGCCGCCACCGCTGCGGCGTCGGAGTCGGGTGCGGCGCCCCGAAGGCCGAGGCAGGCGTCGATAGCCGCGAAGGGGACCTGTCGCTCGAGTTCTTCCGCAGCGCCCCGCAGAACGCGCATGCCGAGTCGATCACACTCCTCAGCGAGCGCGTCCAGCACGGTGGTCTTGCCGATGCCGGGATCCCCCTCGATCACCGCTACGGCTCCGGAACCGCCCGCAGCCTCCTCGGCCAGTGCCCGAAGCGTTCCCACCTCGGCGCTCCGGCCGACGATCACGGGCATCCCCCCTCTCGCGGCCATGCTGTCAGCCTAACGTGCGTAGTTGTTCGATTACTGACAGTCATAGCGGTTGGCGTGACTCGTCGAGTGTGGCGAAGACGATGACGTTGTCCCGGTAGTCACCGGTGGCCGTGTCGAACTGACCCCCGCAGGTGATGAGGCGTAGACTCGGGCGGCTCGCCGGACCGTAGACCAGGTCGCTGGGGAAGGAGTCCTTCGGGAAGGAAGCCACCCCTTCGACGATGAACGGCACGACACTGCCGTCCTCGCGGGCGACCTCGACCTGATCCCCGGGTCGGAGCGCGCCGAGTTCGAAGAAGACCGCCTTGCCTCCGAGCGCGGAGGAGTCGACGTGGCCGACCACCACCGCGTTGCCGACCTCACCTGGGCTCGGCCCTCGCTCGTACCAGCCGGCGAGATACGCGTGCTCCAAGGGTGGTACTTCGATCGCACCCTGTTCGTCGACCCCAACCGGAATGATTCCGGCGTTGACACCGATCCGCGGAATCCTCACCGCCACCGGTCGTGAGCGCTCCAATCCACCGATCTGCGGTGGTGGGAAGTCCATGAGAGCCTCGTCGAGGTCCTCACGGGGTTCCTCCTCCTCGGGTCCGCGGTGGTCCTCCTGGGGGCCCCTGCTCGACAGGTCACCGAAGAGATTGCCCTCATAGGCTGGTCGCGGTGACGGCGCCGCAGCCGGATCCGGCTGCGGTGGCACGAGTGGGCGACCCGGTAGTGCCGCGAGCATGAGGCCGAGGCCGGTCGTTGCGTAGAGGGTGATGAGGATGAAGCCGGCGGCACGCCACGGAAACCCGCGCCGGCCGCCGGCCCTATCCCTCATCGCCCCGTCAGGCGATGAATTCATCGGCCGTACGCCTCCGCAGCAGCACGCTGCCACCGAGCACCGCCGCCGCCACCATGCCGGCACCGCTGGCCAGCAGGGCGGTGTCAGCGGTGGTGGTGGTGCCAGAGCCGGCGTCGACTGAGCCGACCGGCGTGACGATCAGCTTGCCTTCCCCGCAGGAGCCCTTCAGCTTGTACACGCCAGGCTCGATCTCAGCGGGGATCTCAGCCTCGGCGAAGTACGCCCACGGGTGCTTCTTGTGCTTCTTGTCGTGGCGCTTCCCGTCGGTGTCCTCTCCCTTGTGCTTGCGGCCCCAGTCGTCCCGCTGACCCTTCTTACCCTTACGGTCCCTGTCGTCCTGGTAGCCCTTCTTGTCCCTCTTGTCCTTGCGGTCCCAGTCCCGGGGCCCGTCGCGGTAGACCGCCATCTCCTCGTACTCGATGGCGGAGTCCAGGCTCATGGCGCCGTCGAAGGTGTTGTCCTCGAAGAAGAACTTGCGGTGCTTCTTGCCGCCCTTGCGGTCCTCTCCCCGGTCACTGTCCTCGGTGTCCTCGCCCCGGGACATGTCACCGTGCCGGTCACCCTTGTGACCCTTGTGCTTGTGCTTGCCCTTCCGGTCCTTGCCGCCCTTGCGATCGTTCTCGCCGTTCTCGTCTTCGTCCTCGTCGGCGTCAGCGGCCCGGGGCTCCAGCCACAGCTTGCCGGTCGCCTCTGACCAGACCCACGGGTTTTCCTGCGGCTTCTTGCAGATCTCTACGATCGTGACGGTGTCACCTGGGCTGACCTGACCCGGCCACGCGTAGACCCAACCGTCCTTGCGCTCGTGGCGGTTGTGGTCGACGTCCCCGGCCAGCGCGATGCCGGGGGAGGCGATCAGCAGGGACGCGCCGCCGAAGGCCGCGGCCGCTACTGCCTTGCTGAGGAACTTGGTCGACATGGGCTCTCCTCCACTTGGTTAGGTGCTTCGACATGTTGTCGAGCTGTTACCGAACGTATAAGAGCCCCAGGGTGAATGTGACAAAATTTTGCGTTCTGCGAGATAAGAGAAATTCTCATGATATAGGAATTCTCGCGTTGATCATGCCATCAGCGGCAAGATTGCTACGTTGGCGATGGATCGACGAGATTGTTGAATATCTTGAGGGATGAGGTCCTATGAGATAGATCAGAGGTTCTGGACGCATCAGCCCAGTCCGGGCCGGATACTGAAGCGGTGGGGGAGATCAGGGTAGGGACCGCCTCCTGGACCGACCGCACCCTGCTCGAGTCCGGGTGGTACCCAGCCGGCGTCGACACACCGGAGGGGCGTCTGCGGTACTACGCCAGCCGGTTTCCTCTGGTCGAGGTCGACGCCACCTTCTACGCGCCGCCGGCTGAGCAGACCGTGGCGCTGTGGACCCAGCGCACACCGCCGACCTTCACCTTCCACGTCAAGGCATTCAGCCTGCTCACTGGCCATCCCACCAGCCCATCAAGGCTGTACCGGGACCTCCGGCCGCAGACCGACAAGCGCCACCTCTACCCAGGCGACCTGTCCACGCAGGCCTACGAGGAGGTGTGGACCCGCTTCCTCTCCGCGCTCGAACCGCTGGAGCAGGCAGGCAAGCTCGGCGCGATCCTGTTCCAGTTCCCGCCGTGGTTCACGATCCGCCGCGACAACAAGGACTACCTGGTGGAGGTGGTACGGCGATGCGCCCCACTGCCGGTGGCGGTGGAGTTCCGGCACGAGTCGTGGTTTCGGGGCGACAACGAGCAGGAGACGCTGGACCACCTACGCCGACACGGGATCGCGTACGTCTGTGTCGACATGCCGCAGGGGCACCGGTCCTCGGTGCCACCGGTGCTCGCCGCCACTGCCGATCTGGCGGTGGTCCGCTTTCACGGTCACAGCGACAAGTGGACCAGCCGCAACATCTACGAGCGGTTCGGCTATCTCTACACCGAGAAAGAGCTGCGTGAGTGGGTTCCGCGGCTGCGTACCCTGGCCGAGCAGACGTCCCGCACCCATGCGCTCTTCAACAACTGCTACCGCGATTTCGCGCAGCGGAACGCCGCGCAGCTCGTGAGCTTGTTGGGTCGCCGCGACTATCCATCAGATATGTGATGTAGAACACACTCCGTGGGTCGGCGGTGGTGTCGATTCCAGGCCGCGTGGATCGACGCGTTGGTGAGGCTGGGAAGACCCAGCACGAAGAGGAGGAAACACCAGATGCGCGTGATGGTTCTCGTCAAGGCGACCCCGGACACAGAAGCTGGCGTGATGCCGAGCGAAGAGATGCTCACCGCGATGGGCAGCTACAACGAGGAGCTGGTCAAGGCGGGGGTGCTCCTGGACGGTGACGGGCTGCACCCCAGCTCGCGTGGTGTGCGGGTGCGCTTCTCCGGCAAGGATCGATCGGTGATCGACGGCCCCTTCGCCGAGACCAAGGAGCTGGTCGCCGGGTACTGGCTGTGGCAGGTCGGTTCGATGGAGGAGGCGATCGAGTGGGTGAAGCGGATGCCGAACCCATCTGGTGAAGAGTCCGAGGTCGAGATCCGACCGGTGTTCGAACCGGACGACTTCGGCGAGGCCTTCACGCCAGAACTGCGCGAGCGCGAAGAGCGGCTGCGGTCCCAGGCCACGCAGCGCTGACCCGTGTAGCCACGCCTACCGATCGCCACGATGGTGGTTGGATAGGTAGGCGTGGCTACCGGTGACCCGCAACGTGTCGTCGAGACGGTCTGGCGAATGGAGTCGGCGCGACTCGTCGCTGGTTTGACACGACTCGTCCGGGACATCGGCCTAGCCGAAGAGTGCGCTCAGGAGGCGCTGGTCGCGGCCTTGGAACAATGGCCGCGCCTGGGGGTTCCCGACAACCCGGGGGCCTGGCTCATGACCGTCGCCAAGCGCCGTGCCATCGACCAGATCCGCCGCGACCAACGCTACGCAGACCGGCTGGCACTCCTCGCCTCGGCGCAGGCCACGTCGACCGAGCCCGACCTAGCGGCGTTCGTCGATGACGACATCGATGACGACCTCCTACGGCTGGTGTTCACCGCCTGCCATCCCTGCCTGTCCAGCGATGCCCGAGTGGCGCTCACCCTCAAGGTCCTGGGTGGCCTGACCACGGGGGAGATCGCACGCGCCTTCTTGGTGTCGGAGTCCACCGTGGCCCAGCGGATCGTCCGTGCCAAGCGCACGTTAGCCGAGAAGAAGGTGCCGTTCGAGGTGCCGACGGCAGCACAACGCCCCGCCCGGCTCGCCTCAGTACTGGAGGTCGTATACCTCATCTTCAACGAAGGGTACGCGGCGACGGCCGGGCCGGACTGGACTCGGCCGAGTCTCACCGAGGAGGCGCTACGCCTCGGTCGAGTCCTCGCCGGCCTGATCCCGGGCGAACCAGAGGTGCACGGTCTGGTGGCGTTGATGGAGCTGCAAGCCTCTCGGTTGCGCGCGCGGGTCGACGCCGCCGGCGAACCAGTGCTGCTTCTGGACCAGGACCGATCCAGGTGGGACCGGGTGCTCATCCGTCGCGGCCTAGCCGCCTTGCAACGTGCGGAGGCGCTGAGTATCGAGCCTGGGCCGTACCAACTCCAGGCGGCCATCGCGGCGTGTCACGCACGGGCCCTGACCGCGGAGGCGACCGACTGGTCCCGCATCGCCAAGCTGTACGAAAAGCTGGTCGACATCTATCCCTCGCCGGTGGTGGAGCTCAATCGGGCAGTCGCCGTCGCCATGGCCTACGGGCCGGCAGCGGGATTGGAGTTGGTCGACGCGCTTGTCGAGGTGCCCGCCCTGCGCTCGTACCACCTGCTCCCCAGCGTGCGGGGAGACCTATTGGCCAAGCTCGGTCGGTGGGACGAGGCGCGGACGGAGTTCCGGCGCGCGGCTGCGCTGACCCGTAACGAACGCGAACGGGCCCTGCTGCTGCGGCGAGCGAGCGCTCCGGCTGGGTCGACCCAGGTGTGAGCAGTGGCCGACCGGGGGAAGTAAGACCGCAGGGCCGGTCGACACGAGGGGGCGTCGATGAACGCGACCTACCGCATCGTGGTCGGAGTCGACGGATCGGACGGTGGCCACCGGGCACTGCGGTGGGCGGCGCACGAAGCCGCTACCCGCGGGGGGACCGTGCAGGCGGTGACCGCATGGCGATGGGACGACGAGACGGACCTACCGCCAGACGATCTCCGCCGCCGAGCCGAAGATGTCCAGGCCCAGGAGATCGCGGCGGTGGCTCCGGGCCTGCCGATCTCCGGTCAGGTGGTGGAAGGGCGACCAGCCGACGCGTTGACCGCGGCGGCGCGCGGCGCCGACCTTTTGGTACTCGGCAGTCACGGCCATAGTCGGGTGTGGCAGACGGTGCTCGGCTCAGTCACACAGGAGTGCATCCGTAAGGCGAGCTGCCCGGTCGTGGTGATTCCGGTGCCGGAGCTGGCGGAGGCGCACACCACCCTGCCGGCGGTGGCCCCCGGAGCCTAGTCGAGGAGGTCCCGCAAGGCCGGGAGCAGGTCCGGAAAGGCGAACGGGAACCCGGCGGCGCGCAACCGCCCAGGCACGCATCGGCGGCCCAGCAGGGCCAGTGCGGGATCGGTGCGCAGTAGCACCGATCCCAAGCGGACCAAGGGCGCAGGTGTGGGCGGGGCGGGCGGACGACGTAGCACCCGTCGCAGCGTCGCCATCAACTCGGCGTTGCGTACCGGCTGCGGACTGGTCACGTGGATCACGCCGGACATCGCCGGGTCGTCGAGGCAGCGGCGGACTACCGCCAGAAGGTCGGTGACGTGGAGCCAGCTGACCCACTGGCGCCCGGAACCCAACCTGCCGCCGAGCCCCCAGCGCACCAGACGAACGAGGCGGTCGAGGGCGGGTACGCCACGATCAAGGACGATCGCCGTGCGGAGGACCACCTGCCGTTCAGCGACCGCGTGCTCGGCCGCCGCCTCCCATGCCCGTGCCACCCCAGCCATCTGCGGCGGACCGTCGGCCACCGGAGCGGACTCGTCGAGCACCGCGTCGCCGCCGTCCCCGTAGATCGCGAGGGTACTCATCTGTAGCCAGACTCGGGGCGGTGTAGCGAGTCGGGACGCTGCGGTCGCGAGAGCCCGGGTGGGCACCACTCGGGACCGGGCCAGCAGGGCGGTGTTCGCCGGTGTGGGGCGTCGGTCGACCAGAGCTCCGGCCAGGTTCACCAGCGCCGCGCCGGCCAACTCTTCGGCCCAGGGCCCCACGGTGGCACCGTCCCAGGCGACTTGCCGGCCCGGCACCTCAGCGCCGGGGGAGCGCGTCAGAATCACGACCTCGTGGCCCCGGGAGTCGAGGTCGGCCGCGATCCGTCGGCCTAGCGCACCGGTCCCCCCAGCCAGCACGACCTTCACCGGCTCCTCCCCTCCGCGGCGCCAGATCAGGGCGACTCTATCCCAGGTGCGCCTGTTGCGCGCGTGACGAAGATGGCCGTGCCGGGGAAGATCCGGCCACGTAGAGGGCTCCACTGGCCCCAGATCCGGTCATGTCCTTCCGGCCATTCCGGTTCCACGAGGTCGATCAGCACGAACCCGGCAGCGACGAGCTCCCGGATTCGGTCTCCGAGAGTGCGGTGCTGCTCGACGTAGCGCACCTGCCCGGTCGCCGTCTCGGTCTCCACGTACGGCCGACGGTCGAAGTAGGAGTGAACCGCCACCAGGCCGGCCTCGCCTGGATCGTCGAGGAAGATCCACCGCATCGGATGGGTGACTGAAAACACCCACCGTCCACCGGGCCGGAGCACCCGGGCGACCTCCCGCATCAGAGCACCGGAGTCGGCGACGAACGGGATCGCCCCAAAGGCGGTGAAGGCGATGTCGAAGCAGGCATCCTGGAACGGCAGCGCCAGCGCGTCGGCCTGCACCAGCGGAACGGTGACTCCGCTTCGCGGCGCGGCAGCGCGGGCCTGGCGGAGCATCCCGGCTGACAGGTCGACCGCGACGGCGTGGCCACCGTGGGCGGCGACCCACCGCGCACCGGCCGCCGCGCCGCAGCCGACCTCCAGCACCCGTCGCCCGGCGACCGGCCCGAGGAACCCGGCTTCTGACTCGCGCAGTCCTTCCGGGCACCACACAAGGTCGGCGTCGCCGAGGAAATCGCCGTGTTCGGCCTGGTACGCGTCGGCATCCTGATCCCACCAGCGACGACTGGCGGCGCGGGCTTCGGCTGGGGTCACCGGCCGCCGGGTGGCGGTGACGGTCGGTTCGGCCTCACTCACCCGGCTGACCATACGTCGCCGCCCGACCGGGGTTACGCTAGTGGTCACCCGATCCGGTATCCGGAGGGGTTGCGTGGCATACGTGAGCGCACGGTAAGCTGTTCGATGCGTTCGTGAATCGTGGCCTCGGCAGGGTGTAGGTCCACAGCTGCGGGGAACCACGGGGCCAGGAGCGGTTGCCGGGTTTCCAGCGGCAGGTTCACGACGCTGCCGGCACCGTGGCCGGTAATAGTCAGGACAAGTAGACACAATATCCGTTCGGAGCACCAATCCACATGACGAGCAGCATCGAGGCCACCTCGAGCGGCAACGCAAGCCAGGTCACCGTCGACGACGACCTCGGCACCGAGGAGGCCTT